>CAZWDN010000208.1:0-9330 GCA_964633125.1 uncultured Pirellula sp. | reverse complement strand
CCAACGACCTGACGCAACTCATTCTCGGCGTCGATCGCGATTCGTCGATCGTCGCGCACATTTTTGACGAGAGAAACCCGGCCGTGATGGAAGCGATCGCCTCGGCAATTCGCACGGTGAAGGCCGCCGGCCGAAAGATCGGCATCTGCGGACAGGCCCCCAGCGACTATCCCGAATTTGCCGAGTTTCTGGTACGCGAAGGAATCGACAGCATCTCGCTCAATCCCGATGCCGTGCTTAAAACCACTCGGGCGATTCTGCAGACCGAAAGCCGCTGCAAGCGCTAATCGGCGCCGCGAATACTTCTCAAGCACCCACTGCCGGGTAACGTCGCGCTACTCCGTCGGAATCACGAGCGGGTCGATGCGCCAGATGTCGCGACAATATTCGCGAATCGCGCGATCCGAGGAGAATTTACCGATCCGGGCAACGTTACGAATCGACATCTTGGTCCAACGCTCGGGATCGCGAAAGGCCGCGGAAACGGCATCCTGACACGCAATATACGCGCTAAAATCCGCCAGCACCATGTACTCGTCGCGTTCCAAGAGCGATTGAACAAGCGGGGCGAACACGCGCGGATCACCGTGCGAAAGGGCGCCGGATGCGATGAAGTCGAGAACGGAGCGTAACTCTCCGTCGCTTTCGTAGAAGTCGCGCGGTCGATAGCCGGCTTCCTTGCGACTCCGCACGGCGTCCGCGGTCATGCCGAACAAGAAGAAGTTGTCGGCGCCCACCTCTTCACGGATTTCCACGTTGGCGCCGTCGAGCGTGCCGATCGTCACGGCGCCGTTGAACGCGAACTTCATATTGCCCGTGCCCGACGCTTCCTTACCCGCAAGCGAGATTTGTTCGGAAAGATCCGCGGCCGGATAGATGGCTTGCGCGTGCTTGACGTTGAAGTTCGGAAAGAACGCCACCTTGAGCCTACCGGACGTTTCCGGATCGTTGTTAACCAGTTCGGCGACCGCGTTGATCAAGCGGATAATGAGCTTGGCCGCATGATAGCCCGGCGCCGCCTTGCCGCCGAAAATCACGGTGCGCGGCACTGCATCTAAATGGGCGTTCAGCTTGAGGCGGTGATACAGCGCGAGGATATGGAGCACGTTGAGGTGCTGCCGCTTGTATTCGTGAAAGCGCTTGACCTGGATATCGAACATCGTGGCGGGATCGATGCTGAGGCCGGTAAGTTGGCCGAGCCTCGCCGCGAGTCGACGTTTATTGCTCTGCTTGATTTCGCGCCATCGTGCGCGAAACGCCGGGTCCTCCGCCGACAGTTCCAACTCGCGCAACTTTTGACCGTCTGTCGCCCAAGCGGTACCGATCGTTTCGTTGATGAATGCCGTCAGCTCAGGATTGGCGAGCAGCAAAAAGCGACGCGGCGTCACGCCGTTGGTCTTATTGTTGAATTTCTCCGGCCATAGATCATGAAAGTCGCGGAGGACGGTTTCTTTAAGCAATCGGGTGTGCAACTCGGCGACGCCGTTGATGGAGTTGCTGCCGACGCAGGCAAGGTTAGCCATGCGCACGCGCTTTTCTCCTCCTCCTCCCTCGTCGAACAGCGAAAGCCGCCGGAGCTTGTTCGGGTCGTTCGGAAAGCGCGCGGCAACTTCCGCGAGAAACCTGCGATTGATTTCGTAGACGATCTCCAGATGCCGCGGCAAGATGCGGCCGAAAAGCGAGACCGACCAGGTCTCCAACGCTTCCGAGAGCAATGTATGGTTCGTGTAGGCGAACACGTTTCCGGTGATCACCCAGGCCTTTGCCCAATCGATTCGATGCTCGTCCACAAGCAGTCGCATGAGTTCGGCGACCGCCAACGCCGGATGCGTGTCGTTTAATTGAACGACATACTTGCGCCCCAATCCGTCGAGCGACGACTCACGCTGCATAAAAATGCGGATCATGTCCTGCAGCGAGCAGGAGGTGAAGAAGTATTGCTGCTCAAGCCGCAATTGCCTTCCCTCTTCCACCTCATCGTTCGGATACAGGACTTTGGTGATGTTTTCCGAGGTGATCTTTTCGTGCACGGCGCGCGCGTAGTCGCCGACGTTGAATGCCTCGAAATCGAACGTGTTCGTCGCTTCCGCCTTCCAAAGCCGGAGCATATTGACCGTGCCCACCTGATAGCCTTGGACGAGCGTATCGCAAGGCGTTCCGAGCACCACGCGGTCCGGGATCCAACGCACGCAATAGCGCCCCGTCGCATCGACGTACGCTTCGGTGCGCCCTCCCAGTTTCACTTCCATCGTGATTTCCGGTCGCGCGACTTCCCACGGATAGCCGAGCCGCAGCCAGCGATCGCTCCTTTCGACTTGTCTCTCTCCGTGAATCTCCTGCTTAAAGATCCCGAACTCGTAGCGGATGCCGTAGCCGATCGCCGGAATCTCCAACGTGGCCAGCGAGTCCATATAGCAGGCCGCGAGCCGGCCGAGGCCGCCGTTCCCCAAGCCGGGCTCTTCTTCCTGATCGAGCACATCGTCGAAGTTCTGGCCCAAGTCTTCGACGGCCTGCTTGGTCGCCTCGTAAATCCCGAGGTTCAGTAGGTTGTTTCCCAACTGCGGGCCGATGAGAAATTCGGCCGACAAGTAACACACGGTCCGTATCGAATGATCGAAGTACGCTTTGGCCGTTCGTACCCAACGCCGAAGAATGCGATCGCGCACCGTGTACGCGACGGCGAGGTAGTAATCGTTCTTGGTGGCGATTTCCGGAAATCGCCCGACCATTCGGAACAGATTTTCTTCGATTTCGCCACGAATGGACGCCGCAGAATCGCGCATGGCTAAGAACTCACCGACAGGTAGGTGCGGAGACGATGGACTGTATTCTCCCGCAGCTTTACTATGATTGCGAATCGGCCCGCTTTTCAAGCGCCAAATGGCGTGCGGTAGCGAACATCCTTCCGGGCGTTATCGCACGACATGAGGCAATTCACAGGTAATTCACAACGGTTTGTATCATATCTCGCAGTGGTACGATGATTGCGACAGGTTCGCCTGCGAACCCTTAGAATGTCGTGAAGCCCTCGGCATCGTAGTCAACTGATTCGAAGCGAAACCCATCTCGTATTCATGTCGACCGACCAACAAGGACCTACGACGCCGAAAACGGCGGCCGAGCCGGCGCCCGACGACGCTACGCCCCGCATGGAAGAGGCGGACCTTCGACAGTCAAGTCGACTTAGTCTTGAACAATTGAAGCCGCCGGCGAGAGTGGCCGGTTACGAGCAACAAGAGTTTCTCGGTCGCGGAGCCTTCGGCGAAGTCTGGAAGGCGATCGACAGCAACAGCGGCCGGGCCGTCGCCATCAAGTACTACACGCGCCGCGGCGGCCTTGATTGGTCGCACATGGCCCGCGAGGTTGAGAAACTACAGCACTTGTTTTCCGATCGCTACGTAGTACAGCTCATCCGCGTCGGCTGGGAAGCAGACCCGCCGTACTACGTCATGGAGTATATGCAGTACGGTTCACTAGAAGATCGCCTACGCACCGGATCGCTGACGGTCGCCGACGCGGTACGAATCATTCGTGAAACGGCTCAAGGTCTCGTGCATGCGCACGACAAGGGAATTCTGCATTGCGATTTGAAGCCGAGTAACATCATGCTCGACCAAGACGGCCGGCCGCGTTTGGCCGACTTCGGGCAGGCCCGTCTGAAGCACGATCGCGCGCCGTCGCTAGGCACGTTGTTCTACATGGCGCCCGAGCAGGCCGATTTGAAAGCGACTCCCGATGCGCGCTGGGACGTCTATGCCTTGGGAACGATTCTCTATCGCATGGTCACGGGGAAATTGCCTTATCTCACGGATGAGATTGCGACATCCGTTTCATCACAAGGACCGATCGACGAGCGGTTGCGCATTTACCGCGACACGCTGCGATCGTCCGCGGCACCGACGGCTCACCATCATGCGCCGGGCGTCGACCGAGCGCTGGCGGACATTATCGATCGCTGCCTCGCCGTCGATCCCAAACATCGCTATCGCAACGTGCAGTCGGTCCTGACGGCCCTGGAAATGCGTCAGGCGAAGCGTTCCCAGCGCTCGCTGTTGCTGCTCGGCTTATTGGGACCGGCGCTCGTCGTCGCGGTCATGGGAGGGGCCGCAGCGTACTTGCTCGGTGAAACGCTGCAAACCGCGCAGCAACAACTCGTCGGTCGAACGCTCGAAAGCGACCAGTTTGCGGCGCAAACCATCGCCTCGCAGTTCAGTATGGGGGTCGACAAACGCTGGCGCATGCTCGAACAAGACGCGGGCGACGCCGTGCTGCGAAAGACGCTCGGCATAGATGCCGCCGCGGCCAAGGATGCCGACGAAGTCGGCCGATGGCTCCAAACGCGACACAATGAGCGGAACAAAGAATTCTCGCCAGCCACGACGGCGGCGTATTGGTTCGTACTCGACGTAAGGGGACGATTGCTCGCGATCAGTCCTCCCAATCCCGAACTTCTGGGCAAGTACTTCGGCTTTCGCGAATACTTTCACGGCCAAGGCCGGGAGCTTGCCGCCGACGCCCCCGTGCCGCCGCCGATTACGGCCCCGCACCGCTCGAACGTGTTTCGCAGCCGGCCGACGAACCGCCCCGCCGTTGCGTTCAGCGTTCCCATCTATCGCGACGATTCGCGGCAAGAAGTCCGCGGCATCTTAGCTATGGAAACGGAGTTGGGACATTTTTCCGAATTCGCGGGATCGCGCAATCAATTCGCGGTGTTGGTGGATCTTCGACCCGATCAAACCGGCGCGGCGGGCTTGGTCGTCGAGCACCCGTATTTCGACGAGCAACTCGCCGGCGGCCGACCGTTGGAGGAATATTATCTATCGGAAGTTGCGCTGGCGTCGCTCCGCGCCTCGCACCAAGAGCAGCTTCAAACGATTCGCGAAAAGCGCACCGCCGCCGATCGGCACGGCATACCGCCGTGGCGCCTGGAAAACTATCATGATCCGATCGGCAAGCAATTCTCCGGCGAGTGGCTGGCGGCATTTGAGCCGGTCTTCGTCGCGCGAGGGGAGCGGGACGTCGTCGATACGGGCTGGGGAATTCTCGTCCAAGAACGTCGCCAAGATACACTGCAACCGTTTGAACAAGTGCGGAAATTGCTCCGCCGCGGAGGTTGGACCGCTTTGGGGCTGGTCGTGTTTGTGATCGGCGTCCTCTGGGGAGTCGTCGTGCTTGTCATCAATCCTCCGGCGAAACTGCGTCGTTCGCGATTTTTTCGAGGCACGGCGACGGCAACCTCCGGCAGCGTTTCGCTTAGCTCGCGTTCCGTCGACGAACAACACGGCCCCGGCGGAGGTTCGCGGTAGATGGCCGAGATCATTGCCCAAGGTACGGATCCAGCTTCGCAGTCACGGCGAGTTTTGCGGACTCGTGAAACCGTAGTTCTGGGGCGCGACCAGTCGGGCTGGAGCGTGCCGTGGGAGTCCCGGCTTTCGAGAAAGCATCTCGAATTGACCTGGGAAGGAGACGTCCTGAAGGCGACGGCATTGCCGGACGCGACGAACCCCGTCTTCTTTCGCGGCGAGCCGGCAGGCAGCTTTACAATGCGCCACGGCGAGTGTTTCGTCGTCGGCACCACCACATTTCGCTTGAACGCCGACGAAGCTTCTTCGCCGACTCCGACCCCGGTTGCCGATAATGCGGCCATCTTGCATTCGTTCACCGTCTCCGCGAACGAACTTAGGCAAGTGCCGTTTCGCGACGCACCGCGCCGCCTCGACGTGCTAACGCATCTGACGAAGCTGATTTCCGGCGCCGTGAACGACGACGAATTACACGCCCAAGCGGT
This sequence comes from uncultured Pirellula sp., assembly GCA_964633125.1. Taxonomy (GTDB): domain Bacteria; phylum Planctomycetota; class Planctomycetia; order Pirellulales; family PNKZ01; genus PNKZ01. Next base: position 3,542 of record CAZWDN010000208.1, on the reverse strand, counting down.
GGACCTGTTATTGGAAGGAATTCGCCGCGCCGACGCCGTCGCCTGGGTTGCGATCGACGAAGCGGGGGGGGAGCCTGAGTTGCGAGTCTTGTACGGCGATCGCCGCGCAATCACGGAAGGGGCGTTCCGACCGAGCCGACGTCTGGTACAAGAAGCCGTGTTGCATAAGCACGACAGCGTCGTACATGTCTGGACGGAAGAACAATCCGAGGCCATGCAGCAATTTACGCTCCAAGGAAATTTCGATTGGGCATTTTGCACGCCGCTGCGTAGCGAGGTGTGTAAAGGGCAAGGACTTTACGTTACCGGCCGCTCCACGGATAGCGAGCCCAGCGCTCTGCTTGCTCCTTGGCGAACGAACGAACTGAGCGAAGACGTCAAATTCACGGAACTCGTGGCGGATATCATCGGTGCGATGCGGCAGACGCAGTCGCTGCAGCATCGCCAAAGCGTATTGAGTCATTTCTTCTCGCCAAACGTCTTACAACTGCTCGCCACGGCGGACCCTGAGAAAGCTTTGCGCCCTCAGGAAACGCAAGTCACTGCGCTGTTCTGCGACTTACGAGGCTTTTCGCAAAAGGTCGAAAACTCGGCCCAGAATCTGTCGGGCATTCTCGAACGTGTGAGCGCGGCGTTGGGCGTAATGTCGACGGCGATTCTCCGTCAGAAGGGAGTCGTCGCGGACTTTCTCGGCGATTGCGCGATGGGCTTCTGGGGTTGGCCCATTCCTCAGCCCGACGACGTGCTTCGCGCCTGCACTGCGGCTTTGGATATCCGCAAAGCGTTCGAGGAATTTTCCCGACTTCCCGGGCACCCGTTGGCCGACTTTCGCGTCGGCGTGGGCATCGCGACGGGCCGCGCCGTTGCGGGCCAGATCGGCAGCCGCGATCAAGCCAAAGTGACCGCCTTCGGACCGAGCGTCAACCTCGCCTCACGCCTGGAAGGGCTTACGAAGATCTTGCGCGTGCCGGTACTGCTTGATGAAGAGACGACGCGCATCGTCGCCGCCTCCATGCCTGCCGAAGCGGGCCGCTGTCGGCGGCTGGCAAGGGTCCGGCCATACGGGCTTCAGGTTCCGTTGACGGTTAGCGAACTGCTGCCGCCGGCCGCAGCCGATCCGGCGCACACGGCGGAGCACGTCGCCATTTACGAGGCGGCGCTCGATGCGTTCCTCGCCGGTCGTTGGGGCGAAGCCTACGAGATGCTGCACCAAATCCCGCCTCAGGACCTCGGCAAGGATTTTCTCGTCAGCTACATCCTTCAACACAACCACTCCCCGCCGCCGGGATGGGACGGCGTGATTCCGATCGATGCCAAGCGGTGATATCCGCAAGCACACGACTTGAAGCAGCACCGCCGAGATCAACGCTTCCCGCGACCTAGCGGTCGAATGCGTGAAACCCGCGGGCTTTGAGCGGAATTCGATACAAGCTCAAGTCGATCGTCGCGTACAGCACGCGAGACTCATCGCCCACGCCAAACTCGACGTTGCTCGGCAGACCTACCGGCTTGTCGTTGGCCTGATTCGCAGACCCCGTCGCAATGAAGGCGACTTCCGTACCGTCGGGGTCAACGACGAGAATTCCCGGCCGCGATGGTTCGCGTACGGTCAGATACAGGTGCCCGGCCAGGTCCACGGTCATACCGTCGCATCCCTTCTTCTCGCCGAAATCAACGATCGTGCGGCGCGGCCCGGCTACCGCACCGTCGTCGGCTAGCGGGAAGGCGTAAATCTTCATGTTACCGGCCTTCGGCTGCCCCGGCTTCGTGACGTCGTCGCTGCCGTTGTCGTGGTCGGCCACGTAGAGCGTCTTGCCGTCAGGGCTCGTCGCCACGCCGTTGGGCTTGGAGACCTCGTGCGTCGCCTCCCGCACCTCGCCGTTCAGGTCGATTCGGTAGACCGCCATGCGCTCGAGTTCGCGCGGCTCCTCGCCAAGGTACTTCGGATCGCTGAAGTAGATCCTGCCGGCCGGATCCAAGCAAATATCGTTCGGCGCGTTGAACCGTTTGCCCTGGTACTTCTCCGCGAGCACTGTCTTTTGCTTGGTGCTGACGTTCCAACTGCTGATGCAGCGTCCGCCGAAGTTCGCACCTTCGCAGGCCAGCAAACGGCCTTGCTTATCGAAGACTAGGCCGTTCGATTTCCCGCTGTTGTCGGTAAACAGACTCGTTTGCTTGGTCTTCGGATCGAAGCGAACGATCAGGCCTCCTTCTTTGCCGAACGGAATGTCGGAGAAGTAGATGCTGCCGTCCGGAGCGGCGGCGGGGCCTTCGGTAAGTCCGCCTTGTATCGGAGCCGAGCGGGTGTAGAGCAGCTCCCACCGAGCTTCGGGCGAGACGATAGCCTCCCCTTGCGGCGGCGGAACATCTGCCGACATCGCCACCGAACCGACGGCCCAAAACACAGCGAAACACGCGAAAAACGGGATCTTGATCTGCATCAGCTCGCTTCCGCTCCCCGGCAAAATAGATAGTTTAAGCAAACCAGCAAGCAGACGACTTAGCTGATCAGTTCCGAGATCGGCGCTCCCCGCTCCACGATCCGCGTCGGTCGGCCGTTAAAGTCCTTGATGAACGTGTTCGCCGAATCGATGCCGAGGTGATGGTAGATCGTCGCCAGAAAATCGCTCGCATTCGAGCGCCGCTCGATGACGTCTTCGCCGCGCTTGTCGGTCGCGCCGATCACTTGTCCAGTCCGCATGCCGCCGCCGGCCCAAATGTTCGAGTACGCGCGCGGCCAGTGATCGCGACCCGGTTGTTGCGTTCCCGCCGGCGCGCTGGCGTTTCCGGCGCCCGTGCTCACGGCGTAGCTGATCTTCGGCGTTCGACCAAACTCGCCGGTCACCACCACCATCACGCGCTGGTCGAGCCCGCGCTCGTAGATGTCTTCGATCAGCGCCGACACCGCTTGGTCGTACGCTTCCGAGCGAAATCGCATCGCGTCAAACACGTGATGGTTCACCGCGTGATCGTCCCAGTTATTCACGCGACCGCAGAGCGGGCCGCTGAGGCTCGTCGTGAGCACGTCCACTCCGGCCTCGACCAAACGCCGCGCGAGCAGCAGTTGTTGTCCCCAAGAGTTACGTCCGTAGCGGTCGCGCGTCCGAGCATCTTCGCGCCCCAGGTCGAACGCTTCCTTCGTTTTCGGGTTCGTCAGCAGCGTCATCGCTCGGGTTTCAAATTCGTCGAGCGCCGCCAGCTCCCCTGCCCGATCAAACGACCGTTCGAGCGTGTCGAGGTTTTGCCGCAGCAGCGAACGGCGATCTAGTCGTTGCACTTCCGCCGCGTCGGAAAGCCCGATGTTGGGCACCGAGAACGTCGGCAGGCTCGGATCGCCCGACACGGTAAACGGCGAGTACGCGTCCCCTAAGTACGCCGGACCGTTGTATTCCAGCGGCGGGTTGATTCCCACATACGGCGGCAGCGGATGGTTGCGCGGCTCTTGCTTCGAGCGTAAGTAGTTCGTCACCGACATCCAGTCCGGCAACCGCGGCTTCGGCTTGTCGCGCGTGTCGCTGTCGCCGGAGAGCATCTGCATCGAT
>CAZWDN010000207.1:0-9369 GCA_964633125.1 uncultured Pirellula sp. | reverse complement strand
TGTGGTCCGGGTGCGGCACGATCGGCGTGTGCGGTTCGTGGTAGCCGAGGAACATCAAGAACGGCCGCGCGGTATCACGCTCGCCGAGGAACTTTACGGCCGAATCCGTGAGCCGGTCGCCGACCGTCGGGTCTTTACCCGTCGCCCCGAGCGAGCCGTCTTCGACGACCACTTCGAATCCTTGCTCGCGCGGGCCGAAGTCCTTGCCGCCGAGATGCCATTTGCCGGAGTAGAACGTTTGGTAGCCGCGCGCGGCGAGCGCTTCGGCGATCGTCGTCTCCTGCAACGCCAGCTCGCGCCGCGTCGGCTGCGTGGTCAGTCGTGTTCCTTTCAACGCAAGGCCGGGAATGTAGTCGGTCACGCCGGTGCGCACGGGCACTTTGCCGGTCATGATGCTGCTCCGCGTCGGCGAACAAACGGCCCCCGCGGTGTAGGCCTGCGTGAATCGCACGCCTTCACTCGCCAGCCGATCGATATGCGGCGACTCGTAGAACGTCGCGCCGTAGCAGCCGAGATCGGCCCAGCCGAGGTCGTCGGCCAAGATGAAGACGACGTTCGGTCTGGGCTCCGTTTTCGCTAGATCCTGGGCAAAAGAGGGGCATGTTCCGTGACCGCAGATAGCTATGCCCCAGATGAGTGTCGTAATTCTCTGTAGTAACTGACCTCGAAGCATTGGGCTCGTTTGGTCGGTTTCAGCATGCGTGGACATGGCGATCTCGCGGCCGAGGTAAGTGGGTATTCGACATCAAGGACGCGCAACGCACCTCGAATATCGGCCTGCAGTACGCGCCGGTCAATGAATGTGCGGCATGGTATGAGATCGTAAGCAACGTCTGAGAACGCGCGGCTCCGCCCAGTTTTTGAAGCAGACCAATTGTTGAGATTCTACTTTCACCGGCACAAAACGCCGGGTCTCGCCGTTCAGTGAGAACGGCGAGCGGGTTTGCCGGCGTGAGAGTCGCGAAGCCGCTAACGAGGTCCAGGCTCGAACCGGACATTCGGGAGACGATCGCACTCGACTCGTCGACCTTCAATCTTCGGGCGGGCGAAGCGTCGCGCCTGCGGTTATTGAACAAAATCTCGAATTCTAGGGTGCAGTACCGCAGAGGTTACGGGGCTGATAGAAGACGGAGCGACAATGATGCTGCGGCGCGAACTCGGGACCAATATCGATCAGCGACTCCGACGATCCGACGAACATGTAGCCGCCGGGCAGCAGTTGCTGTTTGAGGCGTAAAAACAGACTCTTCCGCGCCGCGGCCGTGAAGTAGATCGCGACGTTGCGGCAGAAGATAATGTCGAAAGAACCGACCGACGCGAACGGCTCCTGAAGATTCAGTTTGCGAAACGAGGTGAGGGCCCTTAGTTCGTCGCGCACGCGCCAACCGTCGGCATCGCGAACAAAGTGAGCGGATCGTACGGCCGCCGCCACTCCTCGTTCCATTTCAAACGCGGAGTATCGGGCGCGCGACGCGGTCTGAACGGCCGCGTCGGAAATATCCGTACCTAATATTTGCACGTCCCACGTATGTATGTCGGGAATCAAGTCGCGGAGCACCATTGCGATGCTGTACGCCTCTTGACCGGTGCTGCAGGCGGCCGACCAAATTCTCAGTCGCTTCGGCGTCGCCGTCTTGGCTTTTGCGTCGAGGAGCTCCGGAACGGCTTTGTGCCGCAGAGCATCGAACGGAGTCGCGTCGCGAAAAAACAACGTCTCGTTGGTGGTAATCGCGTCGATGATTCGTCGATGTAGCGCTTCGTCGCGTTCCAGCCGCGCCTTCCTGGCCAACTCGTAATAGGTCGGCACTCCGGACGATTGTAAAAGCGACGACAGGCGGCTTTCGATCAAATAACCCTTGGATTCGTCGAGTACGATGCCGCACAGGTCGAGCACCAACGAACCGACCGCTTCGATGTCTTCCTTGGTTACCGACATACGGCCTCCTTTCGACCGGCGAGCCGTGTGATTTCCTCGGCAATTCGTGATAGCGGCGCCACGACGTCGACCAGCCCTTCTTGAATTGGGAACAGCGGCATGCCGAAGACGACGCACGTCGCTTCGTCTTGAGCGACGACGGACGCTCCCAGGCGTTTGAGTTCGCGAATGCCTTTGGCGCCGTCGGAGCCCATGCCGGTCATGATCACCGCCAAGACGGCCGACTTGCAAACGCGAGCCGCACAGCGAAAGAGATAGTCGACCGCCGGACGACAACTATTCTCCGGCGGATCGTCCGACAGGCGCACGACGAATTGCTTGCCCCGGCGCTCGAAGCCCATCTGCCGACCGCCCGGAGCGATAACGATATCGCCGGGCCCGACACATTGGCCGTCGACGCCTTCGCTGACGAGCAGCTTGCATTTGCGATTGAGATCGTCGGCCAGCGACTTCGTGAATAGCGGCGGCATATGTTGAACGACGAACACGGGCACGGCCAGATCCTCCGGAAGCTGAGGCAGCATTCGGCCCAGAGCTTCCGGTCCGCCGGTGGAGATTCCCACGCAAACCACCGCCGGCGGCGCATGCTCCCGTGACTCGGAAACCCCGGAGTCGGGCGTCGGCCCAAGGACGACGCCGGGCTCCGCGTACGGCTTGATGCGCCGTCGCCTGCCGAAGGCCGCGATCTTGGTCGCAAGTTCGCCCGACAAGTCGGCTTGATTCGCCGCACGATCCGCACTCGACGGCTTTAAGACAAAATCAAAAGCGCCGAACGAAAGCGCTTCGGTCGTCGCGGAGGCGTTTGCCGACATGAATGAGCTAAGCATGATCACGCCGACGGAAGCGTCGGCGGCTCGCAATCGTCGCAAGACTTGGACGCCGTCGAGTTCGGGCATTTCGAGGTCGAGCGTCACAAGATCGGGTCGCAGCTCGCGAATTTTGTCGAGGGCCAGCAGGCCGTTGGCGGCCGTGCCGACGATTTCGACGTCGGGCAACGAGCGGATCGCATCGGAGACGAGTTTGCGGTAGATCGCCGCATCGTCGACAATAAGAATTCGCAGTGGGGCGGGCATGGGATTCGACGGCCGATTCCTGAAGTTTTCATTGCAAATCAAACGGCGACGGCGTCGCGGAGCCTAACGGTCCCCGCGACGCCGTCGTTCGACGACTAGACCTGGAACTGTCCGACCATCGTTTGCAGCTGCGAAGCCATGGCCAGGAGTTGTCCGCCGGACTGCTTCGTTTGCGAAGCGCCGGCCGCGGTTTGCTGGGCGGCTCGATCCACGCCGTTGATGTTCTGCGTGATCTCTTGGCATGCCGACGCCGATTCCGTGACGCTGCGAGAAACCGTGGCCGCAACCGACGAAGTTTCCGCGACGTTGCGCGAGATTTCTTTCGTCGCAATGCTTTGCTCTTCGACCGCCGCGGCGATGGAGCGAGCCACTTCGTTGACGTTCTTGATGGCGTTGCTAATCAGGCCGATGACGCGCACCGTCTCGTTCGTCGACCCTTGCATGCCCTGAATCCGTTGGCGAATCGTATCCGTCGCCGATGCGGATTGCTTGGCCAGCTCCTTGACTTCGGTCGCCACGACGGCAAAGCCCTTACCGGCTTCGCCGGCGCGAGCGGCTTCGATCGTGGCGTTGAGGGCCAGCAGGTTGGTCTGATCGGCGATGTCCTGAATCACGTCGATCACCTTGCCGATCTCGTCGGCCGCGACGCCGAGTTGCTGAACCTTTTCGTTGCTTTCTTCCGCCAACGAAGCCGCTTGGTCGGCGACGCCCGAAGAGCGTTCGGCGTTCTTGGCGATTTCGCTGACGCTGGCGGTCATCTCTTCGATGGCCGCGGCGACGGTCTTAACGTTGGCCGACATTTCCTCGGTCGACGCCGCCATGGTCCGCATATTCGTCGACATTTCCTCGGCGGCCGCGGCGACGTTGGCCGATTGGCGACGGGCGCCGTCGGCTCCTTCGGCGAGTTCACCGGCGGTGCCGGTGAGGTGCGTCGACGAGCTCCCCAACTCCGTGGCGTTCCGAATGATGCTACGAATCATGTCTTGGAGCTTGTCGGCAAGATCGTTGACCGAGTTCCCAAGCATGCCGACTTCGTCGACGCTGGTAACTTGCAAGCGTTGCGTCAGGTCGCCGCCGGCGAGTTTGCTCAGCGTGTCGACCGCACGGACCAAAGGGCGCGAAATGGCCCTCGACACAAAATACCCGATGAACGCGACGACGACGGCGGCGACGGCTCCGAGCACCGCCATGTACATCGCTAAGGAATTCACGGCCGCAAACGCTTCCTCGGTGCTTTGACGAATGAGCACTCCCCAGCCGTAACCCGGGAAGCCCAGCGCGCCTTTGCCCGCGGCGTACCCGTTGACTTGTTCGATGTTTAGTCGAGGGCTGATTTCGACGGTGCTTCCGCTCTTGCCTTCCATAACGGCCTTGGCCGCTTGCAGACCTGCTTCCGCCATGTTGTAGCGCAGCACCTGGTCGGCGACGTCGTCTTCCAGCAACAAGCCGGTCTTCGAGATGACTTGCGCCTGAATGGTTTGGTATCCCTTTTCAGCGAGCTTCTCCTTCAAATCACCGATGATTTCACCGACGACGCGTTCCCATGACGCCCAGTTTCCCCAAACGCGAACGACTTTGCCGTCGGCGTCGACGATGGGCGCCGAGAACGACAAGGCCAGACCGCGACCGCGGGTCACGCCCGCCACGCGGCGATCTTCAGCCACGTCGGCGTAGTACGATTGGCCCGGCTTCACGGCGCCGGCGACGACTTGATCGAACCAAGCTTCTCCCTTGACGCTTTTACCTAAAAGGTGCGCCGTATCGACCGGCTTGCCTTCACGGTCCACGGAATTGACCGAGATGATCTTCCCTTCGTCATCGGCCACGACCATCAGGTCGTAAATGCCGTACGTCTTCATATAGAAGTCGGCGGCCTTAGCGACGTCCTTGGGTTCGCCTTGAGCCAGCGGGTTCGCGGCAAAGGCCTGTACGTCGCCGTAGCGTTCGAACAGATTGCGTTCGATCTTGTTGATCGTCTCTTCGGCGACCACTTGCACGCGATTGCCGGTTTCCGTCGCGAGGGCGACGCGCGAACGTCCGTATGCGCTGTAGCCGATGACGGCCGCGGGGACGAGCCCCATCATGAGGAAGCAAACCAGCAGTTTGGCGCCTAGGCTCTTAAACTGAAATCGTGAAGGTGCGGACATGCAAATTACTCCTAACAGAATCGATAAATGACGAAAAATGGCGGTAAAGCGAACGTGGACGAACTCGTGCGGAATCACATCGGAACTCGCTGCGGCAATCGCGACGCCCCGCCTTTGGAGTCGGCGTCGTGAGCGACGTGAGCCAAAGTGCGTTCGACGTCGAGAATGACGAGCAGCCCGTGGTCTAATTTGAAGACCCCGTCGAAGAAATCGCCTTCGGCGCCGGCGAGGTTCTCGGGCAGCGGATAAATCTGATCGGCGTCGACGACGATGACGTCGGCGACGCGATCCGCCAACAAGCCGATCTGTTCGCCGTCCGTTTGGACGATGATGTTGCGCCGGTCGCGCGACGTTTCGGCGGCCGGCAGCGCGAGCACCGTACGCAGATCGACGATCGTGACGACGTCGCCGCGCAGATTGATTACGCCGCGCACGGCCGGCGCCGCATGCGGTACCGTCGTGAGATTCCAGTTGCGGTTGATCTCACGGACGCGGCGAATGTCGACCCCTAGCAGCAAGTCCCCGACGATGAACGAAACGAATTGCAGTTCGCCCGTGAATCGCTGAGATAGAACGGCTTGGCTACGCATGGCGAGAAACCTCCGAAACGAACGATGACTTGATAAGTTGCGGGCGCACCGCAGGCCCGAATGACGTGCGGCGGCGACCTAAGCGAGCGGCTCGGTCACACGAGAGTCGACGCCGATCGGCGTTGTTCCCTCGACGATTCTTTGAGCAATCGCGACACGGCGCCGAGCAATTGATCGCGATCCATTTTCACTTGATACTCATCGACGCCCGCGGCCGTCCCGCGATCGACGTCTTCCCGGCCGGCCAGCGACGTCAGTGCGATGACCGGCAGGCCGGCGAAGCGCGGGTCGTCTTTGAGTCGCCGGCAGAACTCAAAGCCGTTCATGCGCGGCATTTCGACGTCGGTAACCACGAGGTCGTAGGGCGTCGATGAATCGCACAATTCGTCCCATGCCGCGAGGCCGTCTTCGCAGCCCACCGTCGCGTGGCCGTGCGACTCCAAAAACGTCGTCACTTGGCGACGGAAGAAATCGGAATCCTCGGCCAGGAGAATTCGCGCTTTTCGAGACTCGATGCCGGCTCGCAGTTCGCGCGGCTGCCGCGAAAGCTCCGGATGCGAGAGGCCCGCCAGTTCGAATACGTCGAGGATGCGCGTCGCCTTACGATCGAGGACGACGGAACCGATGATGCCGGGCTCGCGGAAGGTGCATGTATCCGCGCCGGTGGAGAGCGGAATGATGTCGAGGATGGCGGGTACGATGAGGCCGAGTTCGTGCCGGTCGTACTCGAAGACCAATACGGAAAGGCGATCGGCGGCCGGCCGCGGCTTGACGCGGAGGTGCCGTTCCAGCGAGATCAGCGGCAACGAAGTTTGCTTATACGCGAGGAACTCTTTGCCGCCGATTTCTTCGACTTGATTGCTGCGGACTCGCTCAATCCGTTTAATCACCGCCATCGGTATCGCAAAGTATTCGTTCGGATCGTTCGTGAAAAGCAGAGCGGGGTGCGTTTCTTGTTCGTCGGCGGAGCTTGCGGCCTCGACGTCGTTCGTGCCGCCGTTCGCTTTCGCCAATTGCGAATAGGCGGCGATGCCGGCGATGTCGAGAATCAACGCCACACGGCCGTCGCCCAGGACCGTGGCGCCGGCCAAGCAGCGGCAGCTTTTGAGATGCCGTCCCAACGGTTTGACGACGATCTCTTCCGAGTCGTGTAGACCGTCGACGGCGAGCCCGTAACGCACTTGATCGGCTTCGACGACGATGATGTTCAACGCGCCGCCGCCCGGAGTTCCCTCGGCCGGCGTCGTGCGGGCTCCTAAGGCGTCGCGCAAGCGCACTAGAGGGAGTAGGCGGCCTCTTAGTCTCAGCACTTCGCGCCCGTTGATTCGTTCGACCGGGATCGCCGTCTCGCCCTGCTTGACCCGGACCAATTCCACAATGTGGTTCTGCGGAATGGCGAAGCGTTCGTCGCCGATGTGTACGATGAGCGAGGGGATGATCGCCAGCGTCAGCGGCAGTTGCACCTGAATCGTCGTTCCCTTGCCGAGTTGCGTGCCGACGTCGACGGCGCCGCCGATCTTTTCGATGTTCGTTCGCACGACGTCCATGCCGACGCCGCGACCGCTGACTTCGCTCACTTTCTCCGCGGTCGAAAGGCCCGGATGAAAGATGAGCCGGAGCGCTTCCCGCTCGGGCATCTCGGCGGCCTGTTCGACGGTGAGGATTCCCGAGGCGATCGCCTTCTGTTTTACCTTTTCGACGTCGATCCCCGCGCCGTCGTCGACGATCGAGATGTTCACCTTGCCGGCCTGATGGCGTGCCGTCAGTTGAATCGTTCCCGAGGCCTGCTTGCCGCGCTGAAGGCGAACTTCGGGGCGTTCGATCCCGTGGTCCAGCGAATTTCGCACCAAGTGCGTCAACGGGTCTCCGATGGCTTCGAGAATGGTTTTGTCGAGCTCGACTTCGTTGCCTTCCACCGTGAGGCGACATTGCTTGCCGAGCTGACTGCTGAGATCTCGAACGACGCGCGAGAACCGGCTAAACACGGTGCCGATCGGTTGCATCCGCGAATGCATCACCGCTTCCTGCAATTCGCTGGTGATCTGATCGATGCGGGCCGAAACGGCGTCGAGGCACGCCGCTTCGCGGCTTTCCACGACCTGCAGGAGTTGATTGCGCCCCAGCACCAATTCGCCGGCGAGCGTCATCAGTCGATCCAGAATGCCCACCGAGACTCGAATGCTCTGTTCGGCTCCGCCGCCGGCCGGCGGCGTGCCGACGGAGTTCGTCGTCGCGATGGTCGGAATCGCTTCTTGTTCGTGATCTGGAGCGGATTTCACGGTAATTTTCGTTGCATCGTTCGGCGTTTGCTCATGATCGGTTTCGCCGTCGACCGATCCTGCGGCCGCGGAGGCGACTCCTTCCGAAGCGGCCAGTGCGATGCGTTGCAACGATTCTACGTGTCGGGTGATGTCGACCTCGTTCGAATGCTCGACGTCGCTGAGCATGCCGCGCAGGCAGTCGACGGCTCGCAGCAGGGCGTCGGTAGTTCGGGCCGACGGCACGAGTTGGCGGTTGCGCTGCATATTCAGCAGGTTTTCCACCTCATGGGCCAAATCGCTGATGCATTCAAAGCCCAAGAATCCGGCGGCGCCCTTGGTCGAGTGCACGGCTCGGAACACGGTGTTGATCAGCTCGACGTCGACGTTTGCTCCGCCGGCTTCGATGTCGAGCAGGCGACGTTCGACATCGGACAGATGCTCAAGGGATTCAACGACGAATTCCTGCGTGAGTTCGAAATCGGATTGCAACATATTGGGCTGCCGTGTTCGTTCACTTGCGAGGAACGGTCGCGGACTTGTGGGTGTCTAGGCGGTTTTGGTGAATTATTCTGACAAGGTCTTGAACAGTACCACTGCTTTGGGCGTTTGCGTCACATGTGCGGACGAATTGCACATGCTTCGCGGATATCCACACAATACTCGCTTAACGACCTTGGTTTTCATGCATTGCCCCCGATCCGCTTTCGATCCTCTCGCATGTTGCGCTTCCTCCGGCGCGGCGGGGAGCCGTTCACAAGTGATATCCGACATCGACGATCGCAACGGTTTACGGCGTTAGCGTCGCCTTCGGCTTGCAGGGCCACGAGGAGTTACCGGCCGAATGTTTCGCCGAACTCGAATTGAGCGAAAGCGAAATCGTCGTCGTTGCCCGCGTCGCGCGCGTAACCGATTGCTGGTCGCTAGTTGCTAGTGAAGCGACGCTCGTCAACTGGTCTGCGGAGCAGAGCGCGAACATGAGGCGGCGGGAGGCCGGCGGCGGTCGGCAGAAAGGACGCGTCCGCACTGCCTACTGCGCACTGCCGACCGCCGACTTGTTTCCAGGCGCGCACCGCGACGCATCGTGAACCTCTGTTCCGAAGCCCAGTATCTTGGAAATACAGAAAAAGTTCGTGCGTCGGCGTACGGCCTGCCGAGACGCGAAAAGAAACGGACAACACGGGCGTTCGGACTTCGTCGTGAAGCGACGCGAGTCGCTTCACGCTACTTTCCGCCCGCCGACGCACCGGGTCTCGTCCCCGTCCGTAGAGGCTGTTGTGTTGTCCGCTCGACAAGCGTGCGGTGTCCTGTTTGCCTCAGGTCAATGGGACCGCCTTTCGGCCACGGCTTCGTAGGCACGGGCGA
>CAZWDN010000206.1:0-9463 GCA_964633125.1 uncultured Pirellula sp. | reverse complement strand
TGATGCGCGAGCACTTGGAGTTTTACACGCTGGAAGAGTTGGCGGAGATCGTTCGCCGCAACGCGCAAAAGCTCAATACGGAGATCGCCGCCGAAGCGTGCCATGAAATCGCCACGCGCAGCCGCGGCACGCCCCGCTTGGCGAACAATCGCCTGCGTTGGGTGCGCGACTACGCGACGAGCAAAGCCGACGGCAAGGTCACGCTTCGCGTAGCCGACGCCGCGCTCAAGATGCAGGCCATCGACAAGCTCGGACTCGACGGGCAGGACCGTAAGTATTTGGAAACCATCGCTCGCACGTTTCACGGCGGGCCGGTCGGCGTCGAAGCGATCGCCCACACGATGAACCTACCGCCCGACACGCTCGTCGACGAAGTCGAACCGTTCTTGCTGCGTGCCGGCTTAGTGATTCGCACGCCGCGCGGACGAAAAGTAACCAGTGCAGGTTATGTCCATTTGGGGCTGGAAGAACCGGAAGAGCCCGCACAGGGCAACCTCTTTTAGGCGAAAACGCCGGCGTGCCGTAAGCGACCGGGCATTTGCCTCGCTCATATTCTGCGCGCGTTGGCGCGCGGCGTTGTCTCGCTATGATGAATTCTGCGCCGGCGGTTTGCTTCGTCGGGCGTAGCGCCTCGCCGGTACCGTTCTCGGACTTCCTCAGGAAGGAACTCGTCCATGGTCGTCATTTCTCCCGGTTGGATCATGGATGTCGAGCGCGGGCCCGATTGGCTAATCGTGACCGTCCGTTCCGAGCACGATAACGAATGGGACACGCCGCCGCTGGCCGAGACGATTTGGCAACTCGTCGAGCAGAGTTTTACGTATCGCTTGGTGCTCGATTTGGGCCAAGTGCCGATGTTGCATACGGCGATCGTCGGGCAACTCGTGCACTTGCAAAAGCGGCTCGCCGTGCACGACGGCTGCCTCCGCATTTGCGGCCTCTCCGAGCGCAATCACGACATCTTGCGCACCTGCCGGCTCGACGGCTTCATGCCGCACTATCGCGATCGCAACGATGCGGTGCTCGGCAACTCGAGCGACTTCGGCGATCGGCCGAACAAGCCGCGCTAGTTTTTCACCTCGATATCTTTCCAACGCGCAAGAGAAAGCCCAGGGACCGCCGTCCCCGGGCTTTCTCTTTTCTGCGACTAGCAACTAGCTACCGCCTGTTATAGCTACCGACTGCTACGCGTGATCCACTTCGGCGTGGAGCTTGCGGCCCGGCACGTCGTGTACCACGTTCCAAATGATCCCGAGCTTTTCGAGCACGAGGATTTGGATGTAGGTGATGTCGAATTCCCACCAGCGGTGACCGTGACGGGCCATGCGTTGGTAGGCGTGGTGGTTGTTGTGCCAGCCTTCGCCGAACGCGAGGACGCCGACCCACCAAAGGTTCGTGCTGTCGTCGGTCGTCTTGTAGTTGCGGTAGCCCCACATGTGCGTGGCCGAGTTGACGAACCAGGTGATGTGCAGCACGTAGACCAAGCGGAGGAACATGCCCCAAGTGAGCAGCGAAGCGGCCATATACCAGCCGCCCAGGGCGTAGCCGACGCCGAAGAAAATCGCGCCGAGCGCGAAGTGCATCGGCAAGAACATCTTGTGCAGGAAGCGAATGGCCGGATCTTTCAACAGGTCCGGGGCGTAGCGTTGATAGAGTTCGTCGTGGTACTTGCGACCGTATTGCGGCAGCATCCATTTGATGTGCGCCCACACCCCGCCGTGGCGCGGCGAGTGCGGATCTTCGTCCTGGTCGCTATAGGCGTGGTGCTTGCGGTGCGTGGCGACCCACTGCAGCGCGGTCCCTTCGCCCGACATTTCTCCCATGAACGCGAAGAACCAACGCATCGGCTTCGACGTGGTGAAGCTGCCGTGCGTGAGCAGCCGGTGGTAACCCATGCACACGCCGATGCTGCCCGTGACGAACTGCATCACGACGAACACCGCCAGCCCCGTCCAAGAAAAGAAGAACGGCGCGGCCAGCGCGCCGAGGTGCAGCGCGCCGAACCACAACAGAACGGGCCAATCAATGCCGTCGCGAAACGGGTCTTCGCCGCGCGCGTTCGAAGTGACGCGCTCTTTGCGGCCGCGCACCGGGCGAATGTCCAACAACGTCGCTTCGCCGTCGGGCGGCACGCTCGGGGCGTGCTCGTGCGGCAACGGACTTTTCAGTTGCGAAGGGGAACGGGTGTCGATTGACATCGAATGAATCTCCTCAGGAAGCTTGCGAGCCGCAGGGCGTTCATGCCCCATTTGTCATGCGGACCTGCAACGGCAGGCTCCGTCCGCGATTACCACACGTTGGTTGCCGCACAAGTTTGCGGCGTCACGCGTCGCGGCCCCGAAGGCCTATCCATCACATCGACGGATTCTAGGAAAACGGCCCTCCCGGTGTGTCACGGTGTCGTCGGACGATTGTAAAAGCTGCGTAAATTCGTTCGCGAATCGTTCGGCACGCCCGGAAACGCCCTGTTTTCGTTCCCATTTGCCGCTCCTCCACGGGGGGCCTTCGGGCTTACGAAGCGTTCATCGGTTGCGAAGCCGGCGCGTTCGCCGGCCGTCGGTCGACCTCCTATACTGCCGGGCGATCGAATCGAGCCGTCCTCAACTTTTCCTCTCCTCGGCGGAGACTTTCGATGTGCCGTCGCCCCGTGCCGTTGTCGCCGCTTGGCCTTGCCCGCTGCGTCCTAATCTTGAGTTGCTGCTTCAACCCGGCGATCGGCGCGCGTGCCCGCGCGGCGGATCGCCCCGCGGCGCTCTCGATCGAAGGACGTTCGACCGTCGTCGCCCGCAACGGCATGATCGCCACGAGCCAACCGCTCGCCACGCAAGCCGGGCTCGACGTTCTGCGCCGCGGCGGCAACGCCGTCGATGCGGCCATCGCGGCCAACGCCGTGCAAGGCGTGGTCGAGCCGATGAGCTGCGGCATCGGCGGCGACCTGTTCGTGCTCTATTGGGACGCCAAAACCAAGAAGCTCTACGGCCTCAACGCCTCGGGACGCAGTCCGTATGAACTGACGATCGACAAGGTCCGCGCCGCCGGACATGCGGAGATCCCCGAAGTGGGCCCGCTCTCGTGGTCGGTGCCGGGCTGCGTCGACGGTTGGGAAATGCTCCGCGCGCGCTTCGGCACTTGGAAACTCGCCGACATTCTCGCCCCGGCCGTCGAGTATGCCGACGGCGGCTTCCCGGTGAGCCCGGTGATTGCGGCCGGCTGGCACTCGGCTGCCGAGAACCTCGCACAAACTCCGGAAAGCCGCGCGACGTTTCTGGTCGGCGGCGCGGAAGCGAGCAAGCCTCGCGCGCCGCGCGTCGGCGAAATGTTCCGCAACCCGCGCTTGGCCGCGACCTATCGCAAGCTCGCCGCCGGCGGCGCCGCGGAATTCTACCAAGGCTCGATCGCGCGCGAGTTGGCGGCCTATTCCAAGTCGGTCGGCGGCTTCCTTTCCGAGCGCGATCTGGCCGAACACAAGAGCGATTGGATCGAGCCGGTTTCCACCAACTACCGCGGTTACGACGTCTGGGAACTGCCCCCCAACGGCCAAGGCATCGCCGCTTTGCAAATGCTCAATCTGCTGGAGCCGTACGATCTCGCGCAGCTTGGCCGCGGCAGCCCCGAATATCTGCATCTGTTTCTCGAAGCGAAGAAGCTCGCCTACGCCGATCGGGCCCGCTACTACGCCGATCCCGCGATGGCCGACGTGCCGACGGCCCGCTTGATCTCGAAGGAGTACGCCGCCGAGCGCGGCAAGCTCATCAGCACCCGGCGAGCGCTCGCCGACGTCCCGCACGGCGACGAAAAACTCGTCCACGGCGACACGATCTACCTCACCGTGGTCGACAAAGATCGCAATTGCTGTTCGCTTATTCAAAGCAACTACTACGGCTTCGGCTCGCAATTCACGGCCGGCGAACTCGGCTTCGCGCTGCAAAATCGCGGGGCTCTCTTCTCGCTCGACCCGAAACATCCCAACGCCTTGGCGCCGCATAAGCGGCCGTTTCACACCATCATTCCGGCGATGGTCACCCAAGACGGCGAGCCGGTGTTTTGCTTCGGCGTCATGGGAGGCGACATGCAACCGCAAGGGCACGTGCAGGTGCTCGTCAACCTGATCGACTTCGGCCTCAACCCGCAAGCCGCCGGCGACGCCGCGCGCGTGCGTCATACCGGCAGCGCGACGCCGACCGGCGAGCCCCAGTCGCCCGGCGGCGGCAGCGTTCAAGTGGAAAGCGGCGTCAGCGACGAAGCCGTCGCCGAACTGCGCCGCCTCGGCCACGACGTCTCCCGCGCACGGGGCGGCTTCGGCGGCTACCAAGGCATTTGGATCGATCGCCAGCACGGCACGCTCCACGGCGCGAGTGAAACCCGCACCGACGGCGCGGCGGCGGGATGGTGAGAATGGACTCGGCACGCTAGAAACTAGACGCAAGACGAGAGTTTCATCCCGTACAGCGCTCGTAGTTCCGCATTCAGAGTTTTTTTCTTTTCCTGCTCCGCCCTCCCCCTTCACCCTTATGCTTCTCGGTGTCTTCGCCGACATTCACGACCACCTCGACCATGCCCGAGCGGCGGTGGCGGAGTTCAATCGTCGCGAGTGCGAACTCGTCGTCTTCGCGGGCGACTTCGTCTCGACGTTCGTCATTCCGGTGCTCCGCGAATTGCGTTGTCCGCTTTTGGGCTGCTTCGGTGATAACGAAGGAAACAAGCTCGGGCTCACCGGCGGCTTGCGGATCATCGGCACGGTCGGCGACCCGCCGCTCGGCTTCCGCGCGGCCGACGGCACGAA
This sequence comes from uncultured Pirellula sp., assembly GCA_964633125.1. Taxonomy (GTDB): domain Bacteria; phylum Planctomycetota; class Planctomycetia; order Pirellulales; family PNKZ01; genus PNKZ01. The sequence continues at coordinate 4,680 of CAZWDN010000206.1, read as the reverse complement.
GATCGTCGTCACGCATCAATTCGAACTGCTCAACAACGACTACGACGGCGCCGACGTCGTGATCTATGCCCACACGCACAAGCCGGCAATTGATCGCGATGCGGCGGGCCGGCTGTTCGTGAACCCCGGCGAAACCAGCGGTTGGACCTATCGCAAGCCGTCGATCGCCGTCGTGGACACCAATTCGCGCACCGCGGAGATCATCCTGCTCCCGGCGATGGCGCCGCTCCCGCCGCGTAAGATCAACCGCTCGACGAAGAGTCGGTGAGATATTGAGTCGTTCGGCATCTCGCCGTTTTGCGCTCCGAACTTCCCAACGCAGGCGCTCGCTCGCTTGACGTAAGTTGCTCATCCTCGGGCTCCGTTAGACACGACTTACGTCGACGCCGAAAAACCTGGTGCGCACATAACTCGCGTTATGTACGCACCCCTTGTGGGTTTTGGGGTTGTGCGCACATAACTCAAGTTATGTGCGCAGGCCGTTTCGAGCCGTCGTCGTAAGTGCTCGAGATGTAAGACCGACGACGAAAGACTTACGTCGATTTCGTATCGCCTCGAACAACGCGTTCCGACTCCCTGCTCCCCTTGCGGGAGCGGGTGCCCGCAGGGCGGAAGAGGGGGCGTTCGCAGCGTCGAGCGACTACGAATTCGGTCTCTGTTCCACATGGCAACGGACTCCAGGCAATGCGCGTGTAGAAAATCACGCCGCATTGTCCCAGAACGGCCGGCTCAAAATCCAGGCAACTTTTGGCCGGCCAAATCCAAGCTTGACCCATCGTTGCAGGCACGCTCCGTGTGCCGTCGGTCGCGGAATGATGCCGCGTTCAGCGATTGCCGTAGTGTGGGGCAAGCGCAACACGGCACACGCCGATGATCGCCGCTGACGACGCAGAAGGGCGAGTCGCTTATTTTGCCGCAGCCGTGAGCGCCTCGATGAGGTACGCGTCGATCGTCGGGTGCTTTACGTCCGGCGCGCCGGGGTACGCCAGTTCGCAACCGATGCCGACGGTGCGGCATTTCTCTCGCAGCTTCACGCCGTAGTTGGCCGTGTGCGTCGGGTCTTTTTGATCCTGTCCGAGGCCCGGCGTGTTCGTGTAGATCAGATACACGGGCGGATCGTCGGCCGTGACGAGGCCGATCGGCGAGTATTCCTTGATCCACGGCAGCACTTCCGCGCGATGGGCGAGAAATTCGGCGAACCGCGTGTCGCGAGTTTTCGGATCGTTCGGGTCCATGAAGCCGAAGGCGTGGCCGCCGTAGCGGCTGTTCGGAGTCCACTCTTTCAGCTCCTGCGGATCGAGCGAAGTCTGCGCCCCGGCGACCGCCGCGGTCAGCAGGCGCGTCGATTCCCGCGCGATCGGATCGCTGCTCGTCGGGTCGGCCAGGTCGTCGTGATAAGCGAGCCAAAGCGACGAGCACGCGCCGGCCGAACCGCCGCTGGCGGCGATCCGCGTCTTGTCGATGTTCCACTCCTGCGCTTTGCTGCGCACAAATTGCAGGGCTCGCGCCGCGTCTTCCAGCGGCGCTTTCACCGGCGGCTTGATGCCGGCGAGCTGCGCCTGCCAAGAGTAGCGATAGTTGATGGAAACGACGGAGATGCCCGCCGCGAGATATTGCTTCACGCTCGCGCCGGTCCGGCCGGACTTGTCGCCGCCGACCCAACCGCCGCCGTGAATAAAGAACAAGAGCGGCGTCGGCCGTTCGGACTTCGCTTGATAAAAATCGAGCACCTGCCGCTCGTGATCGCCGTAGCGCACATCGGCCTGCGTCGGCGGAATGACCACCGGCGCTGCGGCCGGCGCAGCCGGTTTGGCCGGCGACTTCGTCGGTTCGCCGGCATGTAGGAGTGTTTGCGAAAAGCAAGCGATTGCGAACGTGAGCGCGTATTTCATGTCGTGACTCGGGGCGTGGCGAGGCTGGGCGAAAGCCGTCAGTTTACGCAACGACACGGTCGGCCCACAAACATTTCCACCGGCGTCTATTTCGCCCGCGGGTTCTTCAAGTAATAGAACCGCCCGTCTTCCGCGCCGCCGAGGAAGTCGGGAATGCCGTTGCCGTCGAAGTCGACGACGGCGGGGCTGACGTCGTGCCCTTCGATGTTCTTCTCCGCCAGCGCGCCGACATGCTGGAAGTACCACACCGGCCGGCCGTCGGCGTCGGTCCCCTGCCCTGTTCCCTTCTCCGTCTCCTTTGCTTGCGGTCCGGCGACTTGCTTCAAGAAGTCGGCGTTCGAGGAATTGAGCAGCAGATCGACTCGGCCGTCGCCGTCCCAATCGGTCGCGCACAGTTTGCGGCGTCCGCTTCGGCCGGCCGTACCGTAGTTCAACCGGAGCGGTTCTCCCTGTTCGTTGTAGAAGGCGCGCCGCGGCGGCAGCAGCACGAGCTTGTCGCCTTGCTTGGCCCTTTCGAAGAGCGCGAAGTAGCCTGCGACGTCGAGCATGGCCAGGTCCACGAGGCCGTCGCCGGTGAAGTCATGCACGACGGGCGTCGTGCGCCATTGCGTAACGAGCGATTTGCCTCGGGGTTGCCACCAGGTCCAAGCCGGCTTCGGCGGAGCGCTCGGCCACTCGACTTCGATCGGCCGCGGCGCGGCGAGCTTCGGCGCGGTGCGCGTTCCTTCGTTGCGCAGCCACTCGACTTTGCCCCAGATCGAGTTGTAGACGATGTCTTGTAGGCCGTCGCCGTCCCAATCGGCGACGTTGAGTGTCGTGTAGCCCCACTTCGCTTCGGCGGGCCCTTGTATGCTGCCGTTCGGCCCGGCCATGACGCGGAACGTTTCGCCTCCGGCCGCCAACCGCACCGGCGCGGCCCACCGTGGTTGTTCGACTTTCGATCCGCTGAGGTTCTCAAACAGCTCGATGTAGCCGGCCGTGTTGCCGCTGACGACGTCGGTATCGCCGTCGCCGTCCCAATCGCAACCGACCGGCGTCGCGAGCGCCCCGCACTTGAGCGTATCGGCTTCCTGTTGAAAGTACCGCGGCGCGCGAAACCGCGGCGCGCGATCGTCGCCGAGCTTGCCCGTGTTCTCGACGAGCGCGACCCGCCCGTCTTCATCGCCGACCACGAGATCGAAGTCGCCGTCTTTGTCCCAATCGAACGCCACGGGGACGATCATTTCCAAATCCATCGCCAGCCGGCGGCCGTCGTCGGTTTGCACTCCCCGCCCCGCGGCATACTCGGGCTTGGTGCGCGTGCCCGTGTTTTCAAAGTAGGTGAAGCCGTCGAGGAATTCGCCGCATAAGAGGTCCAAGTCGCCGTCGCCGTCGAAGTCGGTGAAGTTGGGCGTCGGGCAGCCGAACGTGTCGACCGGCTTGCCGCCGGCGTTCACCTTCAGCGGCTCAGCGTATTTCGGCGCTGCGTCGGTGCCGGTGTTGCGCAGCAACATCACGAAGCCGTGCAGAGGACCGTCGGTCCATTTGCCTTCGGAGTTCCACGAATCGTCCCAGCCGTAATAGCTCCAATCTTCGATGCCCACGACCAGGTCGAGCGCGCCGTCGCCGTCGTAGTCGGCATAGCGCCACTCGTTGTGCCGCATCCTCGGCCCCTTCTTCGCGGGCCCTTTCGGTTTGTAGAACTTCGACGACACGCCGAGCGTTTTCTTTTCTTCCAGGCCCGTCTGCAGGAAGTTCGGGTACTCCGCGCCCGGCGTGAGCACGCGCAGGCCGGCTTCGGTGTAGCTCGGCAGCACGTAGTGCGTGGTCTTGCTCACGAACCGGGCGGGCTTGAACACCGGAAACTTGTGCCGGGCCGTGTCGCCGGTCGCATTCTCGAAGATCCAAATACCGTTCGACGGCTTGTCCGGACAGGAAACCACGAGATCGAAATCGCCGTCGCCGTCGGCATCGCAAGGCACGGGCCAAGCCCAAAGCCCGACGCCGAGATCGACCGCGAGCCCGGCATGGTTGTACGGCAATCGCTCCAGCGCGGCAGCGTATGATGAAACCAAAGCGACGACGAGCGCCGGGAAGAGCCGCAGCGAATGAACGAACCGGGCCGAATAAAACATGGCAGGCCTATGCATGAGGCATGAGGGCAAGTGGAATCGGACGATGCTCGCAGCCGGGAAGCGTGCGATGCTTCAACAATACAGGCAACCGCCGTTCGTGTCGTACGGATTTGTCCGCGCTACGCGATTGCACAACGGCGGGAAACGCGGGCGACGACTTCGCAGACGGACGGCGTGCAGCGGCCCGGCGGAGTGCTCGCGAAACGCCGCGAATCACGCCTTCTCCATCGTTACGAGAGGCGTTGAACTCCTCTGCCCGATCTGCGATACTCTAGGACTTCGCTTAGTTCCGTCGTCCGTCAACGGCCGACGACCGCGGCGAAACATCGGGGCGTGGCGCAGACTGGCTAGCGCGCTTGCATGGGGTGCAAGAGGTCGCAGGTTCAAATCCTGTCGCCCCGACTAGGTAGGACAGGAAGCCCTTTGATGAGAACATCAAAGGGCTTTCTCATTTCAGGGACAAGACTTACGGCGACGAGCCGAAAGTTCAAACAGACGATTTCTAAGATTCGTCGTTTTGCGGCGTAATCCGCCGTAAGCCATTTGGCCCGAAGCGTTTGAGAAAGTTCAAACGCTTTCACTGCTATGTCGGCGTATTCGTGCCGTTGGCGGCTGCAAACTTCTAGAGCCGGTTTCAAAACCTATTTGAAGTAAACTTGCGCCCTGGTTGAAGT
>CAZWDN010000205.1:0-9622 GCA_964633125.1 uncultured Pirellula sp. | reverse complement strand
ATCGCGATTTCCGGCGCCGCCGGCGGCCAGTTTCAGCTCAATATCATGATGCCCGTCATGGGCGATACGACGCTCGAAAGCGTCTCGCTCTTGGCGAGCTGCACGAACGCTTTCGTCGACTTCTGCGCCGAAGAGATGGAAGCCAACGTGGAACAATGCAACGCTGGCGTCGAAAAGAGCTTGGCCATGTGTACGAGCCTGAACCCGTACATCGGCTATGAAAAAGCCGCGGCCCTGGCGAAGCAGGCGTTCAAGACCGGCAAGACGATTCGCGAACTTTGCGAAGAGCAAAACATTTTGCCGCACGACGAGCTCAAGAAGGCGCTCGATCCTTGGAGCATGACGGAGCCGGGCTAATGCCGACGCTTTTCGTCCCTCACCAATGGCGCGAGTTGACGGCCGGCGCGGAGCGGCTGAATATTCCTGAGGGAACGTTGCGACAGGCGTTGCGAGCGCTGGAAACCGAGTATCCTTTGCTGGTCGCTCAAGTGCGCCAGGACGACGGGCTCATGCCGGGCCTCGCCGTTTCGATCGACGGCAACTTCGCCTCGCGCGGACTCTTGGCGAAAATCGGACCGACCAGCGAAGTGCATCTGCTTCCCGCCGTGGGAGGCGGGTGATTCCGACGACGCGACACATTCAAGGAGCATGGCCATGGCGGAGAGCATCGGCATCGTAACCGGCGGCGGCGATTGCCCGGGACTCAACGCCGTGATTCGCGCCGTGACGAAAGCGGCCAATCGACGCGGTTGGGACGCAGTCGGCGTCTACGGCGGCTTCGAAGGCTTGCTGGATCCGCGCCAATGCAAGGTGCTCCGCCTTCACGATCTCGATGGCCTGCTTACGCGCGGCGGCACGGTGCTCGGCACCGCCAACCGCGGACAATTCTGTGCGAAGACCGGCCACGGCGAACTACGGGCTTTGCCGAAGGAATTGCTCGACGCCACGGCCGCCTCGTGCCGCGCGTTGGGGATCGTCGGCTTGGTGACGATCGGCGGCGACGGCACGTTGGCCATCGCTCAGCAACTTTACAATCACGGCATTCCGATCGTCGGCGTACCGAAGACGATCGACAACGACGTGATCGGCACCGACCTGACGTTCGGCTTCGACTCGGCCGTCGACTGCGCGACCGACGCGCTCGACCGTTTGCACAGCACGGCGGAAAGCCACGGTCGCGTGATGGTGCTGGAGGTGATGGGACGCTACGCCGGTTGGATCGCCGCGGCCTGCGGCATTGCCGGCGGCGCCGACGTGATTCTCATCCCCGAGATCCCGTTCTCGTACGACAGCATCTGCCGGAAGATCGCCGAGCGCGAAGCGAAGGGACGGCATTTTACGATCGTCGTCGTTGCGGAAGGGGCTCGCCTCGCCGGCGGCGGCTTCGTTACTTCCACCGGGCAGGAAGCCAATCGTGAAGCGCGGCTCGGCGGCGTCGGCAACGTGGTCGCCGCCGAACTTCAGGCCCGTTCCGGCAAGGAAGCCCGTTGCGTGGTGCTGGGGCATTTGCAGCGCGGCGGTTCGCCGACCTGCATCGATCGCATGCTTTGCACGATGTTCGGCTCCGCGGCCGTCGAACTCATCGCCGAAGGCAAGTTCGGTCGGATGGTCAGCTATTCCGGGGCGAAGGTCACGAGCGTGCCGCTGGAAGAAGTCGGCAAGGGCATTCGCACCGTGCCGCCGGACGCGGGCCTCGTTCAAACGGCCCGAGCCATCGGCGTTTGCTTCGGCGATTAGGCTACAGCCCCGCGCGGCGGAGCATCTCGGCCAGTTGCGGATAGCGGTTGCGGGCTGCGGGGTCGACGGCCAGTACGACGTTCAAAAACACGCGCGCCGCGTCGGGCTGCTCGGTGCGTAGCGAGCGGTCTGCATATTGCAGCATCGTCTGCACGCCGGCCGGCGTCTGCTTGCAGAACGCGGTGAACTCGGTCGTCGCCTCGCTAAAGCGATTCAAGCCCAAGAGCGACAAACCGTAATACAGGCGGGCCTCCGGCACTTCCACGCCGCCGTCGATCGCAGCCTTCAGATGCTGCGCGGCTTCGGCGATGCGCGTGCCGCTCTTGTCGCGAAACAAGAGCCAGCCGAGTTCGTATTCCGTTTCGGCCGTGAAGCGCTTCTTGGCCTCTTCGGGCTCCTCGATCTTCGGCACCATTGCCAACGCGCGCCGGAGTTGCGTTTCCGCTTCGGCGTCGCGGTTCACGAGGTCCAAGAGCGCCGCGTAGTTGCGAATCGTCGGCAGATGCGCCGGCTCCATATTCAAAGCTTGGCGAAACCCGGCCTCGGCCGGGGCTAGATACTTCATATCTTCGGTCGCCTTGAGCAGGTTGGCGTATGCCGTGCCGTAGGCCGTGTGCGTGCCGGGCTGATCGTCGACCGCCTTCTGTCCTTCGACCCATTCGGCAAACGCGCGCTCGAACGCCGCAAAACCGTCCGGGTCGTTCTGTTTGTGCGGCGGCATGCGCGTGAGCGCACGAGCCGCTTCCGTGCGCACTGTGCGATCAGGGTCGGCCAGCGCGGCGACGAGCGGCAATTGATAGGTGGCGAGGAGGTCGTCCGGCCATTGGTCGACGGCCCGCACCGCGGCGACGCGAACCAGCGAGTCGTCGTCCTGCAGCGCACGCTCCAGGGCCTTGCGCGTTTCCTCGCTCGGGTAATGCGTCAAAAGCGCCACGGCGCTCGCGCGCACGACCGGTCCGACCGCCGCGGCCCGTTCATCGGGCGTGCCCGTCGGGCGATTGCGGGCCAGGTCAATCAACGCTTCGGCGGCGTGCGGATCTTGCTTGCGACCGCGTTCGAGAATCTCGCCGAAATGCGGCTTCTGCTCGCGCTTCGTGCCGTACCATTCGCGGACTTTCGCCAGTTGCCATTCCACGTTCTCCGTCGGCTTCGTGTGGCAGCTTTGACAGGCGTTCGGCGTGCCGAGTTTCAGCGTCAGGTCAGGCCGCGGAATGCGAATGCTGTGGTCGCGACGCGGGTCGACCTCCATATAGGTTCGCTCCGGCATATGGCATTCGACGCAGCGAGCCCCCTTCGACTCGGGCGGATGGTGATGATGGTTCGGCGTATCGTACTTCGCCAACGTATGACACTGCGTACAGAGTGCGTTCCCCGCGAACTTCGGCTGCAAGCTATGCGGATCGTGACAATTCGAGCAGCGCACCCCTTCGCGAAACATGCGACTTTGCAGGAACGAACCGTATTCGTAAAGCTCCTCTTTGATCTGGCCGTCGGCGAAGTATTCCGTGCCGTCGAGGATTTCCGGCTCGTAAAAGTCGCGGAACCGGTTGCCGGGGCGATAGTCGCCGTGCACTATCCGCCGGCGCGCGTGGCACTGGGCGCAGGTCTCGATTTCGGCGAGCGAGTCGGGCCCCTTCAGCTTATTGAGCGCGTAGCTGTGGAAGTGACGCGGGTCGTTGAAGCCCAACGCCCCTTCGGCGCGGGCTACGTGTTCGCCGGCCGGCCCGTGGCACGCTTCACAACTTACGTCAATTTCGGCAAACGTCGTGTGGTATTCGTTCGTGGCGACGTCGAACTTCTTTTGCAGATCGGTGCTGTGGCACTCGGCGCACATGTAGTTCCAATTCTGCCCGCCGCCGGTCCAGTGGAGCCAGTCGCCGGCCGGAATCTTCTGCTTCGGGTACAGATGGAACCATCGCCCCCGATGCGTGTCCCAAGCAATCGACAAGACCTGCACGCGCCCCGACGGCAGCTCGATTTCTTCTCCCTGCGGCGTGCGTACCTTTTTCTTGTCGGGAAACTCGACCATGTACTGCTGCAGCGGATCGACGCCGAAGACGTACTTGATTTCGAACGTCGCAAGCTTGCCGTCGGCGTCGTCCGTCGTCACGTAGAATTTGCCGTCTTTGCGGAAGAACTTCGACGTGACCCCTTGGTGCGTGAACTCCTGATGATCGAACGCCTGGAGATCGACGACGGTTTCCTCCGTCGCGGGGTCCATCGCCAAGTCGTGATGCGAACCGGTCCACGAATGCACCTGCTGTGCATGACACGCATTGCACGAACTTCGACCGACGTACGAAGCCGTGTAGGTCTTCGAGGCCTGCGTTGCGCGATACGACCACGAGCCCAGCGCAAGCGAGGTCGCAAGGAGAACGAGCAACGTGATGATCCAAACGGGGCGCTTCACGCGGGCGATTACGTAGGCGATGAGGTGAATGGTGATTGAAAAATGCCGCCCTCACCCCCGGCCCCTCTCCCGCCAGGGGCGAGGGGCGGCGGATGACGGCGATTGCAAGTTACTTGCCGCAGGCGACGATTTCCGGCGAGTGCAGGTAGCTCGCGTCTACAGGGTAGTTCGCGAACTGAATCGAGTAGTGATCTTCAAACCAGCGGGCGATGTCGGGCACAAGGCCGGGGTCGTACCCCGGATCGATATGCAGCGACTTACCGTAGGTTTCTTCGCGGATGTCTCCTTGTTCGACGATCACACGCCCTGCCTTCATGACCAAGCGCGGCAAGGCGAACATCGCTTCTTGGTCGGCCTCCGGCGTGTAGATCGTGATGTCGGCGTCGGCGCCGGGGCCGAGGTGTCCTTTGTTCTTCAAACCAAGAATCCGCGCCGGTCCGGCGCGTGTGATAATAGCGATTTCATTGAGCGTATATTCGCGTTTCAAGTCGGCGAGCGACGAACGCGTGCGTACCTCTTCCGGCAACCCCTTAATAACTTCGTCGCGGTAGTTGCGATCCATGAGCAGGCGAATGATCTGCGGATAGGCGAGAAACGAGCCGCCGTTGGGATGGTCGGTGCTCATGACCACGCGCCACGGATCGTCGACCAACAAGTACCACTCCAGCCCAATCGCCCATTGCAGCGCGTGCACGATGCTCTTCCGCTTGTACTCGATCGGCGCGATGCCGCAGCCGGCCTCTTGTTCGGTGTCGGCCGAGAACCACTTCGTGCGATACAGGTTGCTCAGGTAGTAGCCGACGGGGCCGTCGCCGGTCATGCTCGTTGTTTTGCCGAACATCACTTGGCCGACGTCGACCGTGAGATTCTTGTGGGCGTTGACGTATTCGGCCAGCACCGGCACGCGCGAATTAAACGTCGTTTCGTCGGCGTCGCCCCCGCCGTAACTATGAAACTGGATGTGCGTCATATGCCCGCGCGCGTCTTCGAGGGCCCGCATCGTTTCGAGCGTGGTCGTCCAGTTGCCCGGAAGCCCGAGGTTATTGGCATGAATATGCACGCTGTGGGGCAATCGCAGTCTATCGGCGGCCCGGGCCATTTCGCGCACGATGGCGCGCGGCGTGACGTCGAAGCCGTCGACGACGTCGTCCAGGCCGTGTACGTTGCCGGCCTGTCGCTGCTTCCAAGCTTCCACGCCGCCGGGGTTCACGAGTTTCGCGCCGTACCCTTTGGCGCTCGCAAGGAGCCATGCCATGAAACCGTCGAGGCGTTCGAAGTCGCCGGCCGCGATGGCCCGCATGGCGTAGTGGTTGTTGCCGAGCAAAACCAGAAAGGCTTTATCCAGACAGGGCGTATCGGCAAACTCCTCGTGCGCGTGCCGTGCGGCCAGCGCGGGCACGGCGGCGTCGACGGCCGTCGTGTAGCCCAGGCCGGCGTATTTATAACCCGTCGCGAACGTGCTCGGCACGCTTCCCATCGTGCCGCTGCGCGTGAGCGCCGTCCTGCGCACCGGTTCGGCCGAGCGCTTCTCCTCGGGCCTCAGTTTGCGAGCCACGTTGACCTTCGGCCCCGCGATATGGCAATGCATATCGACGCCGCCGGGCATCACGACGAGTCCGCGGGCATCGATGGTTCGGTCCGCGCGCACGGCCGGATCGCTCGGCGCGGCGACGATCCGTTCGCCGTCGATCCAAAGATCGCGTACCACGCCGTCGATGCCGTGGGTCGGATCGTAGAGCGTGCCGCCGGCGATTTTTATGAGGCCCATACGCGAGAGCTACGGATCAAAGCGCTGCGACAATTTGGCGTCGCGACTATTTGTGAACGAATTCTTCGTTGCCGTGCGATGAACGGATGACGACCGGGGGCGTTTCCCTCCTGTGCGCCGGAACATCGGTGCGGCAACAATGACAAGTCTAATCCAAACGCGTCGGTTGGTCTTCTCCCCAGTGGTCGATCTTTGTGCGGCGCCTTTGCCCGGCATAGGCGGGAGTTGCAGCCGAGGTAGAATTTAAACGGGTCCGAGAGCGAAAAGTGAGGGTACGTAATGGAATCGTCAGAGGCACCGCCGTCGATACGTCTGCAGCAGGCTCTCGACCAGCTTCGTTCGACACGCGCTTATACGTTGGAAATGCTCGCCGATCTGCAACCGCAGGATTGGTTTGCCATGCCCGGCGGTGTGACGCATATTGCGTGGCAAGTCGGGCATCTGGCGATGGCACAGTATCGCTTGTGCCTCGATCGCATTCGCGGCGAACGTGAATCCGACGGCCGACTCATCTCGCTGGCCATGCTCACGATTTTCGGCAAAGGCTCCACGCCCCACGCCGACAGCGGAAAATATCCGCCGGTCGAGGAGATTCGCGCGGCCTGCCGGCGAGTTTACGCGGCCGCGCTCGACGAATGCTCGCGTTTGGAAGATGCCGACCTCGATCGACCGCCGCTCAAGCCGCATCGGCTATTCGATACCAAATTGGGGTCGCTGCTTTGGTGTGCGCGCCATGAAATGGTGCATGCCGGCCAGATCTCGCTCATTCGCCGGATGCTCGGCCGCAAGCCGCTTTGGTAGCGTGCGAACGATTCCGCAGGAGGCTGCGGCCGTAGCGCCCGGCGCCTGCCGCCTAGCGCCTGTTATACCTTCGGCACCGCCCAATGCCCTGCGCGATAGGTGCGACCGACCAAGGCTGCCGCTTCCGCATCGCCGACGATCTCTTCTTTCACCGGATCGAAGTTGAGCGTCCGTCCCGTCCGGGCCGAGATGTTCGCCAAGTGGCAGAGCGTCGCCGAGAGGTGACCGGTGAGAATGTCGGCATTCGGTTTGTTGCCGGTGAGAATGCAGTCGATGAAGTTGCGGCGGTGCGCCTGCGTATCGACCTTGCCGCTTGCCTCTTCGAGTAGCTTACTGCCGGGGCCGAAGAGCTTATAGCCGCCGTTCTTACCTAAGAGCAACATGCCGCTGGTGCCGTAGAACGCGCAACCGTTATCGTATCCTTCCTGCTTGTACGGCGACCAGATGCGCATCTCGAAGATCAACTGCTTCTTGTGGCCGACGGCGCCGTCGCTCGGGTAGTCGAACGCCGTGTAAAGCGTGTCGGGAAACTGTTGATCGTCGTCGAAGCCGTACTTGCCGCCGATCGACGCGACGCGCGAAGGATGCACGTCGACGCCGAGACCCCAGCGCGCGACGTCGAGTTCATGCACGCCGTCGTTTCCGGCGTCGCCCGTGCCGAAGTCGTACCACCAGTGCCAGTTGTAATGCTGGCGATTGGCTTGAAACGGCACCATCGGCGCGGGCCCGATCCACAGATCGTAGTCGAATCCGCCCGGCGCTTCGCTCGGCTGCAGGTGCCCGATGTCTTTGCGGCGCTGGCTGTTCCACGCTTTGGCGACCACGATCTCACCGATGATGCCACCCTGGAGTTTGGCGAACATCTCGCGGATAAACGAAGTCGAACGGGACTGCGTCCCAACTTGCACGATTTTCTTCGTGCGCTCGGCCGCTTCCACCATCAGCCGGCCTTCGCGAATGTTGTGCGAGCACGGCTTCTCGACGTACACGTGCTTGCCGGCCGCCAGGGCCAAGAGCGTCGCAGGGGCATGCCAATGGTCGGGCGTGGCGACCGTCACGGCCTCGACCGCCGGATCGTCGAGCACGCGGCGTAGATCGCTTACCACCTGCGGCGACTGTCGCTCCTTCACCGCCTCGGCGGCCTTGGCGGCGCGAGCCTCGTCCGGATCGCACACATAGGCGAGCTTGACGTCGGGCATCTCGGCAAACGTTTTAATGAGGCTCGTTCCTTGCCCGCCGCAGCCGATGCCGGCCATGGTAATGGTGCGCCCTTCGGCGGCCCGAACCTCGTTCGAGGAATGCACCATCGCGGAAGCGGCGGCGAGCGCCACGGTCGATTGTTCGAGAAACTCGCGACGCGTCTTCATGGCAAATTCTCTCAAGGCAGGCGGAGGGGACGGCGGGAATGCGACGTCACTGTAGCACTTGGACTGGCGCCGAGCACTACGTCGTCCGTCGCCAGGACAAACAAGCCGTGGTCCATGCGTTCCGACTGCTGCAAGCGTCTTAGTACTTCAGCTCGACGATCACCGCCGCCAGGCTCGCTTCGGAGCGCGAGAGCGGTTCGACGAGTTCCGGCTTGCCGACCGTCGGGAGATAGCTTGCGTAGTGCTTGTTCCGGACTTCGAGCACGCGATTTCGCGGCTCATGTACCGTTGGAGCGATCAGTACCGTGAGGCCGTCGCAGGTGGCGCCGTCGTCGCCGATGATGAGCCCGGAGACGTAGACCTTCTCCGCGCCGGCGGCGTAAAAGTCTTCGACGAGTTTTTCAACGACCGCGCGCGGAACTTTCGCCGGCCGGTTCTGGGCGTTCTTCAGCCAGGTGCGCGCTTCGGCAAACTCGTCGGGCCGTGATTCATAATTAGCGCCGAGCACGCTGGACATCGATTGCATACGAAACGTAACCGAGTCGGCATGGTCTTTGATTTCTTGTGGCGGTACGCTGCCCGACCCGTGCGCACCGGCGGAACCTGATGACGAGGAACCGCCGCCGATTTTCTCCTCGCGACAGCCGACAAGGGCTACCGATAGGAGCAGACCGGCCGCGATCGACGACCGTCGGAAGGGAACGAGCATGCGAAGAACTCACACCTGGCGGAACGATAGCACGATGACAAACGTTGCCATTGTACGCAGAAGTGCCGGCGATGCATGTCGTCGGCGTCGGGACGGTGCTCCGGCCGTGGACGGCCGGGCTAAGCCCGATAGGGCCGGCAACACGGCCAACTACGCTGCTCGGGCGCGCGTGGTTCCATTTGAGCCCGTTTCGCAGTTCGCAGTCGACTTTTGCCCGTAAGTCCGTCCGCTCGTTGCGTTTTGCCGTGCCGGCACGCCGCGGTGCCGGGGTTGGCGTTGACCCACCCTGAACCTTCCCTAAAATACGGCACTCTTTGGACTTATTGCATCATCCATATAAGCGCGAGCACCGTACGTAGCCATGTCTGACGAAGCCGGAAGCCCTGGGATTCACGAAGCCGCTCGCCGCGACAAGCTGCGCAAGATTACGGAGCTAGGGCACGACCCTTGGGGCAGCCGCTTCGACGATCACCAGTCGATCGGCTCGATCCGTGCGCGCGAAAACGAAATCACCTCGGAAGATCCCGCGCCCGGCAACGAAAAGCACGGCCCGGTGTTGCATGGTCCGAAGGTGCGCGCGGCCGGGCGCATCGTCTTGCAGCGCGATACCGGCAAGCTGATCTTCGCGAACATCCGCGACTGGTCCGGTACGATCCAGATTTTCATCGGCAAGTCGCAGGTGGGCGATGAGAATTGGGCCCTCTGCAAATGTTTCGACCTAGGCGACCTCGTCGGCGTCGACGGCGAACTGAAGCGTACGAAGACCGGCGAACTTACGATCTTCGCCGAGAAGCTGACGTTCCTCACGAAGTCGGTCGTGCCGCACCCGG
>CAZWDN010000204.1:0-9628 GCA_964633125.1 uncultured Pirellula sp. | reverse complement strand
ACGACACCGAAATCTACTACGGCCGACTTGCCGACGTACATCTGTAGGGAACGCCACGGAGGGCATTCCCCACAGGGTCCGCAATTCGACGTAAGTCCTCATTCGCAAATCCGACTTACGTCGACTCCGCTTTTCGCGCTGCGCACATAAGTCGAGTTATGTACGCACCCCTTGTGGGTTTTGGGGTTGTGCGCAGATAACTCAAGTTATGTGCGCAGGCCGTTTTCACGCGTCGACGTAAGTGCTCAATGCGATGAGCGACTTACGTCAACAAGGCAGGCACATTCCGTGTGCCTGCAACATTCGAATTGCCAAGGAGCATCCCGCAACGTAGCGAAACGGCAGGACAATCTCCAGGCGATTTTTGGCCGGCCGCGCCGGGTACGAGCGAAGCTAGCGGAGCGAGTTCAAGAGCTTGAGCCGGACCGCTTTCACGGCGGGGAACATGCCGCCGATAATGCCCATGCCCAGGGCCAAGAGCATGGCGGTGGAGATCGCCGCGGCGTCGACGGTGAGCCGGAGTACGACGAACTTGCCGCCCCCCTGCCCTCCGGAAACCACGCTGTTGGCGGTGGTGCCGTCCCAGAGCGAACCGATCGCGCAACCGATCGCGCCGCCGACCAGCGCCAGCATGATCGATTCCAGCAAGAACGATACGAGCACTTGCGTACGCGAATAGCCGAGCAACCGCAAGACGCCGATATCGCGCGTCCGTTGGCTGATGGCGGCGAACATCGTGTTCATCACGCCGAACACGCCGCCGACGGCGAAGAACACCGTCAGGAAGACGATCGCGCCGAGAAACTGCTTGTTCGTTTCGTTGAGGCTCTGGTAGTAGTCGGTTTCGACGACCGCGTTGACCGCCGCCTTCTTGTATTCGTTGTTGAAGTAGTTCTTCAACTGCAGCGCTTGGTCGGCTCCGGCCGTCGTCGCCACCAAGGCGGAATAGGTCTCCTTGCCGAACATCGGACCGATCAGCGCGCGCTTGGCCCAAATTTCCGAATCGAAGGTCACGCCTTCGGAGCGCATCACGCCGGAAATAACCCAGATGCGATCGTTGAGCGGGAACGTGTCGCCCGTATCGAGGCGCGGCTTCACGCGCGGGTCGTGTCCTTGATCGCGGGCCATTTGCTTCGCCATCCCCTCGCCGATCACGACTTCGATCGCCGAAGCCGTCGCCGGTGCGCCGGAGCCGCCCGACGCCGGGACCTCGCGCACGCCCGCCGAAGAAAACCACCGCCCGCCGTCGAACAATTCCAGGCCGTGTACGCGGGCGCTGAGCAGCGGATCGTCGAGGCCGCGGATTTGTAGAAAGCGTCGCGTCGCCGGCCGGGTCTTCGGCAGCATTCCGAAGAGGTTTTTCCAGGTGCGCCCCTCGGCCGCGAGCGTCGGCAGCGGTTGGTTGACGATCAGGTACGTTTCTCGGCTCATGAGCGGGCGATCGTCGTCGCGCAGAATGCCCGGCTGGTTTTCAATGTCGCCGACGTCGGAGAAGCCCAGGTTGCTGAAGCTCTCATCGGTGGAGCCTTCGGCCAGAACGATCACATTGCCGACCCGGCCGCTGCCGAGCGTCAGCACGTACATGCCGTTGACGAACGCGAGCATTACGACCAGCAGGCCGGTCACGAGCGCGAAGGCGGCGACCGTCAGCGCCGTCGCCTTCCAGCGCGTGAGCAGATTGTAAAAGTTGTAGGAGAGCGGCACGCGTCCGAAGAGCAGCAACAGCGCAATCACGCCCAGCCCGAAGAGCGGGGCGCGAAGGGCGTCGAGTTGGAGCGACGTAGGTAGCATGCTGCGCTAGGCGACCTTGGCGAAGACGTCGGAAACTTTCACGTTGCGGGCCGACCACGCCGGCAAGAAGCTGCCGGCCAGCGCAGTCCCCACGCCCATCAGCGGCCCCCACCAGAGCGCGGCGATCGGCACGTAGAATTTGCTGAAGAACGCAATTTGGAAATTGATGCCGCCGAAATAGACGTTGGAGATGTAATACGTGAGCGCGGCGCTCGCGAAGCCCGCGGCGGTGCCCAAAACGACCGATTCGCAGATCACTAGCGCCAAGAGTTGGTTGGGCCGAAAGCCGAGCACCTTCATCACGGCGAATTCCATCTGTCGCTCGCGGACGCTGATGCCGATGGCGTTGGAAATCACGAGCGCGAGCGTGGCGATGATCGCCGGCGCGAGCATGAACCGCAGGCCGATGATGATGTCGCGAAACGATTCGAGAAACGCCGCGACGCCCGAGGCTTGCGTTTCCATTTTCACCGCCGGGTTGCTGAACGACGGCGAGCCGAGGATTTGGTCCGAGGCCTTTTGAAAAGCGGCCATATCGGCCACGCGGAGCCAAACCAAGTTCAGCGACTTATCTTCCAACGGATGCGGCGTTCCCTGATGCGAGCGTTTGTAGGCGTCCAGCGCGCCGAGCAGGTATTCGACGTTCATCGCCGCGCTGTTGTTGTAGCGGCTGTCGGGAAACTGCCCGACGATCTCCAGTTCGAGCTTAATGTCTTTGTAGTTGAGTCCGTAGAGGTTGATGCGCTCGCCGACTTGCTTGTTGATCGCCGCCAGGCGTTCCCGGCCGATGATGATGCCTTGTCGATTCTGCTTGAGCTTGTCGACCGTCGCCGTGAATTCCGCTTTCTGCTCGGGCGGCAGGTCCTCGAGCTCGTCCATCATGGTCGTGAGCTTTTCCGCTTCCATGCAAAACGCGAACAGGCTGTTCTCGCGCGTCCGCTTCTTTTCGTCGAGCGAACCGCCGAAGAACGACCACGTCATCGAGTCGATCGGTCGATAGTCGCCCGGCTCGGTGGCGCCGGCCTCGCGCAAGCCTTGAGCGTAGGCGTACGGCATCTGGCTCGGCAGCCGCCACCGTTCGGAAACGATCGCCTTTAGGTTGTTGCTCTTTTCCGTGGTCGCTTGGTTCAAAAAGTCCAAGATCGACCAGACGAGCGTCACCACGAACACCAGCACCATCGTCCCCAAGACGGTGAGCGTGGTGCGCAGCGGATTGCGCGCGAGGTTCTGCAGCACGAGCAGCGCCAGTTTTCCCATGACGTTTACGCCTCGGCGCGCGTTTCGTTGACGAGGCGCCCCTTTTCGAGATGCAGCACGCGATCGGCGCGCGACGCTGCCCGCGGGTCGTGCGTCACCATGATGATCGTCTTGCCGAGGCTCGCGCGGAGTTCTTGCAACAGATCGAGGATTTCTTCGGCGCTCTTGGCGTCGAGATCTCCGGTCGGTTCGTCGGCGACGATCAACGTCGGGTCGGTGACGATGGCCCGCGCGATGCCGACGCGCTGCTGCTGACCGCCGGAGAGCTGCCCCGGCTTGTGATGGATGCGATCGGCCAGGCCGACGATCTCGAGCGCCGTGAGCACTTGCCGCTTTCGTTCGGCGGCCGAGAGCGGCAGCAGCAACAGCGGCAGTTCGACGTTGCGATACGCGCTCAGTACCGACATCAAGTGATAGAACTGAAACACGAACCCCACGCTCCGCGTGCGCCAGCGCGCGAGCTGCGCTTCGCTCATGCCGGAGATTTCTTGATCGCCGACCCAAATTTCGCCTTCGCTCGGCGAATCGAGCCCGGCGATGAGGTTCAAGAGCGTGGTCTTGCCGGAACCGCTGGGGCCCATCAGGCCGAGAAACTCCGCGGCGGGCACCTCCAGCGACAGGTTTTGCAACACGTCGACGCGCTCGCTGCCGCGCGTGAAAAACTTGTGGATGCCGGAGACGCGAACGAGGGCGGAGTCGGCGGGCATGTAAACTCAAGCGCGAGTGGGAGCCGGCGAAACAACATTGGGCCGCGTCGAACGCGAGCGCGGCCGGTGACCGAACGATCGTCGCCGCGATTATTACACGCCGGCCGGCTTGCGGCGAGTGCGCGGCCGCTTTTCCGCCGCGCCCGGCCGCACGCCGTGTTCCTCCAAGTGTTTGCGCACGTGCCGGGCGATCGCCTCGGCAAACACCGGCGGCACGGCGTTGCCGATTTGCACGGCGATCCGAATCTTCGTGCCGCACCAGAGGAAGTCGTCGGGAAACGATTGCAGGCGGGCCGCTTCCCAATGCGTGATCGGCCGATGCTCCGATGGATGGAGATAGCGCCCCTTCTCCGGCTTGTAAAACTCGCAACGAATCGTACACCGCGCCGGCTCGTCCCAATGCAACCGGCCGAAGAGATCGGTCCCCCCCTCCGTTTTGCGGAGCCAGCAATCCGGCGTGAGCTCCGGCGCCAGGCGTTGCAGGTCGAACCGATTGCCGCCGGGCGGAATGAGTTTGTAGCGTTGCAGCGAGACGTCCGTCGGCGTCCGCGCGATGTGCAAGTCGGGCCCGGTGGCGGGTTGGGCGGTGAGTTCGCGCAGTTTCGGCTTCAGCGGAATGCCGCGCAGCGCTTGCCGCACCGTTTGTCGCGGGCCGCACGGCTGCGGAAGTTCGATCGGCCCCAAGCGCGAGCCGATGATAATGGCGCGCCGCCGATTCTGCGGCACGCCGTAGTCGCTGGCCAAGAGCACGCCGGCGGCCGTGTGAAAGCCGAGTTGCTTCGCGCGGCGCAAAATCGCTCGCCCTTCCGGCGCGGTGATCAGATTGCGCACGTTCTCGACCACGAATACTTGGCAGCCGGTCGACTCGACGGCGTCCATATAGAACCGCCAAAGCGAGCGGCGCGGGTCGTTGGCCTTGTTGCCCGTGAGGTTCGAGAAACCTTGGCACGGCGGGCCGCCGATGACGACGTCGGCCTTCACCGGTTCGCCCGCGGGAAGACGCAGGCCCCCCCGGTCGACGATCGTCGCGATGTCTTCCGCCAGCACGTGGGGGCCGAAGTTCGCGGCATAGGTCGCGGCGAAGTCAGGCTCCTTTTCGACCGCCAAGACCGGCCGAAATCCGGCCCTCGTGAAGCCGAGCGTCATACCGCCGGCGCCGGAGAAGAGATCGACGAGCGTAAACGGCCGGGACATGCGAATCCTTTCGTGGGGCCTGAGAGCCCGCTTAGTATAGCCGGCGGGCCGTCCGAGCGCCAACGGAATCGAATCGAAGTCGGTACGATGGCCGCGGCGAGCCGCTGTGCTAGAATCGGCACCATGAAACCGATCGCGAAATCCATCGCGAACACTCGCACTTTATCGTCGCAGGCAGGCCCATGACCTACACGTACGCCGACGTCGCCAAGATGCTCGATCACTCGTTGCTCAACCCGACGATGACCACGGCCGATTTCGAGGCCGGCTGCCGGTTGGCCGTGGCCTACGATTGCGCGAGCGTCTGCATCCAGCCGTATTATCTGAAGCGGTGCGCCGAGTTGCTCGCAGGGTCGACGGTCGTGCCGAGCACGGTGATCGGCTTCCCGCACGGCGGGCACGTCACGGCGATCAAGGTCGCCGAAGCGAAGCAAGCGCTGGCCGACGGCGGTCGCGAGCTTGATATGGTTTGCAACATCAGCCAAGTGCTCAGCGGCGCGTGGGACTACGTGCGGCGCGACATTCAAGAAGTGGTCGCCTGCACGCACGCCGCCGGCGCGAAGCTCAAGGTCATCTTCGAAAACTGCTACCTGAAGGACGAACACAAGATTCGCCTCTGCGAAATCTGCGGCGAGCTCGGCGCGGATTGGGTGAAGACGTCGACCGGCTACGGCTCCGGCGGCGCGACGCTCGACGACCTGCGGCTGATGCGCAAGCACGCGCCGGCGAAGACGCAAGTGAAGGCGGCCGGCGGCGTGCGCGACTTGGATACCCTGCTCGAAGTGCGGGCCATCGGCGTGACGCGCTGCGGCTCGAGCCGCTCGGGCGAACTACTCGACGAGGCGCGCCGCAGGCTCGGACTGCCGCCGATCGAGGGCTTCGGCGCCACGCCGGCCGCGAAAACGGCAAACTACTAACCGCTTCGCCGTTGCGACTTGCCGGCGCGTGTGGGAGTATGAGCGTGTCGGCGCCGCACGAAGCTGCGCACGCTTTGGTCTTCCTTCCCCCCTCCTCCTTCCGCCCTCCCCCCTACCGTGTCGCACTCCATCCTCAGCCGTTACCTCGATCCGCAAACGCTCGGCCGGCTCGCGCAGCGGTCGCTGGAGCCGCGCGGTTTGGTGCTGGGCATGTTGGCGGGGAGTCATAAGTCGCCGCTGGCCGGCTTCGCCGTCGAGTTCGCCGGGCATCGCGAGTACACGGCGGGCGACGATCTGCGGCATCTCGATTGGCGCGTGTACTACCGCCGCGAGAAGTTCTTCATCAAGCAATACGAGATGGAGACGAACCTCACCTGCCATCTCGTGCTCGACTTCAGCGAGAGCATGCGCTACGGCGAAGGGGACGAACAGAAGCTGCTCTATGCTTCGCGCATGGCGGTGATTCTCGCCAAGCTCGTCACGGCGCAGAGCGACCAAGTCTCGCTGGCCGCGCTCGACGAAAGCGTGGCGTTCGCCGTGCCGCCGAGCAATTCGCCGGCCCAGGTCATTCGCTTTGCCGAAGAAATCGATAAGCTCCAGCCGCGCCGCACGACGAAGCTTGAGGAGTGCTTGCAGCACTTGGTCGCCCGTTGGGGGCGTCGGCAGATTGTGATGATCTTCAGCGACTTCCTCACCGACTTGGAAGCGCTCGAGCCGGCCTTGCAGCGTTTGCGCTACCAACGGCACGAGGTCGTGCTGTTTCACGTGTTGCATCACGACGAACTCGTGTTTCAATTCGAAGGCCAAGTACGCTTCCGCGGCTTGGAAGGTTTGGAAGAACTGACGACCCAGCCGGAAGAGCTCCGTGCGCTCTACTTGGAGGCGCTGGCCCGACACAACGGCGCGCTCGACGATCTGTGCCGCCGTAATCGTATCGAACGCGTGCCGGTCGATACGAGCCAAACCGTGGGCGACGTGTTGCTCGACTATCTCAACAAGCGGCAGCATGCCGGCACGTCGCGCTTTTAAATAGGTGCGATGCCGCCTGACAAGTCCGACAGTTCATGCGTTTCTCGCGATCCAGTTGCGGTGTATTGCCGAAGCATTTCGGTAGGCGCAAAGGTCGCCCGCTTGCCAATCGACCCTCGGCTGCGTTAAATAACGAGGCTGTCGCGCTGCGGGCGTTTACCCCGTGTTCTCTGCGTCGGCGGACAGGTTCGCGGAGCGAGCACTATGGATAACGTGTTGGCGGTGGTATTGGCGGGGGGCAAGGGCTCTCGATTGGAACCGCTGACGCGCGATCGTGCGAAGCCGGCCGTGCCGTTCGGCGGGGCTTACCGCATCATCGACTTCACGCTCTCCAACTGTCTCAACAGCCGCATTCGCAAGATTTTGGTGCTCACGCAATACAAAGCGGCGAGCCTCGACCGGCAGATCAACATCGGCTGGCGGCATCTCTTCTGCCGCGAACTCGGCGAATTCATCGACGTCGTGCCGCCGCAACAGCGCATCGACGAAAACTGGTATCTCGGCACCGCCGACGCCGTCTACCAGAACATCTACACCATCGAGAAGGAACGCCCGGAGTACGTCGTCATTCTGGCGGGCGATCACATCTACAAGATGGATTACCAAAAGCTGGTGGCGGAGCACATCAAGAACAAGGCCGACCTCACGGTCGCCTCGCTGCGCGTGCGCAAGGAAGACGCCGTGGCGTTCGGCGTCATGGAAGTCGACGCCGAGCATCGCGTGGTCGGCTTCGAGGAAAAACTGCCGAACCCCAAGACCATCCCCGGCGATCCCGAACATTGCTTGGCGTCGATGGGCATCTACGTCTTCACGGCCAACGTGATGTTCGACCAGCTCTGCCGCGACGCGACGCTCGACGACAGCAAGCACGACTTCGGTCACAGCATCATTCCGGCGATCATCCATTCGCATCGCGTGTTCGCCTATCCGTTTCTCGACGAGAACAAAAAGAGCGACGCCTACTGGCGCGACGTCGGCACGATCGACGCCTACTTCGAAGCCAATATGGACTTGGTGCAGATCGATCCGCTCTTGAATTTGTACGACGCGAGCTGGCCGCTGCGGACCTACCAAGGGATGTATCCCCCGCCGAAGTTCGTCTTCGCGGGCGAGGGGCAGGATGCGCGGCGCGGCCAAGCGCTCGACAGCGTCGTCTGCATGGGCTCCATCGTCTCGGGCGGCACGGTCGCGCGGTCGATCGTCGGACCGAATTGCCGCATCAATAGCTATGCGCTCGTCGAAGACTCGATCTTGTTCGAGGGGGTCAACGTCGGGCGGCACGCCAAGGTGCGCCGGGCGATCATCGACAAAGGGGTGCATATCCCGCCGGGCATCGAGATCGGCTACAACCTCGAGCAGGATCGACAGCGTGGCTTCACGATCAGTGAACAGGGAATCGTCGTCATCGCCAAGGCCGACGGCGTCGAGCACTTCACCTAACGGCGACCGTGCGCACGCCTCCGCAATCGACGCCGCCGAATTCTACGAAGTAGAGCCATGAGCGAGTTGCCGACACCGACGCTCGACGACGTACTCTCGGCCGCGCGCACGATTCGTCCTCTCTTGGCCCCCTCGCCTCTCTATCGCCATCCCGGGCTCTGCGAATTGCTCGGGTGCGATCTGCTCGTGAAGCATGAGAACTATCTGCCGACCGGCGCCTTCAAGGTGCGCGGCGGCGTGAATCTGCTGGCGAATCTCTCGCGCGACGAGCGCCGCGCCGGCGTGGTCACGGCGTCGACCGGCAACCATGGGCAATCGATCGCCTTCGCGGCCCGGCACTTCGGCGTGCGCGCGGTCGTCTGCGCGCCCACGAACACCACCGACGTGAAACTCGCGGCGATGCGCGGCTACGGCGCCGAGGTGGTGCTCGCCGGCGCCGACTTCGAAGAAGCAAAACGGCACGCCGAAGCCTTGCGCGATCGCGACGGCATGCGCTTCATCTCTTCCGGCGACGAGCCGCTGTTGATCGCCGGCGTCGCCGTGCACACGCTGGAAGTGTTCGATGCGTCGGCGCCGCCCGATCTGATCATCGTGCCGCTAGGGGGCGGCAGCGGCGCGGCCGGTTGTGCGTTGGTCGCGAAGAGTTTGAGCCCGCGCACCGAGGTGGTCGCCGTGCAAGCGACCGGCGCGCCGGCGGCGATGCTCACCTGGCGCGATCGCACGCCGCGCACGGCCCCCATTCGCACCGCGGCCGCCGGCTTGGCGACCGGAGCCCCCTTCGAATTGCCGCAGCGCTTGCTGCAGCGCCATCTCGACGACTGCCTGCTCGTGGACGACGACGAACTGTTCCGCGCCGTACGCTTGTTGCTGGAACATGCGAAGACGCTGGCCGAACCGGCCGGCGCGGCCCCGTTGGCCGCGGCCTTGCGAATGCGCGACGTGCTACGCGGCCGGCGTGTCGTGCTGATTCTCAGCGGCGGCAACATCAGCCCCACCGAACTGCGCCGAGCGCTCGACTCCGGCGGAATCTCTCCGGTCGAGAGGGGAGGCGTGCCGTGAGCGACGCGTTGCCGCTGGTTTATTTGGTTCGGCACGGCGAGACCGCCTGGAGCCTCACCGGTCAGCATACAGGCCTGACCGATCTGCCGCTCACCGAACGGGGTGAGCACGACGCGCGGCAGATGCGCGCCCGACTGAAAGCGTTGTCGGTGGCCAAGGTCTTCACGAGCCCGCTCCAGCGCGCGGCCCGCACTTGCGAGTTGGCCGGCTTCGGCGACGTCGCGGAGATCGATC
>CAZWDN010000203.1:0-9724 GCA_964633125.1 uncultured Pirellula sp. | reverse complement strand
CGAGTTCGATCGCTTGATCGGCCTCGGGAGTGATCATGTCGCCGGCGGAGAGTTCGGGATTCTCGTCCGCGGCACGTAGCCGGCGCGCATCGGTAAGTCCGGCGCCGAACATCGCCGCAGCTCCGCCGCAGGCGCGGAGGAAGTCGCGTCGCGAAGGTGTCGGCGAGGGTGGGATATGGTTAGGTCGCATAGTATTCAGGCGAGACGTGCGGCTAGTCTTGGCGCTTGAGCAGCGTCTTGAAGTATTCTTCGATCACATACTGGTACTTGGCCGGAAAGTCGTCGAAAGACGCTTGCATGACGTCTTGCCTCTGCCGCTCGGGGAGTTCGCCCCAGACCTTTTCGAGCATGTCCTGCAATTTGCC
This sequence comes from uncultured Pirellula sp., assembly GCA_964633125.1. GTDB lineage: Bacteria > Planctomycetota > Planctomycetia > Pirellulales > PNKZ01 > PNKZ01. The sequence continues at coordinate 9,359 of CAZWDN010000203.1, read as the reverse complement.
CGAAGTCGGCTTTTCATTCTTGCGGCTTGCGAGTTGGTCGCCGCTGTCGGTCGGCTTTTCGGCTTCTTGTCCCGGCTGATTTCCCGGCTTGGGTTGCTTCGCCTGCTGCGGTTTGCCTTGTTGCGGAGCGTTGGGTTTCTTCGATTGAGATTGCGACTGCGATTTCTGTTGCTGCTGCTTTTCGATCTGCGCGATGAGCTTGTCCAGGTCGTCGACGATCTTGCGCTGCATTTCCTGCGTTTGCTCGCCGGAGTCGGCTTCCTTGAGGCGGCGCTCGGCGTCGCGCACTTGCCGGCTGAGCTTGATGAACGGATTATCGGAATCGGCTTCCTGGCCGCGCGGAGCGCCCCCGCCGGAGCCTTGCTGCTTGGGAGGCTGCTTTTTCGGTTGTGCTTCGTCGCCGCCGAGTTGTCGGAGCAGTTCCTCATCGAGGGCGCTCCGTTTGGCGGGGGGAGCCGGCCGGCCGGGCTGCGACGATCCGCCGGGCTGCGCCTCTCCGCCGCTTGCGCCGGGGCCCGGCGACGTCGACTTCGGCGGCGCGACCGGGGGCGTTTTGCCGGCCGGCGGGGTTTTGTTTTTTGCGGAGTCTTCGGAGCTCGGCTTCTTGCCGAGATCGAGGTCCTGAAACAGTTCGTCGTCGAGCGACGAAGCTTTCGGCTTCTTCGCCGCCGGAGGTGCGTTCTTGCCGGCGTCGGCGGCCAACGCGTGATCCGCCCGCCCCAAGCTGAGCGGCGTTAGCGCGAGCAAGCCGATGATGGTTTTTAGGCGACTGCGTTTCATTCGGTTTCTCCCGTGGCCGGGGGAGCCGCAGGTTGCTTGTCGGCCGGCTTTTGTCGCGGCTTGTCGAGATCGAGATCGTCAAGTTCCAGGCTCGGCTCCGCCGGTTTTCCTTCCGCCTCTTCTTCGCCGACAAGTTCCAGCAGCAAATCGGCCAGCTTCCCTTGCTCTTCGCCGAGACGCTCAAGTTCGGCCGATTCTTCCGGCGGCAACCGACCTTGCTTGCGCGCCGCGTCGAGCTCTTTCGTGCGCGCGTGGACGTCTTCCTGCATGAGCTTGATGAGCACGAGTTCCGCCAACGAAGTCGGGGAGTCTCCGCCGCCTCCGCCCGCCGAACCTCCTTGACCGCCGCCCCCCTCGCCCCCGCCTTGCTGTCCGGCCGGCGCTTGTCGCGGCTTTAAGGCGTCGAGCAGTTGTTGATAGCGGCGGACCGCGTTTTGGGCCGTGCGTTGCGTGCGTTCGTCGGTGCGGCGCTCGCGGAGTGCTTGGGACGTCAGCGCCATTTCCGCCGCGGCCCCTTCGAGAGCCAGCTTAAACGCAGCGGCCGAACCGAGCCGCACGGCCGTGTCGCGCGTTTCCTGCTCCAGGCCCGCTTGTTCCTCGGCCAGGTCGAGCATGCCGATCTGTCCCGCGCGGGTCAGCGCGCCGGTCTGCCGCAGCGATTCGTACCGCTTGATTTCATCGACGACGTGCTGCTGCCTTGCGATGAACGCTTTGAGATCGTCCTGCAGCTTGGCGGCGGCTTCCCGCGCCAGGTCGTCTTCCGCCTGACGGCGTTCTTCGGCCAGTTCGCGCTGCGCGTTTTCCAGGTCGCGGGCCGCGGCTTCCGCGTTGTCCTCGGCCGTTTCAGAGTCCCCTTGTTCGCCGGCTTGGCTCGCGCCCGACTGTCGCTCGCTCCCCTTCGAGGTGCGGCTTGCCGAGCGTTGGGCCTTGAGGCGTTTGAGTTGTTCGGCGAGTTGCTCGGTCTTCTTTTGGGCTTCGCGCTGTTGGCGCGAGAGTCGTTGCAGTTCCTTCTGACGTTCGGCCGCGTCGGCGATCTGCCGTGCGTCTTTGAACTTCTTCTGGAGGCCCCGTTGCTCTTTGGCGAGCTTGTCGAGTTCGCTTTCGGCCGCCTTGAGTTTGGCGACGAGCCGATTGAGTTCGTCGAGCTTTTGCGCGGAGAGGGCCTGCATCACTTCGCCGAGCCGACGGAGGGCTTCTTGCTGCTGCTGCGGGGCCTTGCCGAGTTGGTCGTCGCGCAGCATTTGGCCCGCGTCACGCATCGCGCCGGCCGGATTGGCTTCCTCGGCCGCGCGCACGGCCCGATCGAGGGCTTCGGCGCCCGATTGTTGTCCGGCGTCGCGATTGCGGCGCATGTCTTGTTGCAATTGTTCGAAGCGACGGGCGGCGGTCGTTTGGCGCTCGGCTAATTCTTCGCGTTTACGGGCCGCTGCGGCTTGGCGTTGCTCGGCCGTTTCGCCCGGCTTCCCTTCGTTGGTGAGTTGCTTGCGCATTTGCTCCAACGTTTCGGCGTTGATCTGCTCTTGCTCGCGTTTGACTTGAGCGAGCTCTTCGTGGAACTTGCCGTAGTCGTCCCATTGCGAGAGGTTGTCGAGCATCGCGTCGAGGGCGGCGAGCATTTTCTGTTGCCCTTCGGCGGCCTGTTCGAGCGCCGACTTCGCTTCTTGCCGCTGTTTGGGATCGCGCGCATCGGACTTGAGCGCTTCGGCGACGCGATCGGCGATTTCATGGGGCTTGGCGTCCTGCTCGGCCGCGTCCAATTCCCCGGCGATGTCGGCCAGGCGTGATTCGACTTCGCGATTGTCGATTCGATTGGCCTTCATGTCGGCGAGCATCGACTCGACCCGACCTTTCACCCCTTCGGGCTTTTGCTTCGCAAGGGCCGAGGGTTGTTCCGATTTCCGCGTGACGCCGAGACCGGCGGCGACTTCGCGTTGCAGGTCGAGGGCGTCGGCCAGTTCGCGGCGCTGCGCATCCGCGGCTGGGGCGTCGGGCACGGCTTCCGCGGCGGCTTTCTTGCCGGCGGCGTCGGTTTGCTCGCGCGCGGCGGCCTGTTTGGCGCGCAACCGATTCAATTCGGCGTGCAATGCTCGTTGGCGATCGTTCATCCGTTCCAAGAATTCGTCCGGCGAGACAATGCGCAGGCGGCGTGATTCGCTCGTGCGCTCTTGCGGCTGGTAGTCGCTCGCGGCGGCAAACAGCGTGACGACGGTCCCGGGAGGAAATTCCAGCGGTTTGAGTTCCCAAGCGTAATCGAAGGTGCGCGTTTCTTCGTCGCGCAGGCTTTGCGGGGCCGGGGCAAGCGCCGGCGCAAGCGTGAGCGGGCCGGCGTGCAGCGGCAGGCTGACGTCGCCTTCCGCCGAACGGTCGGAGCGATTGTAACGCAGCGCCACTTCGCGCAAGGCAATGCCGGGGCGGACCGTCAGCGCGTCGCCCGCTTGCACTTGAACGTGGACCGTCGCTTGGGGCGTGACGACGATGTCGCCGCGCGGGTCTTCGGGGGTCGCTTGCGGCAACGGCAGCTTGACCCACGGGGGCGGATCGGACTCGACGAGCAATTCACGTCGGACGTCGTCGCCGCCGGTGAAACCATCGTCGCCGGCGAGCTCCCAGCGGTAGGATTGCGGCTTGGCGACTCTCCAGGCGTTGCCGTCCGCAACGGATAGCGTGAAGCCTAGGCGGTCGTCCGACACTTTGGCCGGCAGGATCTGGTCGCCGTCGAGCTTCAAGACGGCCGAACGGATCGGCTTGTTCGTGCGGGCCGAGACTTCCAAAACGCAGCCGGCGGGGAGCGCCGAAGGGAAGACGTTTTGATCGCCGGGACGCTTGCCCGTATCGAGCGGTTGCCAATGGGCGTAAGCGGGATACGCGACTTTCCATTGAATCTCGCGGACGACCGGCGGCTCGACGACTTGCACGTCGATCCACGGCATGGAGCGGTCGTCGCCGCCGATGACGCGGTAGGAGAAATCGTGCGTGACTTTCGACCGTTCGACGCTCCAAGAGCCGGCTTCCGGACGCATGACCAGGCGTTCGACCGGAGCCTCGGGATCTTGTCGACGAAAGAGCAACGCGACGTCGCCGTCGATCGGTTCGCCGGATGCATCAACGACCTCGACGCGGAAACGATGCCCGTAAGCAAGCCGCGTGACCGGATCGACGATTTTCAACTTGTTGGTTTGCGGCCAGGCGTCGTCGCCCCAGGGTTGGAGCAAGCGGGCCGCGGCGATGCGGGCCGACTCGCGATGCGCCGCGCTCAGGGCGAGCGTCACCGCGACGACGGCCGCCGCTGCGCCAAGCGCAAGCAGGACGGGACTCGAGCGGGTGATTTCCGTCATCGGCAAACGGAGCGCGTCTTCCGTGGTTTCGTGGATCACGCGCCGGCGGAGCTGTTGACTGCCGGAACTCGGCGCATCGATCGGTTCGTGCAAGAAGGCGACGGCGCCGGCCAGACGTTCGTGGAGTTCCGGAAAGCGACGCTCGATTTGACGGGCGAGGAAGATGTCGTCGAGGCGGAAGCGAATCGACGGGATGAAATAGCGCCAAACCGTCCAGGCGAATACGAACGCCACGGCCAAGGTCGAGGCCCAGCGAATGCCGGGCTCTTCGTAGCGGAGGGCGAAATCGCCGAGGGCGGCGACCACGGCGGCCGCAAGCGCGATCGCCACGGCGCAGCTGATGCCGTGTGCGACCAGCAACAGCCGGGCCTTGCGACGCAGTACGCCGATCTTGACGTTCAGCGGATGAGGCATGGCCGGTTCTCCTTGCGGTTCATCATATCATCGCCCGCCGTTTTCGTAGAACCCACTCCGCAACGAGCAACAACGTTAAGACGAGCAACGTGAACCATTTGTTCCAAAGGCCGACCGGGGGGAGCGGTTCCGTGGGGGAAAGCCTGCCGCGCGGAAGTCGATTAAAGAGCTCGTCGGCGTCGGCTAGGGTGAAAAACGCCCCTTTGCCGGCAGTCGCCGCGGCCGCCAAATAGGCGTGGTCGGCTTCGATCGGACTCGATTCCATTTGCGCGGAGAGCACGACGAAATCGTCGGCGGGAGGCGCGGCGGCGCGGCTTGCTCCGGCGCCGTCGTCGCTCGGCGGCAAAGCGGTCGCCAAACGCGCACGGTATTTTCCTTCAGGCAGACCCGAGACCACGGCTTCGAACAGGTCGCGCAGGTTGCGACGGCGGGCGAGTTGCACGGTCTGGTTCGGGCGACCGTCGCTTTCGAGCACGACTTCGACCTTGCCGTCGGCCGGGGCGAGGCGCTCGTCTTGGTAGCGAACCTCGAGCGCGACCGGTTTGCCGACGTCGTATTCGTCTTTGGCGACGCGCAACACCGCCGGCTTGCCGCTGCCCTTGGCCGTGGCGAGTTGACGGAGCGCTTGGACCCAATAGCGGGCGAAGTAGAGATCGCCGATGCGGCGGCGCCAGCGCCAGGTTTCGTCCGTCGTGTGGAAGAGGACCATGCCGCGTCCGGCGCGTTGGAACAGCACGAGCGGCAGCGGCGCGCCGTCGCGCGAGCGCGCGTCTTTGGTTTCGACCATCACTTGCGCCGACTTGCGTTTTTCGGTTTCGAGAACCCAATAGAGCGTCGGTAGGTTTTCCCAGACTTTGCGCGTTTCGTCGCTGGTGTCGGCTAGTTGAAAGACGGGGTCTTCCAAGCTGTCCGGCGTCAATTGCACGGAGGTGCCGTCGCTTGCCGGCGAGGCGTCGTCGGCGGATGCCGTGCGCGTCCAATCGATCGGCAGCAAGTCGGCCAGCGCCGTGCCGCGATAGGCCAGAGGCATGTAGCGCGGCCCGGCGGCGAAGATGATGCCGCGACCTTTCTCCAGCACGAAATCGCGCAGATGCCCGACGGCCGAAGCGCCGAGAAACTCCGGATCGACGTCGCCGAAAATGATCACGTCGAATTTGAGCAGCTCTGCGAGCGTCACGGGAAAGATGGTCGAAACCGAGGCATCGATTCGCGGATAGTCCTGATCGGCTTCCTGCAGCACGCAGTGCAAACGGATCGTTTCGTCGCGGCCAAGCATGTGCTTCAGGTAGCGATATTCGAAACTCGGATACGATTGCACGAGCAAGACCTGAATCTTGTCGGTGCGCACCTCGATCGTCGTCTCGAGTCGATTATCGGCGGCGGAAACTTCGCCGGGGAGCGGCTTGGTTTCGACGACATAGCGGAACGAGCCGGTTTTTTCCGGACGATGCGTCAGGCGAACCGCTTGGCCGACGTCGTCTTTACCGAGTTGCACGGTTTTCTTGGCCAGCGGCGTTTGCGAATCGGCTTCGCGCAGGATCAGCTCGACCGACTTTCCTTCGGCCCCCGCGCCGGTAAGCGTGAAGTCGAAGCTCACGAGGTCGTTGACCATCACGTAGTCGCGGGCCTTGAGTTCCGTCAGCTCGATGTTGAGGGCCTTCTTGGTTTCGCCGAGTCCGACGGTGAAGAGATGGATATTGCGTTGAGCCGCCGATTCGGCCGTCTCGGCCAGGTCGGCGCCGGCCGTGTTCACGCCGTCGGAAAGGAGCACGACCGCGGCGATCGGCTGGCCGCGCAGTTCGTCGAGGGCCGTACGCAGGCCGTCGCCGAGCCGCGTGGTCTTGCCGACCGCTTGCAGATCGGCCAGTTCGCGGCGGAGCGATTCGTCGTCGAGCGGCAGCATGCGGGCCGCGTCGCTCACCGCGAACATGCGAATCTGATAGTTACGCTCCGAAAGGTTGCGAAGGAACGTCGCTTCGTTTTCCAACAGCAACATGCGGGCCAGTTCGATACGGCTCGGAGCGGCGTCTGCCGCGTCGGAAGCCGCGGACGCTTCGCCGGCGTTCGGTTTGCGTTTCTTCAGGTCCGCCTTGATGCGTTCTTTCAAACGTTCGACAAACGCCGTATCGGCGTATCGATCGGCGATGTTCATGCTCTCCGAATCGTCGACGAGCACGACCACGGCAGGCAAGCCGGCGCGACGAAGCGTAATGCTCAACTCTCCCAACATGGCGATGAGCACGGCGATCACGACCAGCCGCAGCAGCGCCATGCCGAGCCGATAGGCGCGACCGGCTTCGCTCGCCCGCGCATAGCAGTAGGCGACGGCGGCGATCGCGACGAGCGCCAAGAGAAGCGTCAACGTCGCGCTGAGCGGGCGCAGCATCTCAATGCGCCCGACGACGGATTCATCGGTCGAGCCGGGGCCGACGCCCAACCAACTTTGCAGCCACGCGGGGCACTCGAAGTTCATCCGCGGCTCCTTCCCGCCCGGCCGGCGAGCAGCGTTTCGCCGAGGGCCGCGGCCAGCGCCGCCAGAAGAAACCAGCGATGAATCGGGTTGGCCTCGCCGGACGCGACGTACTGTTGCGCCGGCTCGGCGAAGTCCTGCAGGTCGGTCGCGTAGTGCAACGGCACGGTCGACCAGGGGAGCGACGTCAAGCGATTCGGCGCCAATTTCACGAGCGCACTTTCCCGCGGGTCGACGTTCACGGCGTAGCGCTCCGTGAAGTCGGCGGCGGCCGCGATGTTTACGGCGTAGACGCCGCTCAGTCGCGTGTCGGCGAACGTCCAGCGAAAGAAGTCGCCCGCCGGTACGATCTCCGCGGTCGCCGTCGTCTTCTTCGGCGACGGCTTCGCGGCGCCGGTGCCGGACGGTTGCGGCGCCGGAGCGGCGACTTCGCTCCCGGCGTCGTCCGCAGTCGTCGGCGGAACCACGGTTACCTGCGCCGACGCGGTCGTACGGCGGAAGTCGCCCGCGAGCGGTTCGCCGACCAATCGTGAGCCGCGAGCCGCGCGGCCGCCGGATGCATACGACAGCAACTCTTGCACGATCGGCAAAAAGCCGGGACTGAGCGGCATCGTCGTCCACGATGCCTGCGGCACCGTCGTCACCAACAGCGACCGGCCCACGCCGATCGGTTCGCCGACGATGAACGGGTCTTTTGCTTCGTTGAGAAATTCCAGCACGCGGCGCGTTTGCGGACGGTCTTTCAGATCGAGGCGGTAGTAGCGATAGACGGGCGTGTTGAGCAGGTTCCCCTGGTCCGAGCCGCGAAACTCGGCGACCAACGGATGTTCGTACTTCAGCGGATTGAGTTTGTATTGCGGCTCGGCGATGATCGGGCCGAGCTTTGCGGGCAAGATGCGGTCGGGGCCGTCGGCGAGCAGCTTGTTGAAATCGGCCGGATCGGTGCGCGGGCCGAGCCAGGTGACGAGGCCTCCGCCTTCGCGCACGTAACTCGCCAGAATCTTGGCGCCCGACGGCGTGAGTCGCTTCAGGTCGACTAGGAACACGCAGTCGTAATCCGCGAGCTCTCGGCGCTGCAACACTTCGTCGCTTTCGACGTCGACCACGACCGGCGACGGACCGGAGACGTCGGCGCCGGGGCGTAGTTTCAGCGCCGTCGTCAGGTTGTCGAGACCGTACTCTTCTTCCTCGGTGAGGATCGGCTCGCGCAGCACCAGCACGCGTAGATTCGGCTTCGTCACCAGCGCCAAATAGCGGCGGTTGTCGATCTCCAGGCGGTCGGGCCCCAGTTCGACTTCATAAACGCTAGTGCCCGGCGCGCGAGGCGGATGTTGCGCGGGGTATTCGAAGACGACCGTCGTTTCGCCGCCGGCTTCAAGGTCGACCAATTGCTCTTCCACCTTACGGCCGTCGAGCAGCAGCGACAGCGGAACGCGCGACCGCGATTGCCGACCGAAGTTGCGGACGACGGCGTGGAGCGTCGTGGGGAGTCCGACGACCGCGTACGGTTCCGACGCTTCCAAGCTCACGACGGCCGCGTTGTCGCCATCGGTCGCGCCGACGTCGATCAACGATACCGCGGTGTCCGCGCCCCATCGCTCGCAGCGCGACTGAAACTCCGCCACGGCGTCGACGCCGTGGGCGGCGTCGGCCGGCTCCCAGGTTTGCTTGCCGAGATCGGTGATGAAGTAGACCGTGCGGCGGCGGATTTGCGGATGCAACTCGCGCGCCTTGGCGAGCAGCCGATCAAGCTCGTTGAGGCACTGCGCGACGCTTCCGGCGCCGTGCGGTTGCCGGAGTTCTTCCACGATCGTTCGAACTTCCTCTTTGCGAAACAGCGGCGGTCCGACGATCGTTTTCGACGGCGTGCCGAGCAGCACCAAGCTGAAACCGTCGCCTTCGCGGCCGTTTTCGATGATGCGCGCCGCGAGCGCTTGGGCCTGTTCGAAATAACTGCGCTCGCCGGTGGGGCGATAGTTCATGGAAAAGGAACCGTCGACGACGATCACGCGATGTACGCGTTCGCCGGAGGCGACGAGTTGTTCGGCCCCGCGAAAGCCCGGCTCCGCAGCCGCCGCCACGGCGCAGACGATCAGCAGCGTGCGCACGGCCAAGAGCAGCCACTGTTCCAGTTGCACGCGACGCGAATTCTTCTTGATCGCCGCGAGAAGATACTGCATCGCGGCCCACGGGGCTTCGCGATATTTGCGGCGATTGAGCAGGTGAATAATGAGCGGCGCGCTCGCGGCGGCCAACCAACCCAAGATCATCGGGTTGGCGACGAAGCCCAGCAGCGGTATGGCGAACGATTCGAACACAAGACTCCGGTCGCAGACGCTTCCGGCTCGCTAAGGACTAAG
>CAZWDN010000202.1:0-9812 GCA_964633125.1 uncultured Pirellula sp. | reverse complement strand
TTCCCCGAAGGAGTCGTGCGTGCCGTTTGATCTCGTGAGTCCGTTTCCGCCGGCGGGCGACCAGCCGCAGGCCATCGAATCGCTCGTGTCGGGCCTCAATGCCGGTCGCCGTGAACAGGTGCTCATGGGAGTTACCGGCTCCGGTAAGACGTTCACCATGGCGAACGTTATCCAGCAGGTCGACCGGCCGACGCTCGTGCTGTCGCACAACAAGACGCTGGCCGCGCAGCTTTACGGCGAATTCAAGGAGTTCTTCCCGCACAACGCGGTGCATTACTTCGTCAGCTATTACGACTACTACCAGCCGGAAGCGTATATTCCGCAGCGCGATATCTACATTGAGAAAGATGCTTCGATCAATCAAGCGATCGACCGACTGCGTTTGGCCGCCACCAGCGCGTTGGTGAGTCGACGCGATACGATCATCGTCGCCAGCGTCTCAAGCATCTACGGCCTCGGTTCGCCCGAGGATTACAAAGCAATGATGGTTTCGCTTGTGCGCGGCCAGCAAGTCGACCGCGATGAGATGCTCGCGAAACTGGTCGAGATTCAATACGAGCGCAACGACTATTCGTTCGAGCGCACGAAGTTTCGCGTCCGCGGCGATTGCGTCGAACTTTGGCCTGCGTACGAGGAGTTTGCTTATCGGATTGAGTTCTGGGGCGACGAGGTCGAATCGTTGTCGTTTATCAACCCGACGACGGGTGAGACGATCCAGCCGCAAAACGAGCTCTTTATTTATCCGGCGAAGCACTTCGTACTGCCGGAAACTCGCATCGAGCAGGCGATTGACTCGATCAAACAAGAATTGGCCGATCGCCTGGAAATACTTCGCAACGCCGGCAAGTTGCTGGAAGCCCAACGGCTCAACGCGCGGACGCGGTTCGACATCGAAATGATGATGGAAGTCGGGTACTGCCCCGGCATCGAGAATTACAGCCGTCCGCTTAGCGGCCGGCCGCCAGGGGCGTCGCCGGAAACGCTCTTCGATTATTTTCCGAGCGACTTTTTGCTCGTGGTCGACGAATCGCACGTGACCATTCCGCAGATCCGCGGCATGTTCGCGGGGGACCAAAGTCGAAAGACGACGCTCGTCGAGCATGGGTTCCGGCTGCCGAGCGCGCTGGATAACCGTCCGCTCAAGTTCAGCGAATGGGAGCAGAAGTGGAAACAGGCGGTTTACGTTTCCGCGACGCCCGGGCCGTACGAATTGGAAAAGACCGGCGGCGAAGTGGTCGAGCAGGTGATTCGCCCGACCGGATTGCTCGATCCGGAGATTGAAGTGTTGCCGGCCCGCGGACAGGTGCCGCACTTGTTAAGCGAAATCAAACTTCGCTCCGCCGTGGGCGAGCGCGTGCTCGTGACGACGCTCACCAAGCGGCTGGCCGAAGACCTTTCGTACTACCTCACCGAACAAGGCGTAAAGTGCAAATGGCTCCATAGCGAACTCGACGCCTTCGAGCGCGTCGAGCATTTGCGCGATTTGCGGGAAGGACGCTTCGAGGTGCTCGTCGGCGTGAACCTGTTGCGCGAAGGGTTGGACTTGCCCGAGGTGTCGATGGTGGCGATTCTCGACGCCGACAAAGAGGGCTTCTTGCGGAGCGAAACGTCGCTCATGCAGACGATCGGCCGCGCGGCCCGGAACGTCAACGCCAAAGTGCTGCTCTACGGCGACAAGGTGACCGATTCGATGCAGCGGGCCATCGAAGAGACCGCACGTCGGCGTAAGTTGCAGCAGGAGTACAACGAGACGCACGGCATCACGCCCGAGACGGTGCGTAAGGCGATCCGTCAGGGAATTGAATCCGTGGCGATGGCCCACGCCGAGGCGAATGCGGCGGTCGGACGGACCGACGAAACGCAATACATCACGGAAGAATACCTCTCCGAGTTGGAAGCGGAGATGCTCGCCGCGGCCGATGCGCTGGAATTTGAGCGAGCGGCGGGCATTCGCGACCGGATCGAAAAGATGAAGGGGCACATGGGGAAGCCGACGACGGTCGTGTCGGAGTCGCCATCGGAAGGAAAAGGGCGCCGCGGCAAAGGCAAAGGAGGCGGCGCGAGGATTCCGCGCCCCAAGCGCGGCTAGCGCATCGGCGTAACCCTCCGGAAGCGATTAGTACTTCCCGGACGTTTGCACCCAACTGTCCCAGTTGTACGTCTGGTCGACGATCTGGCCGCCGACGCGCATCATGCTCCGCTGCAAGCGGAAGCCGCTGTTGACGGCGAAACCTTGAGGCCGGGAGAACGCCGGGCCGATCGGCGCGCGATGCGCTTGCGGTCCGACTTCCACCTGCTTGGCCGGGGCATGACTGTAATACGATCGTTCAAAGATCGGGCTGCCGGCTTCCGCGCGGGGGGACGCGCCGAGCACGGCCGCGACGACCAAAGCCGCCGCAAGTAATGTGCGTTTCATCAGGGGAGTCTCAAGTTGTCGCAATCAGGGGAGTCGTCAAGCAAGGCTTCGGGGAGGAAGCCGTTCGCGTCGAACGCAGGCAATCAGTTGGGGGAACCGGTCGCCGGATGTTCGACTAATAACGCCGCGGTGTCCGGATCGTAGAAGTAGCGATGCGTCGGGGGGAGTTCCGGGAGTTGAATCCGATTCTTCTCGATCACCTCGCGATGAAATTCTTCATACGTTCGCGGCTTGCGGCCGTTGGCCAATTCGTAGTACTCCAGGGCTTTGGGAATTTGGAACTGAAACACGACCTGATCTTTAACGGTGAAGTACGCGCTGACCGGCGTCAGGGCGATGTCGACCGTGTATTTTCCTTTGGCGGTGAGGGCCGACGTCGCTTGTTCGCGCACCATGCCGGGTGCGGCAACGGCGGAAGTCGTGACGTGGGCCGGAATGTCGCTTGTCGCGTCGGTCTTCGCCGCTTGGCCGTTCGCGACGACGCGCGGCGCGAACTGCGGAACCGGCGGCGGCGCCGGTTGGGGTGCCGCGCCTTGCGGCGTTTTTGCCGCAGGGGGTTCGCAACCGCTAACCAGCACCAGCAGAATCATCGTGGCGGTAAACTTCGTTCGCATGGCTCCATCCCCTTGCAAGGCGAGGTGCGGCCGTTGCGAACTCGGCGTATGGTCGGGCGGTTCGCAGCGGTCAGAGTTGGAATTTCCAACTCATCATCTGCGAAAAGTATTTGTGTTTTGTGAGATCGAAATCTAAAGGTGTTACGGTTACGTGACCTTTTGATAAGGCCGTCAGGTCGGTTTCCGTTTCACCAGGCTGCGGAGGCGGATCGTTCGTGGCCCAATAGTACGCACGGCCGCGCGGATCGATTCGCTTTTCGTACGCTTCGCCGTAGCGATCGAGCCCCATCGGCACGATCTTCACTTCCGGCGTACCGGCCAGGGCCGCGGTCGGGATGTTCACATTGAACAACTGCGGTTCCGGCCCCTTCTGTTCCAGAATTTGCAGGATTACCTTCCGCGCCAAGACTGCTGCTTGGGAGAATTCCGCATGTTCCGTGTATTCCAGGCTTACCGCCACGCTGGTCAGCCCGAAGAATGCCCCCTCGATGGCGGCGGCCACGGTGCCGGAGTAGAGCACGTTGATTCCGGCGTTGAGCCCGCCGTTGATGCCGCTGACGACCAAATCGGGCTTGCGCGTGCAGAATTCAAAGAGGCCGAGCTTCACGCAATCGGCCGGACTTCCTTCGACGGCCCAGCCCCGCGGCTTGTTGTTTTCGAATTCTTCCCGGACCACGATCGGGCTGAGAAACGTGACGGAGTGCCCTACCCCGCTCTGCTCGACGGCGGGCGAAACGACGCAAACCTCGGCAATCTGCCGTAATTCCTTCTCCAGGGCCCGAATGCCGGGAGCGTAAATGCCGTCGTCGTTCGTAAGCAGAATAAGCACGAGAAGTCCGTGGGGTAAGCGTGGCGGCCGAAGCCGGTGGGTGCCGAACCTTATCGTACTTATGCACTTACACAGCGGCAATCGGCCGCGGCGAGCCGCTAGCTTGCGGGGGCGGGGAATTCTATAATCCCGGTTTGGTTCCCGTCGCCTTGCTTCAAGCCGACGGGTTCTTTGTTTTCAGGGAAGAACGAGTTATGGCAGCCGGTACTGTTGAGAAAGCTCCCAACGTGTCGCGATTGGTCGATGAAAAAGTCGTCGTACTCGACTTTGGTTCGCAATATGCGCAGCTCATCGCCCGTCGAGTTCGCGAGCAAAACGTCTTCTGCGAGATCGTGCGGCACGATATCACGGCCGACCGCCTCCGCGAGATTAATCCCAAAGGAATCATTCTCTCCGGCGGACCCTCCAGCGTTTACGAAAACGGGGCTCCGAAGTGCGATGCGGGCCTTTTTCAACTCGGCATTCCGGTGCTGGGCATTTGCTACGGCATGCAACTCGCGTGCGAATCGCTCGGCGGCAAAGTCGAAAGTGCGCCGGCTCGGGAGTATGGTCGGGCGCAGATTCGAGTGACCAACGCGGCGAGCGAACTTTTCGCCGATGTGCCCGGCGAGATCGAAGTCTGGATGAGCCACGGCGATCAGGTGTCGCGCGTCGCCGGCGACTTCCAGCCTCTCGCCGCGACGGGGACTTGTCCCATTGCGGCCGTGCGGCATGCGAAGCTGCCGTTCTACGGTTTGCAGTTCCATCCGGAAGTGACGCACACGCCGCTCGGCAAACAGATTCTCGGCAACTTCCTCAAACGCATCTGCGGGTGCCGCGGCACGTGGAGGATCGAGGACTTCGCCAAGGAAACGATTAAGAATCTTCGCGAGAAGATCGGCGACAAACGCGTGATCTGCGGGCTGTCCGGCGGCGTCGATTCGTCCGTGGTCGCGGCACTTTTGTCGCGGGCCATCGGCGAACAACTTTCGTGCATCCTCGTCGACAACGGCCTGCTCCGTAAGGACGAAGAATCGGCCGTGGTGCGCGAGTTCTCCGGACACTTCAAGACCGACCTGCACGTCGTGAAGGCCGAAGCTCGCTTTCTCGACCGGCTCGCCGGAATCACCGATCCGCAAGAGAAACGCCGCCGCATCGGGCACATGTTCATCGATTGTTTCGGCGACGAAGCGGCGAAGATCAAAGACGCCGTGTTCCTCGCTCAGGGAACGCTCTATCCAGACGTGATCGAAAGCGGCGCCGCCGCCGACGGCCCGGCCGCCACAATCAAGCTGCATCACAACGTCGGCGGGCTGCCCGAAGATTTGCAGTTTCAGTTGATCGAGCCGCTTCGCGATTTGTTCAAAGACGAAGTTCGGGCCCTCGGCCTCGAACTCGGGCTGCCAGAAGAGATCGTCTGGCGTCACCCGTTCCCGGGGCCCGGCCTGGCGGTGCGTTGCCTCGGCGAAATTACCCGTCCTCGTTTGGAAAAACTGCGCGAAGCCGATGCCATCGTCGTCGGCGAAATCAAAGCGGCGGGGCTCTATCGGGAAACGTCACAGGCGTTCGCAGTGTTGTTGCCGGTGCAGAGCGTCGGCGTGATGGGCGACGCTCGCACATACGAAGAAGCGATCGCCGTGCGTTGCGTGAACACGGAAGACTTCATGACGGCCGACTGGAGCCGACTCCCCTTCGATCTGCTGGCCCGCATCTCGACGCGGATCATCAACGAAGTGAAGGGCGTCAACCGCGTGGTCTACGACATCAGCTCGAAGCCGCCTGCGACGATCGAGTGGGAATAGACGTTGATTGCCGACCGTGGGCCGCGCAATAAAAGAGCTCGAGCCGCGAACGTCTCCGTTCACGGCTCGAGCCTAGTCGACGATTCGCGGTTGCAAGGTCCTTCCCCCGAAGCCGTGCAGTGCGAAAGCGTCTTAGTACGTCGCGTTATTCTAGAATTGGTACTGCAGCCCCATATTGAAGCCGCTCAAGATTAAACTGCCGGATGAGTTGATCTGAGCCATGTCCGGTTGCGAGGTAAACGTGCGGGCGACTTGATCGTCGGCATTGGCGAGGCCGCCGACGGCGATTGCTCGATAGCTCGCAAAGATGCTGCAACAGTCGAAGATCTGATAGGCGGCTCCCAGTTCGATTTGGCCGAGCAGCGTCACGTCGGTTTTCGATGAATGCAGATTGATCACCATGCACAAATCTTGTTGTTGGGTGATGGCGTTGGCGAAGACGCCGGCCCGGGGCACCGCGAAGAATCGCAGCCGTTGGCCGACGTAAGCCTGGAAGCGCCCGCCGAGTTGCCAACCAATGAGATGGTTGTGGACTCGAATGTGGTACCAGCTTTGTGTGGCGACGTTGTTATCGGCAAACTCCGCGCCGGCCTGCACCGCGCCATACTCAAACGTGTCGCGATAGCGGAAGTAGCGGAAGCCGCTGAAGAACGACATGCCGAAGCGAGCGCCGGGATCGACTTGCAGCGCTTGCTGCCAAAGATTGAGTTCCAGGTTCTGGAAATCGTTGGAGCGCGAGATCCGTTGCTCATGGGAGTTGTTGTAAATGACGCTGAGCGGTGCGCCCTGGTAGAAAACGTTCTGCATGTCGAGCCGCGAGCTGATGTCGTTCAGATCGCTGCGCACCGCCATGGAAGAGCCCGAGGGATCGAGATACCAGTAGTCGACCTCAAGAGCCGAATTGGCGCCGATCATGCGACCGAAGCGGGCCTCGAAGCCCCCTTTCCAATCGAAGCCGGCTTGCTCGGAATTGAGCACGCTGATTTCGGGGACGGCATTCATGTACGCGACGCCGACGTTATTCGGCACGTCGCGCGTCATGTAGAGGCCCGAGAGCGATGCGAACCACGGTCCGCAATTCGGACATCCTGCGCCGGCCATGCCCGACATTCCGGGAACCTGAAACCAGTTGGAAGTCGCCGGGGCTTCCCCTTCCTGAAACATGCCTTCGTACGCGGGACCGGAAATGCCGGGATCGGCATATGGCGCGGCACCCATGGCCGGGGCGCCGGTGTATGCGCCTTGCGGTCCCGCGAATGTGGAGGGACCGGCGACGGGCGAACGCCACATCGATGCCGGGCCGCCGGGCATGGCGCCCGCGGGCGCCATGTCTTGGGTCGTCATTCCTTGGCCGGCGAAACCGGGCGTGATTGTCCCGGGGTAGTTGATGCCGGGCGCTCCTTGCGGCAGGGGAGCACCGAACGCCCCGCCCGTGGTCGGAGCAGTCGGAATCATTCCGTTCGGCTGTGTCGCGGCGAATGAAGTACCGTCGGGCTGAGGAGGCGCAAGCGTCGGCTGGTTTGCCGCCGTGAGGAGCGCGGCATGATAGGCGGCGCCTTGCGCGGGTGCTGCGTACGCGGCGGTCGTGCCGGCTGCGGCGGGCGCGCCGCCTTGAATAATCGAGCGCGGTTGCTGCCACGTCACGGATTGCACGCCGTTGAGCGGCGAGATGGTCCGATAGGTCTTCGCGGCGGTCGGCGCAGGTGTCTGCTGGGGAACGTAGGCGGGGGCGGCTTGCCGAGCGGGAAACTGAAGCGGCATGAAAGGAGGACTCGCCATGCTCCGGGGAGCGGCGTTTACGGCGGACGCGGCGGCGCCGGTGGAACTTGCCGGCGCATACGGATTGCCGAATCCGGTATTTCCCGCGGCTTGGCTCGCGACCTGCGCGTAGTAGCTTCCGCGCGGCGCCGCCGGGTTCGCACCGGGATATCCCGCGGCGAATTGCTGCGCCGATGCAGAGCTTGCCAATAGGCAAACTCCCAGCGCACTCAACCAGCGTTGAACACTAACTTGCATGCACGCGCTCCCCCGAAACAATCGCACCCGACTTCATGGTGCCAATCCAAGTCCCGTCACACTCGTCATCTCGTACGCAGTCGCCGATTCAAAACGGCACGAATTGCCCGCAGCTAACGGAGAACGTGAAACCATTTCGGTTTCGTCGTCGATCCGTCGTCCGTCACGGCTCCGGCAAACGAGATCTGTACTTTCCGCTTCTCGATCGGAATCGGCATCGTCGTGGCATAAGTGCCGACGTTTCCCGCTTCGTCCCGAACGTCAATCTTTAGATAAGCCAAGTCCGGTCCGTGCGGCGAGAACTCGCAAACGTGCGAACCGGAAGACGGGATGCCTTGTGCCAGCGGCAACCAGGGCCCTTGCGGGCCCGCGGCATAAGACAACGTCACCGCCTGTGGTCCGAGGTGTTCTTCCTGAACATCCCAATGGATCTTGAGCCGACAGGGGCTGTTCTTCTCATCCGGTTCCGCGGTCGTGAGTCGCACCAGCGGCGCAGTGAGATCGACGCCGACGCGAATCTCGGGGGCGTCGCCGGGTTGGGGCGGCGTCCCCTTCAATCCTCCCGCCGCTTCCACGACGATGGCAAAGCCGTACATGCCCGCCGCGTCGACGTTTACCGAACAGGGAGTTTGTCGATCTTCGTCCGTTCCCAGCAAAACCCAAGATCGGCCGTCGTCACGCGTTCCCCACACTTCGACTTTGGTGACGTTGGCGGCCGCGGCACGTTCGACGTCGTAGTCGAGTTCGAAGGAGGCGGAGTTGACCATCAGCGGCTTTGCCGGATCGCGCAGCGACATCGGCGGCGCGACTCCCGAATTGACGGCGGGAGAGGAATTCGCGGTTGCGGCCGGCGAGAGCGGCGTCGCAAGCGGTGCGGAATTCTTCGCGAGCGTCCCGAGGGGAATTTCTTGCGATGCGAGATTGCCGGCGGCGTCACGCGCTTCGGCGCGAAGCACGATTTGACGATCGGTCACGATCGGACGCCATTGAAACTCGCCCGAACCGGAATGTTTGTCGAGTTGCCGCTTGGTGCGAGCGGCTTCTACCTCGCGCGGCGGGACCATCGGACCGGTGCCGGCGAGTTGGTAGGTGATCTTGAGCGGTTCCGCCGCCAGTTGGGCGTCGTCGGTCTTCCAGCGGATATCTAGGGTGCCGTCCGCCTTCGGAACGGCGATGACTTCGAGTTTCGGCGGCGTCGTGTCGACGATCACGCGAAGTTCCGCCGACGGCCGTTCAATAGTCAACGACTCGGCGGTGGCGGTATCCGTACGAACGACAAACCAGTACTCTCCTTCGCCCTCCGCGCGGAATTCGAAACTCTCGACGGGAGCCTGCACGCGACCGAACAGCTTCCAAGACTTCCCTTGGTCGGTCGAAACGAATAGTCGCGCCTCGGCCGATTGCCCCGGTTCGGCTTCCAGTTCGAACGGAATGGCGAACGCCGTCTCGTGCGTAAAAAGCGCCTCCGGCTGTTCGGCGGTTGCGACCGGCGCGAAAGCTGCGCAGGTAAGCAGCGTCGGGACGGCGAGTAGGCGATGGAAAGTGCGGCGGCGCATGGATCCGGTCTCGAGAACGGCAAGACGACTCGTCTGTCGTTGGTATCGGATACGTCGACCGTGAGGCTTGAGTAAACTCTACCGCCTTTAGCGGTTGTGCAGGCGAACTCGCATCGTCGAACGTGGTCTTGGCAACATGGTGACGCCTCATTGTTGCATCGCGGCATCGTGGCTTTTCCACGTCGATGCCTGGAAAACTGCCGGGACGGCAATTCGTCGATTCCGAAAGTGCGTGCCCGTTAACGGTTTACGTGCCGGCCCGACGGTTTAATGCGCGCCGTTGTGATGCTTACGGCATAGGTCGTGCTTTGTACTTCATTCACCACGGGGCGAGCGGTGCTTGAGAGACGCCGAGCGAATCAACTCGTGTCGAACAATTCACTTAAGAACGGGGAGACGCTGAGATGAAGACCACCATTAGCCGCTTGTGGAATGAGGAACTAGGTGCCGTGGTTTCGGCGGAAATCATGCTGGTCGCGACGATCCTCGTGCTCGGTGTCATCGTCGGTTTGAAGAGCGTTCGCGATAGCGTCGTGACCGAACTTGCCGACGTCGGACAGGCCTTTGCGAACATCAATCAATCGTATTGCTACAGCGGCA
>CAZWDN010000201.1:0-9830 GCA_964633125.1 uncultured Pirellula sp. | reverse complement strand
GTGAAGAACGTTCCCGCGCCGACGATCCACGGCACATACCGCCACCATGCCGGGCCGTGCCCTTCGCGGCTTTGGCGGGCCGCGGCCACGGAGAAGGGGAACAGCATCGCGAGTTGTAAGCCGAAGAAAATCGGGTGCGTCAGGTTCGCTTCCGCGCGTCGCAGGCCCCAACGCAGGTCGGTCATGGCTTGGATCGAGCCGTCGAAGCCGAGCAGCTTGCCGACGGGATTGATCCGCGTAATCGACTCGATCGCCGCCCACGCGCTCAGTACCACGCACACGGTGACGAGCGCGCCGAAGTTTCGGCTTTGGTCTTCCGCCGATCGCCAAGCGATGCGACCGAAAAGGTACGGCACGCCCCATTGCAAGATGATGTCCGGCGTCACGGAAACCGCCGTTGCGCTGGTGAGGAATTCCGAAGTGATCTGCGCCGCGATCAGCGCCAGGACGATAAAGTCGGCGGCGACGAAACGCAGCCGGTAAGACGATTGCGGATGCAGAGCGACGCACGCCAGGTAGACCAAGGCGATGCCCATCCGCACGTCGATGCGGATCGCGCCGATATCGGTATAGATCCAGCACGGCGCTAACAACACCAGCATCACCGCCGCCGTCGCCGACATGCGTTTGTCGAGGGCCGCGCTGGTGACGAGGAGTCCGGTCGCTGCTAGTAAGAGAATGAAAAACATGGACGATCCGAACCACCGACGGAGATTCTGACGACACGCGGCAACGGCCGCGAGGTTGCCGCCGCCCGGCGCGCAACGCAGGGGCGGAGTTCGGCAACCATCGGGTACCTCTGTTCCATAGCATTTTTGTCGGCCCCGCCCCTCGGAAATTGGCGAGCCGGCCGCCCGGGCCGCGTTACAACCGGCACATTCGCTAGGTGCCGGGCCCCATTCGGGGGCACCGGACGAGAAAAGGCGACGGGACCCAAGCCCCTCGATTCCGCCGCCGGCAGCCGATATTTTGCCTCCCTCGGGTGCTGCCTGCCCGCTTCGTTTCGCTTAGGATAACTGTCCGCCTTTTGCCTTGCCGCACACTTTCACAGCCCCACCGTACGGAGCTTTGCCATGTTTCTCCATCGCCGCGATTTTGTCGAACGTGCCCTTCAAGCCGCCGCCGCGGCGTTCGCGGCCGGCTCCGGTCTCAAGTTCACCGCCGCCGAAGAAGCCGCACCCGCGCGCACGCCGGGCCCCAACGACAAGCTCCGCGTCGCGGTAATCGGCGTCAACGGCCAAGGCGGTTCGCATCTCGGCGAATGGTTGAAGAACCCGGACGTCGACGTCGTGGCCGTTTGCGATTGCGATCCGAATGCGTACCAGAAACACGTCGGCAAGTTTAAAGACTTGGCTCATAAGCCCGAGTATGTGCAGGACGTGCGCAAGCTGCTGGAGAAGAAGGACCTCGACGCCGTCTCGATCGCCACGCCGAACCACTGGCACGCCTTGATGGCGGTGTGGGCCATGCAGGCCGGCAAAGACGTGTACGTCGAAAAGCCGTGCAGCCACAACGTGCATGAAGGGCGCGTGATGACGCAATGGGCGCGCAAGCTCGGCCGCATGTGCCAAATGGGCGTACAAAGCCGCAGCATGACCGGCATGCGCGAAACGCTCGCCTTCATCCACAGCGGCAAGATCGGCAAGGTCACCGCCGCGCGAGCTATCTGTTATCGCAATCGCGCGAGCATCGGCTTGGTCGACACGCCCGCGCCGATTCCCGAAGGCTTGGATTTCGACCTCTGGTGCGGCCCGGCCCCGAAGGTCGTGCCGACGCGCAAGCGCCTGCATTACGATTGGCACTGGGTGCAAGTCACCGGAAATGGCGACCTCGGCAATCAGAACCCGCACGAACTCGACAAGGCCCGCTGGGGCCTGCAAAAGCAAGAGTTGCCGAAGCGCGTGGTAAGCCTCGGCGGCCGGCTCGGGTACATCGACAACGGCGACGTGGCCAACAGCCAAGTGACGGCGTTTCTCTGGGATGACGCGCTCTTGATCTCCGACGTCCGCGGACTGCCGATCAAAACGCCCGTGACGTTCGGCCTCAACGGCGGTCCGTTCAAGGGGGCTTGCAACATTTGGCACGGCACCGAAGGCTACGTCGTCGGGCCGAACTACAACTCCGGCGTCGCCTTCGACAACGACGGCAACGAAATCGGCAAATGGACCGGCGGGGCGTACCAAGCGCACTTCGCCAACTTCGTGAAGGCGATCCGCAGTCGCAACTACAAGGATTTGCATCTCGACATCGAAGACGGCCATCTCTCGAGCGCGTTGGCGCATTTGGGGAACGTCTCGTGGAAACTCGGCAAGGTGGTGCCGCCCGGCACGCGCCCGAGCGAGTTTTCCGATAGCCCGCACGTGACGCAGACGCTCACGAGCTTCGAAGAGCACCTGAAGGAAAACAACGTCGATTTCGAAGCGACGAAACTCTACCTGGGGCGCGAGCTGGCGATCGATCCTAAGACCGAGCGCTCGAACGACGAAGAGGCGAATCAATTGTTTACGCGCAAATATCGGGAAGGGTTCGTGTTGCCGGAGATTTCGTAACGACGCGGCTCCAGGCTGCGGGCGCCGGCCGCGACGCGCGGCAGCGAACTGAGAAACAGGTGGTGCGAGGCGCACGCCGCGAGGAAGAGCGCATAGCAAATCGGCGCCGTGACGAGGCGCTGTTCCAACGCAAAATGGAACAGCGCCAGGCCGAGCGGAATCGTACTGACGACGCTCGTCAGCGTGCCGGGCGACCAGCGACGCTGGAGCGCCGTGACGCTCAGGTGCCAGAAGCCGTTGACCGTTTCGACGGCGGCGACGAAGAGCGGCACGACGACGAAGCCGTCGCCGCAATACGCCGCGCTCAATGCCAAGGTCCAACCGACGAGCACGTTGAGCTGCAAAGCGCGGGCCGCGGGAATCTCGTAGCCGACGGTGCGCACCCAGCGTAAGAACGCGAACCGTCGGCCCAGCGCGAGCTCGGTGAAGACGTTTTCTTCGCATTGATGCAGCAGCATCGCCGTCCAGATCAGGCGGTAGATCCAATCGCCCGTCGAGGTGGCGCGGCAATACGCCGCGATAGCCGAGGCGATCGAGGCGACCAGGCCTGCGAGCAAGACGCACTGGAATAGTTTCTCGGTCTTCATGGGAATCGGAATCCTACAGGTCGAGTGTTGAGGGGAATGGTCGTTTCATCTGTGCCCGATCCGGTCGGGCGGCATCGTTAGGCCAGCGCCCGACGGAGTCCCAGTTCGCCTTGTCGCATGACCCAATTGTGTTGGGCGCGAAGTAGCGGGCGCACGAGGAACGAAAGCACTTGCAGCAGCGGTCGGGCGACGCGAATCGTCAGGTGCAGGTCGATCGAGGTTTCGTCGCCGACCTGACGCAAGTCGCCGCCGCCGGAGCCTTGTAGGTCGCCGAGGAGTTCGACCCGAAATCGCCAAGGGAATTGCACTTCGACGATGCGAAAGCCGACCTCCAGTTCGTACGGGAGGAAGCCTTTGACGCGCGATCGAAAGGCCCGCTGTTGCCCGACGTGGTCGCCGTCGCTAAGCATGCGGACGCCGAATAGTTGCGGCCACCATTGCGGAATCTTGGCGGTGTCGAGAAAGAGTTCGGAAACCCGTTCGACGCTGCCGGCGACGCGCCATTGATCGCGAAACGCGTACTCGCGGCAGGAGGCCCAGCGGCGCAGCCGTTCCCAGGCGAGGGCCGCACCGGTCAGGGGTTGCGAGGGGAGGTACGAAGCGGTCGGGGTAACGAGGCGGGTCATGGGAAGGCTCGAACGTGGGTGGGTGATCGGAAGGCGGGTTTCTTGAGCGGCAGACGGCTCCGTCGACTCCATTGCCGCCGCGTGGGAAACGCGGACACGAATTCCCGCAAGTTCTCCGAGGGGGCGGAAATCACGCCGTTTCCCTGTTCCTCGGAATCTTTGTCCGCATGTCGGGCACGACGGCAATCTTCTTCACGACCGCGGCGTCCGTCGCGTCCGAGTGCCCGACGCGAGACGCCGCCCAATAGGAACCGCTTTTCAGGGGAGTATCGTCATGGTTCGCAACTTCAAATGGCTGTTGCCCGCCGTAGCCTCGTTGGCCGTCGCCGCCGTGGTCGTCGCACAATCGCGGCACTCCGTCGCCGAGTCGCAATCGCAGCCGAAGTTCCAAGAGAGTCGGGAATCCGTCCCGCTGGACAACGACCAAACCGAATATCGCCGGCAGAACGGTAAGTGGCGCCTGACGGTCGAAAGCGTCGAGCGGCCGTACGTCTAACCCGCCGGTCGCGAATTTCGTAACGGCTTACTCTGCGCTCCGGCGCCCGTCGGCGGCTTATGATGGACCGTAAGTCGGCCGGCGGCGCGACCCAGTTTCATGTGAAGGAACCGACCATGTCTTCCGATCGCATCGACGAAACGCTTCGCCGAAGTTTCGAACAAGCGCGCCGCGGCGATCCGTCCGCGCGCATCGAGGCCTATTTGCCTCCTGAAGGCACGTCGGAGTATCTGCCGACGTTGGAAGAGCTCGTGTTGATCGATCTCGAGTTCGGCTGGAAGCAGGCGCTCGCGGCGAAGTCTTCCGGCCCGTTGATCGAAACTTATCTGGCGCGGTTTCCCAAGCTCAACGAGCGCGAGCTCGGTTTGCGGTTGCTGCGCTACGAGTACGAATTGCGCGCGAAGTCCGGCCCGGCGCCGTCGCTCGACGAATACCGCGCCCGCTTCCCGGCCTGGGTCGCCACGGGGCGCGAACTGCTCACGGCGCAAGGAGACGACGCGCGAACCTTAGGGCTGCCGAGACCCTCGGGCGAGTTGAGCGACGTCGCGCTCTGGGGCGACGGCCACGTGCTGGTGTCCGCGACCGAGTCGGGCGCGGCGTCGGCGCGCTACTCGCTCACCCGACTACACGCCGAGGGGGGCCTCGGCCGCATCTGGGTGGCGCGCGACGGCAGCCTTGAGCGCGACGTGGCGCTCAAGGAACTCAAGCCGCATACGGCGCACGATCCCGGCGCCTGGCGACGATTCTTGCGCGAGGCGCAGGTCACCGGCCAGTTGGAACATCCGAACATCGTGCCCGTTTACGAATGGAACCCCAGCGGCGACGACCGCGCGCCGTTCTATACGATGCGGCTCGTGAAGGGAAAGACGCTGCGCGAAGCGGTGTCGCAGTATCACGACCGGCGCCGCGCGCGGCAGGGCGATCCGCTCGATCTGCCGCGGCTGTTGCAGGCCTTCGTGAACGTCTGCCAAGCGATTTCCTACGCCCACTCGCGCGGCGTGATTCATCGCGATCTGAAGCCCGACAACGTCATCCTCGGCGATTTCGGCGAAGTGCTGGTGCTCGATTGGGGACTGGCCAAAACGCGCCGCGGCGACGTTTCGCCGGCGCCCGCCGCCGGATCTGCCGAGGCCACGATGGCGGCCGACCTCACGACGCTGGGCGTCGTCGTCGGCACGCCCGCGTACATGGCGCCGGAACAAGCGGCGGCGCACGCCGAACAGGTCGACGAACGCACCGACGTGTTCGGCCTCGGCGCGGTGCTCTTTGAAATTCTGACCGGTCGCCCGCCGCGCACGGGACCCGGCGTTCAGACCATCATCGAAGACGCCGTGCGGCGACCGGTGATGCGGGCCCGTCAGGTGTTGCCGGATGTTCCCGCGGCGCTCGACGCCGTTTGCGCCAAGGCCCTGGCCCTGGCGCCCGGCGACCGATATCCGGCCGCCGTCGACTTGGCGCGGGAGATTCAACGCTACCTGGCCGACGAGCCGACTGCGGCGTACCGCGAGAGTTGGCTGCGCCGCGGCGCGCGCTGGGCCCGCAAGCATCGCACGACCGTGGCCGTGGCGACGGCCGTCGGCGTGTTGTCGCTGGCGGTATTTGTCGTCGGGCTGTTTATCCGGCAACGCATGGAGAGTGAAGCTTTGCGCCGCGAGGCGGATGCCGTCGCCACCTTATACGCGCGCACCGCGGTCGATGCCGCGCTGGCGGGCACCGAACTTCGCGCGGGGCGCTTCGCCACGGCCGCGCAATTGCTCGATCGTTGTTGTGCGCAATTGGAAGGTCGCTCCGGGCTTTCGGCGCTCCACGATCAGCTCCGACGGCAACTTGCCCGCACCCGCAAGCTCGACGATTTCTACCGCGGCATCGAGCGCGGCGAGCAACTGGAATTCTTCGAGTACGACGATCAGGCCGAGGCGGAGATCGCGGCGGCCTTGCTGACGATCGGCGTCTGGGACCACGACCAATGGTGGAACGCGCTCCCCGCGGATGACCTGACCCCCGCACAGCTCGAGCGGTTGCGCGAAGACGTCTTTCGCGAGCTCTTGCTCCTGGCGTCGATTCGCGCCAAAGCCGCGCTGGTCGATTTCGGCGCGGCCGACTCGGCGAACGTGTATCGCGACGTGCTCGAACTCTCGCAACGGGCCTCGGCTTGGCGACCTTCCCAATCGGCCCGCGTGTTGGAAGTGTTCGCGCGCGTCGGCCTCGGGCCGCTCGAAGCGCTGAAGCTCAAACTAGGGCCGGCGATCGAACCCGACTCGCAGGCCGATCTCTACTTCGTCGGGCTGATGCAATTCTGGTACGGTCAAGTGCAGCAAGACGCGGTCAATAAGCTGCTGAACTTGCTGCGGCCGCTGACCGGCATGGACTTTACGGACTCGCTCGCTCAGTCGGAGCGTTTGCTGCGCGCCGCCGTGGCCCGCGACCCGCACCACTATTGGACGTGGTTCTTCCTCGGTTGGACGAAGTTGCAGGCCCGTGAGTTTCACACGGCGGAGCTCGTGTTCGACACGTGCGTTGCGTTGCGTCCCGATTCGGCGATCGGTCGCTCCTATCGCGGCTTGTCGATCCTGTTGGGGGTGCAGAACAAGCTCCCCGCCGGCGCCGCGGGGGACGCCAAGGCCGACGCCGGCGAGAACCAGGCCTGGCGCGCGGCCGAACTAGCGCGCGGCGTCGCCGATCTCCGGCAGGCCGAAAGTCTGGATCCGGCGAACTCCGAGATCGTCTATCTCCATGCGCGCGGCCTGATCATCGCCGGGCGCATAGAGGAAGGCAAAGCCGCGCTGCTTCGCTCGTTCGACTTAGAACCGCCGCTGGAGCATTGGAAGGGGCAGCGGGTCGAGGTCGAAAAGCGGGCCGTGCTCGCCGACTTGGTAAAGTTCGCCGAAATGCAAACCAAGCAGAATCCGGCTGATCGCGTCGCCTGGGCCTTATGGGCCGAGGGGGCGCACCGATTGGGCGACGACCAAGCGGCGAAGCGGGCCGTCGACGAGATGCTGAAGTTCGATGCGCTAGACGTCCGCGGCGTGACGCTCCGTGCGAATCGGGCCGTCGCCCAAGGGAACGCCCCCCAAACCCTGGGCGACTTGGAACGGGCCGCCGTTGCGGAGCCGAAGAATTGGCGGACGATTCAAATGCTGGCCGGCGCGTATGCCAAGACCCAGGCCTGGGAGCGCGCCCTCCGCGGTTATGACGAGGCGCTGCTCGTGGCGAAAGCCGATTGGCAGCGCGTTGCGAGCCGGTTGGGGCGAACGGTCGCTCTCGAACGCCTGGGCCGCAAGGCGGAAGCAGATCAAGCGTGGGCCGCGGCCAAGCAACTCGATCGCCGAGCGACGGACCCCCGTTTGGCAGCGACGGCTCCGACCGCGAAGGCGACGGGGAAATGACGCGGCCGAGGGTCAGCGAGTTTGCTTGTCGCTCCCGCGGCGGCGTGCGATAATTCGCAAACGTCGGGCGATTCGTTCGAACGCCGGCGATCTTCGGCGCAGGCCGTGCACCATGACTTTGGAAAACGCCGACGATGGGGAAGTGTTCGCCGGCCTACGGCTGGGAGACGTCGCCGCCGTCGCGGAGTTTTGCCGCCGCTACGGACCGATGATCGAGCGGCTGGCCGAGCGCCGGCTCTCGGCTCCGCTCAAACGCCGGATCGGCGCCGACGACGTCGCACAGTCGGTCTGCCGAACGTTCGTGCGCCGTGCGGGAGAAGGCGAGTTTCAACTGGCCGACGGCGGAGGCCTGTGGGGCCTGCTCTGCGCGATCGCGCTGACGAAGATTCGCGAGCAGACCCGCTTTCATCTGCGACAGAAACGGAGCTTGCGCGACGAGCGGCATTTGGATTCCGTCGCGGCCGACGGCGAGCGCAAGGTGCCTGAGGCGGCAAATTCGGAACCGACGCCCGAGGCGACCGCGGAAGTATCCGACATGTTCGACAAACTCGTCGCGGAGTTCGATGAAGAGGAACGCCGGATTATCGAGCTCAGGCTGCAAGACTATACGCAGGAAGAAATCGCCGAGCGGATGCAATGTTCGGATCGCACGATCCGGCGATTCATGAAGCGCGTACAAGATCGCCTGACGCGGATGTTGGATGAAGCCTCGGCCGACGGATCGCACGCGTAAGGGCGTCGCCGCCCTCTTTTTTCGCCGAGCAGAAGAATTTTGTCCGCCTCGGCGTCCGGCCGGCAATCTCCTCAGCAGCTTCGATCTTGAAACTGCTTTCACTTAGGAGACCTGTCATGTTTGCTCGCCTGAATCGTTCCGGACTGTTTGCTTCCCTCTCGCGCACTTTGATGTTGACCGCCTGTCTCGTCGCCGCGACGTCGCAAGCGGCCCGGGCCGTTGAGCCGATCGCCGTCGGTTCCGCTCGCAATGAGAATAATTCCCCGTGGGGTAAACTCGAAATCTACCAAGGGGGCACGAACCTCGGCTTCTACATGCGAATCATCTACAACGGCAACTCGTCCGTCATGACGGTGATGCCCGACGATATCCTGGCGGACAATCGCATTCGTTGTAAGTTCATCAATTACGATGTTCCCAACGCCGCGGGCGGCGACGTGACCGAGGTTTCGAATTGGATCGAAGACGGCGGCGGCGAATTGATGCTCGACGCGATCTCGTTCGCCTCGGGCGACCTCACCGGACAGATGGCGTACACCTACGAGGGAACGCAGAACATGCCTCGCCGACAGATCGAGAATCCGCAGTGGTTTATCGTCAAGCTGACGACGCCGTAACGCCGCGGCGAACAAGAGTCCGATGCGACGCACCTCGGCCCCCGCACTTGTGAATGTGCGGGGGCCTTTTTGTGCGCAGGCTTATTTGGCCGACAACTGATCCCGTTCGGCGATCAATGCCTTTTGGCGGGCCGCGAGCATTTCGGCGAGTTGTCGCACGGGAACGTAGACCTCTTCCGGAAAAAAGGCGAACTTCTTCGCCTGGGCGTCGATTTTGGCGACGAGCGCTCGCTCTTCCTCGTTCAGTTCGCGAGTGCGCAAGCGCGCGAGGAACGTGAGCGACTCGTTCTTGACCTTCTCCGGTTCCGAGCCGAAGAACACGTCTTTCGAGGCGTTGTATTTCTTTTCAAGTTCCTTCATGCCGGCTAATTCGTCTTCCACGCCGGAGAGCTTGGTAAGCAGGCGTTCGATTTCCGCGAGGCGGCCGCGATCGACGGCGTCGGCGCCGGGCGTCGCGAAAGCTTCCACGTTCGTCTTGCTCGCGACGTCGCCTACCGGTTCGTTGCGAATCGCCAGCCAAACGCCGAACGAAATCGGCAGCGTCAGCGCCGCGACGATGCCGACCAGCCGCTTGCGCCGCGGCATTTCGCGCGCGCGGCGCGGGGCGTCGGCCGGGATTGCCGTCGCCGCGAAGTTGCCCGAGGGCTCCAACTCTTGCAACACCTCGGCGATCGTCGGGCGATCTTCCGGACGCTTGGCGACCATGCGCCGGTAAAGCGATTCGAGCGCCGGGGGAACGTCGGGACGGGCCTCGGCGAGCGATGGAATCGGCTGTTCGCGATGGGCCAAGATGCGTTCGACCGCCGAATCGCCGTCGTACACGCGCCGCCCCGTCA
>CAZWDN010000200.1:0-9853 GCA_964633125.1 uncultured Pirellula sp. | reverse complement strand
TTTCGCACCGGCCGCGAACCGATGCACAACGGCACCGTGTCCATATGCGCCATGAGCATGCGCCGCGGCCCGGGCAACGTGCCGGGGAGCGTAAACACGAGATTGCCGACCTGGCCCCCGAGAGGCGAACGCTTCGGCGTGTCGTCGGTGCGGACCTGCGACAGGTCGGCACCGGCCTTCTTGAGCTCCTTCCGAATCAACTCGACCACGCCCCCTTCTTCCCCGCTCTTGCCGGGCACCGCCATCAGTTGCATCACAAGATCGAGGGCCTGTTCGGCGTCGAAGACGCTGCTCACGCCGGCGGCGGACCGAGCAGCCGACTTGCGGGGCTTGGATGGAGCTTTCACACGCGACATAACGCACTTTCCTGCGGATTGAAAACGAGATTGATCGGTCGCCGTTCACATTCTACCGGTTTTCGCGATCGAGCGCAAAACCGCGCGCGGCCAAATCGGCCCTTGGATTTTCACGAGCCTGACCGGACAATACAAAACAATGCCTGGAAGCGTGCTTCCGTCCTGACTGCGTCACCCTTCGCGTCGACTAACCCGTGCAACATCTGCTGAATCTTTCGCTCGCCGAACTACGCCAATGGCTCGCCGACCAAGGGCTGCCTGCGTACCGCGCCGCGCAGATTCATAAATGGATCTACGAAAAGCGGGCCGGCACGTTCGACGAAATGAGCGATTTGCCGAAGGACTTGCGGGAACGGCTCGCCGCGGAGTTTACGATATTCTCGTCGACGATTGCCGCCCACAAAACGGCGGAAGACGGCACGGAAAAACTGCTGCTCGAGTGGCCCGACGGACACCGCATTGAGTGCGTGCTGATCCGCGAAGGGAAACGCCGCACGATCTGCATCAGCACGCAAGTCGGCTGCGCGATGGGTTGCGTCTTTTGCGCCAGCGGACTCGACGGAGTCGCTCGCAACCTGACTACGGGCGAAATCCTCGAACAAATGCTGCTTTTGAATCGGATTCAAGCGATCGAGGAACGGCTGAGCAATATCGTGGTGATGGGGATGGGCGAGCCGCTGGCGAATCTCGATCGCTTGCTCCCCGCGCTCGAACAGGCGGGCAAACCGGACGGACTCGGCATCGGCGGCCGGCATATCACGATTTCGACCGTCGGGCTGCCGCCGGCCATGGATCGCCTCACCGGATTACAGACGAACTACCACCTTGCGGTTTCGCTGCATGCTCCGAACGATGCGTTGCGTAACCAAATCGTGCCGGTGAACAAGGGCATCTCGATCGAGACGATCCTCGCCGCGGCCGATCGTTTCTTCGCCGACAACGGACGCCGACTCACATTTGAATATGTGCTGCTCGGAGAGTTGAATGACCGAACGGAGCATGCCGAAGAGTTAGTAGAGCTTCTGCGGGGACGCACGGCGTTGCTCAACGTGATCCCCTACAACACGGTCGCCGGGTTGCCGTATAAGACGCCGTCGTCCAGAGCACAGGAAAAATTCCTCGGCATCCTCCGCGACGGCGGCATCAACGTGCAGGTGCGCACGCGTAAAGGTGACGAGATCGACGCGGCGTGCGGTCAACTGCGTCGGAGCTTTCCGCAACCGGCGACGGGCACGAGCGGCTTGCTCGATATCGAAGTCTTGCAGAAGCCGTAGACGTTCGCGTCACTTCTCGAATCGTGCGATTTCGAGGAAGTCGACGGGAAGCGAAGTTTCGCCGTCAACAGCGAGTTCCGTGAGAGCCTTGCCGAGCACGCTTGCGAACTTGAACCCGTGGCCTGATAGTCCGGCTGCAAAGACCACTTGCGGATTTGCCGGATGTCGATCGACCAAGAAGTTTTCGTCGGGCGACATCGTATACATGCAAGGGGCGTGATCGACGAGCGTCGTCGTGACGCCGGGGAGATAGGTTTGAAGAAACGTGCGCACACGGTCGAGATCGGCTTCGTCGACTGCCTGTCCGAGCCCGAGCGGATCAGTAACCACGGTGCCGCCGCTATGCTCGGCGCATTTCAAACCTTCCGGGCCGACCACCGGGAAACCGTAGAACACGCCGGCGGGCGCACCTCGATCGTCGACCGTTTCGTAGAGAAACGCCGGAGCGCCGGACGCGAGCGTGTAGTCGGTCGTGGTCGGTGCAAACCAATACTGCGGCTTGCGTCGCACTTCAAGCGGAATGCCGAGATCGGCAAGCAGCTGTCCGGCCCAAGGTCCTGCCGTAAGCACCAGCCGCGCCGCACGATATGCAGTTCGATCGGTCTCGACGACAACACCCGAACCGTCGACACGCCAGGCTTGCACCACTTCATCGGCGTGGAACTCCGCGCCGAGGCTTTGAGCATGTCGCAGGTGGGCTTCAACGCAACGTTCGACATGCAGAAAGCCGGCGCGCCGCTCGACGACGCCGACCATTCCCTCCGGAACGCGGAAGCCGGGATACCGCCGCATGATTTCCGGCGCGGAGAATTGTTCGACATCGAGTCCGTGCAACTTCGCCGAGGCCAACACGCCGGGCACGACGACGCCCTCAGGCGGCCCGATCTCCAAAAGTCCGGTCTCTTCGTAGAGCCGCGTTCCCGTCGCCTGCTCCAACTCGTGCCAGAGTTTGTAAGCTTGCAGAACGAGAGGCACATAGCTTGGGTGCTCGAAGTAGGCTTGGCGGATCATCCGCGTACGGCCATGGGAGCTGCCGCGATTGTGCGGCGACGAGAAACGATCGATGCCGAGCACGCGAAGTCCGCGACTCGCCAAATGGGCCAGCGTCGCGGAGCCGACTCCTCCGCAGCCGACGACGACGGCGTCGTACGTGTTCATGGTCGGCGGTCGCTAAGGAAAGAAGAATCAGCGCCAGTCTTCGCCGCCGCCCGGTTCGCCCCCTTCATCCGTTCCGCCGCACCAAGTCTCCAGGGCCTCGAGCATGCCGTCGCGTTCTTCCAAACGGGCCCAGATCGATTCTCCGTCCTCTAGACGAATCTCGTAGTAGCCTTCGCGCACGCAATCTTCTTCACCGCAATAGTGCGGCGTTTTGGCAATCCAAAGAACGCGGTAAAGCGGGATAAACTTGTCGTCGACGACGAACATGTTTTCCGACATGGCGAAGGGCCCCGGGACCGAAGAGACAAAGGAGAACCGACGTTTTTATTGTACGCACCCCGGATCGACAAGGCTTGCGGCGGGTTTTACAACGCCGCAACCGGGAAATTGCCGATTTCCGAGCAACTACGCCCCCTTGCCCAGTTCGATCGAACGGCGCGTGGCGGCTTCGACGGCGGCAATCATGTCGCCGCGCACGGCACCGTGCTCCAACGCCTGCAAGCCGGCGATCGTCGTGCCGCCCGGACTAGTCACCTGATCTTTCAACGCGGCGGGATGCTCTCCCGTCTCCAAGACCATGGCGGCTGCGCCGAAGACGGTGGCCGCGGCGAGACCTTGGGCAACATCGCGCGGCAGTCCCATACGGACGCCGCCGTCGCCCAGCGCTTCGATCATGAGATACACAAACGCCGGGCCGGAACCAGAGAGGCCGGTCACGGCGTCGAGCAGTTTTTCTTCCAATCGATACGAGCAACCGACGGAATTCAAAAGTTGCTGAACGACCGAGGCATCTTCCGGTGTGGCGCCGTGCCCGAGCGCAAAACCGGATGCGCCCTTACCGACGAGGCACGGGGTATTCGGCATCACGCGCACCACGCGCACGCCTTCACCTAAGCCGTGTTGCAATGCTTGCAGCGTGACGCCGGCCGCGATGGATACGACGAGCTTACCGGCGGCGTGTCCTTTTAATTCACCGACGACCGCGGCGATTTGTTGCGGCTTCACGGCGAGAAAGAGGATTTCGCTCGCGTCGGCCACATCGCGATTGGTCGACGCCGCATTCCCGCCGACTGAATTCTGAAAAGCGGCAGCCGCCGCCGGAAACGGATCGTGATAATAGAGCGCCGTCGGCTTGATGAGCCCTGCGCGCACAAAGCCGCCGGCAAGCGCCGCGGCCATTTTGCCGGCTCCGAGAAATCCAATACGTTGCGACAGCATAAGGGTGCCGGCGGTGGAGGGATGACGAGGCGAAAAAGACGGTTCCATAGAACGAGAACATCATCTTAAGTGGGGCCCTTCACTTCGGCAAACCGCCCTAGACGCCGCGCAAAGGTTTTGACAAACTCCCGCCCCCTCAAGTTGCCCGACCTGCCCGCTTCGTTGGAGCATTTTTTCGCGTTAGGCGTCGATCGGCCGACACGCGATGCAGCCCGTTGCGGCGGGGTCTCATTTTGCGGAGTTCATCATCATGTCGCGATCGATTGCTTTCGGCTTCGGCGGCGTTTTGTTCACTGCGGTCCTGCTCGTCGTTGCTTCGCCTGAAAGGGCCGGCGCCGAAGGCTGGAAACTTTGGCAGACCACGGAGAAGACGGAACGAAGTCCGCACTATACGAGAACGAGTTCCAATTCGGCGCCGAGTTCGTCGTGGAGCATGACGAAAGCACTCTCCAACTCCTGGAAGGCGACGACCGACGTCTCCAAAAAGGCTTGGAAATCGACCGTCGACGTCGTCACGCTCAAGCCGCTGCGTACGTCGAAGCCGAAGCCGAGCCAATTTCAGCTCGGTTCCCATCCCGCAACGCCGTCGCAAAGTAAACCAAAGCCAAGCATGTTCGGCTCGTTGTTTGCACCGAAGAAACCGAGCGGCCCGTCGACGGTCGACGAATATTTCTCGCAAGAACGTCCGCGCTAGCCGACAGCTCCAATTCGTAGAGCTTGCTTGGACAACGCTATTCTGGCGACTTTAAACAGGGCACCCCGGATGCACCGCGCATTCACAACCATACCGCTTGCGGCACTAACCGCCGTCGGCTTCATCGCGGCGACCTGCGGTTGCTCCACTCTGAGCGCGCCTTCATCCCTGGAGAAGGAAGTGCTCGCTCCGCCGAGCGCGGCCTTCATGAAGCGGGTGAAAAACGATCCGTTTCCCTCGGCCTCGGAACAGACCTATTCGCCGCCGAAGGAAAAATAGTCGTCCGATTCGCGTCGGGCCATTCTATTTCGTCCCCTTAGGAAAGTGGTGCCGCACGTATTCGGCCGCGGCGGGCGCGAGCAAGTCCTGACTTAGTCGCGCCCGATCGCCGAAGAACGCCTCACCGGCCGCACCATCGATGATATGCGTTCCCAGCAAGCTTAAGGCCCGCGATTCCTCATAAATCGCTTCCGCGTAAACGATCCGCTCTCCCTCACCGGAAACGCCCAGCATCGCGGCCGCGAGTTGGACGACGCGATGGTTGCGTCGCGGCATCTGCGAACCCATCACGACGACGCGCAATTGTCGCCATTCGTCCTCGGTGAGGTCCTTTCGCCACGCAGCGAGTTGGCCGCGATAGTGATCGAGTTCGATCTCGGCGGCCCAAGCAAGATGCCGTTCGAGGAGCGGTGACGCAGTCCGGCAGAACTCTTGCACCGCATCGCGCGTCGCGGTGCGGTTTTTAATTGCCGCAGTAAGAAAGCTTCGGCAAAGTTTAAGTATCTCTAATTGCGTCGCTTGCTGTTGAGCCGTAAGCCCGGCGTTTGCCTCAGGTGAAGCGGCAGCGGCGGCAAGTGCGAGCCAAGATCGCCAACGTGCCACATCGGCGTCCGAACGCTCAGCTTTACCGCCGTGAAACTCCAGAAAGATCATAAACGGGAAATGCGCGGCTGCCTTAAGTCGATGGTAAGTAGGCGGAACCGGCCGCGACGGCTCGCGTTGCTCACCTCGAATCAACGTGAACTTCTCACCATCAAAAACGATGATCGGTCGCGATTCAGCGACGGCATCGGCACGGACACGCGCATAAGTCGCTCGAAACTCGCCGTTAATGGCCGCCAACGGGTCAACGATGTTCGTGCGTTCTTCCGTCGGAGGTGCGCAGAGCAAAACCTGCGGCGAAAGCGAAACGCTGATGACTACCAGAACGCCAAGCCGGTTTCTCATCGGCATGCCTCGTTTGTGTTTGCGAGCGTCTACGTCAGCGAAAAATTCCCTGAGAATTACGACTTTCTTGTGCTGCCGGCGATGCAAACAGTCCCACTAGTCGCATCCAATTGAAAGGACGCGACTTAGGAAGTCGTTCTCAATGGAAGCACACGAACAACGACATCCTAATGTAAGGACTTACGACGCGATTCACCTCCATGTGAGCGGGTAGAAACAGTGCAAGGGATTCCCAAAACCCCCAAAATCAATAAGATAGGGGGTCTGATTGAGGACTCTATGCAGCGACGCCGACCAACCTATTCCACGGCCCAGTACTGGGGCAGCCGCTTAGCGCTGCTCGTAGCGATCTGGATGTGCGCGCCGCACGATGCCGAAGCGGGCCAATTTGGTCGCCGGCATCATCTATGGGGACGCTTTCGCCCCGGCAGTTGGGTCGTGATGCGGCAAGGCATGGAAACGCTCGACTCCCAAGGCCAAGTCTTGGGGAGGAGCGTTAGCGAAACCAAAATGACGTTGGCCGACGCCGATGACAACGGACTAACGCTTCGCGTGCAATCGTCGCTGGAAATCGGCGATCGAAAACTGCAAAACCCTCCCCAAGAACTCCGCCAAGGGCTTCTCGGCGAACCGGTCGACGGTGCGACGGAGGCTCGTGAGCTGCCAGTCGAAAACCTTTCGATACAAGGTCAAGCGATTCCTTGTGAGGTAAGGCAAACGGAAAGCACCAGCGGCGGCCGTCGCCAAATCATCACAAGTTGGGTCAACTCCCAAGTCGCTCCTTACGTGCTCCGCAAGGTGACGACCACGATCGACGTCGCCACAAACCGGCGACTCGGCGAAACGGTCATGGACGTCGTCTCGCTGTCATCCGAACGTCGCATCTTGGCGAGAAACCGCACGGTCGCCGAAGTTCGCACGGTACAGCAGCACCCCCGGGGCCAGACCACGACGCAGGCTATTTGCTGTCCGGAAATTCCCGGCGGCGTCGTCAGCCAGACGTCGGAAGAATTCGACGCCGGCGGACAACTCATCCGTCGCACGCAGATGGAATTGGTCGACTTCGAAACGAAGTAGCGCCGCTCTCCAACTAGCGCACGACATAGTCGATGACGCACACGTCTTCCAGGTGCGGCTTCACAAGCTTGACAAACTCTTCGTGCGCGGCATGCGGCAGGTATGCATCGCGTCCTTTGGCATCGGCGAAGGTCACGAAGAAGCAGTGCGTAAAGCCTTTTGAAAGGCCTTCAACACCGACGTCCGTCCCCCATTCAAAGTCCTGAATCGCGTCAATCTTCGTCGGCAGTGCGGCAAACGCATCGGTGATCTTCCGGAGCGTATCCGCATCGGTATCCGGCTTGAACTTGAAGAACACCACGTGACGCAATGGGGCCTTCTTTTCATTCGCCGCATCGGCAGATGCCACAGGCGAGCGCGCCATGATAGCCAAGGCGACGAGTCCACAAGCCAGCGCCGCAAGCGATTTCCAAGCTATTGTCATTTGCAAAAACTCCGATAGGGAAACAATCAATTAACGCACGCAGTCCGGTAGGGCGAACAGCGTAAGCACGTTTGGCGAACGACGTCGGCGAGATTACACTGGCGACGTTCGCATTGCAAACGCCGCCTCCTGCCTTCGCCCATACACATCATCGCCTTGAGAGACTTCGCATGCTTACGCGCTCGCTCGTCGCTATCTTAGTCATCCTTACGGCGTCACAAGGCTTGGCGGCCGAGCCCGCATGGGTGGCGATCTTCGACGGCAAAACATTAGACGGCTGGACCGTGCGCGGCGGCACCGCCAAATACGGAGTCGTCGACGGCGCTATCGTCGGCACCACGGTCGACGGCAGCCCGAACACGTTTCTCTGCCGCGGCCCCTATGGCGACTTCGAGCTCGAATTCGACGTCCGCTGCGACGTGTCGCTCAATTCCGGAGTGCAGATCCGTAGCCACGTCTACGAGAAAGACACCCCGCAACCCTCGAACCCGAAGCGCGTGCGAAAAGCAGGCGAAGTCTACGGCTATCAGTGTGAAATCGATCGCGCCGAAGACGGCGTCGCCGGCAACTTCTGGGACGAAGGACGCCGTACGAAGTGGCTCGACGATCTCTCCCAAAAGACCGGGGCCGCCAAGGCGTTTCGCAATGACGAGTGGAACCACTACCGCATCGTCGCCCAAGGGGACCATATCCGCTCGTGGGTCAACGGCGTCCCATGCGCCGATTTCCACGACGCGACCGACGCCTCCGGTTTCATCGGCCTGCAAGTGCACGGCATCAAGCCGGGCACGGGGCCGTACCAAGTGCGTTGGAAGAACATTCGCATTCGCGAACTAGCGGCAGGCGATCAAGTCGAATAGCCGCGCAGCATCCAAAAGCCGCCGGCCTCGATATACCGTGAAGCTAGAAAAGGCCCGCGGCTGCGCTACTTTTTCACCTGCGGTTCAACATCCACTCCGTCGGTCAGTAGCGAGACTTCCGCCGGTATAAATCCCGGGTCGGTGTAGCTGGCCGTCACGGTTTGGTCGTCCTTCGTGAAGGCGATCAGACCGCCCACGTTCTCCAACGTCGTCGCCCGCTCTTTCCAGCCGGCGGCCGCGAAGAACTTCTGCCATCCGGCGATGCACCCCTTCGCCTCGCCGGCGGGGAGCTCGAACTCCACGCGTCCTTTGGTCTTCTTCACGTCCTTCGCACCGGCGGGCAGTTCTATCGCCAGCTTCGGCAGCGGCATATTCTCCTTGGCTTCCCGCTTCGCCTTCTCTTCCTGAAACCGCTTCTCCGCCGCGGCCACCTGCTCGGGCGATTCATACTTCAGCGTCACGCGCCGCTTTCCTTCAAAGTCCGATACGCTCAGCGTCAGCAGCGCCTTCGTCGGGTTGCGGAAAATCAACTCGTCGCGAAAGCCCGACTTGATCGGCCGGTCGGTCGTCGCCTTCCATTCCGCTTTCTCCAAAGCCGTGCGGTAATAGTCGCACAACTCGTCCAGCGTCTTCGGCGAGTCGAAATGAAGCTGCGTCGTCGAGTTGGAGTATTGCAACTCTTCCGCGTCACGCGGCGCCGGCAAATCGACGGACATCTTCTCCGTCGCATAGCTGAGCATCGTCTTGCCCCCTTGCGCCGGAGCGGCGGCCACGTTCGCGTTGAGTCGCACCAGCCCGCGCTTGAAGTAGCGTGAATCCCCGGCGGCGCCGTACGGTTCCCAGCCTCCCTCGGCCAACCGCGTCGAGAGTTCGTCGAGCGTCGCCTTTACAGACGCCTCGGTCGAGTACATCGCCACGTCGCCGCTCAGGAACACCTTCGTCGCGCCGCTCGGCACGGGCAGACTCGCGAGGTCCGCTTCGGCGGCCTTCTCGGCGTCGCTCTTCACTACGCTCGGCGTCGCCGCGCCGGGATCCACGGCCGGCGTTCCTTCCGAACAGCCGCCGAGCCCGAGCGCCGCCACGCCGACCCACGCTCCTCGCCTCACCCATCCGCGTCCGCTCGACAACATAGGTGCCCCCGACCTGTTGGAAACCTGAAGTGTGTGAGTCGCGCCGCTCGCCTCGACCGCTCACGTCCGAAACCACTATATCTCAAGGGCTTACGCCGAGCCAGACTTTCTCGCCCGGCAGCTCATTGACTAATAAATAATTCACATATAAACTATCTTCATGTAGCCCATCTCGACCGATGCGAGGCGTCCCCATGTCCCCGGCCGGCCTTCAGCACGAACTCAAAAAGCGCCGCCCCTTCGAATCGCCCGAACAAGAGGCGATCCTCAATCTGCTCCGCACCCACGACCAGTTCGACAACCGCTTCGGCCGCCTCTTCCGCGAGCACGGCCTCACCTCCTCGCAATACAACGTGCTCCGCATCCTCCGGGGCGAAGGCAAACCGCTCCCCTGCCTCGAAATCGCCGAGCGCATGATTCAGGTCGTCCCCGCCA
>CAZWDN010000199.1:0-9901 GCA_964633125.1 uncultured Pirellula sp. | reverse complement strand
CTAGAGGATTTTCCGGACGAATGAGGCGTCGGCCATCCGGTCGACGTGCCGTCGAGCCGATATCTCGGCGCGGAACAAGCCGGCACCTCTTGTTCGTGAAACTCGCCAACTCCGGATTGAGCTGTGGGGAACCCCCCAGGCCGCACGCTGTCCGACGAAAACGCTTGAAATCTCCGTAACGCTCCCGCTCGGTGAGCATCCAAGACGCGGAAAGCTCGATCCCCAGACTCTGCCGTCGAGTTCTTTCATAAGGACTATCCGCCTGCACCGAAGTGCCTGCCAAGGAACTGCGCACGAACTGCCGGAGCGTGTGCAGATGGTCCCATGCGGAGTTGCGCTTTGCCGACGTGTTGGAGTCTTTGCAGGGCGGCTTCTCCTTCCGCCGCAAATGTGTTTCCGTTCTGCATTGCTAATCCCATTCCTCCTACTTGGAAAAAACGCCATGGTATCGTTCCCTCGACTTCTGCTTTCCGCCATCGTATTGCTGGGGATTTCGTCACCCAGAGCATCAGCTCAGGCAATCCCGGTCGTCGGTCAAGCCGCGGCCGACTTTCGCTTGCCCGCACTAAGCGGCGAAGCCATGCAGCTCTCCAGGCTCACGCCGCGCGGTCCGGTCGTCCTCGTTATCCTCCGCGGTTTCCCCGGCTATCAATGCCCTGCGTGCAATGCTCAAACCGGACAACTCCTGGCAAGCGCCGCGAAGTTCGCCGAAAAGAAGGCGCAAGTCGTTCTAGTCTATCCGGGCTCGCCGCCGGGCCTGGCCCAACGGGCGAAGGAGTTTGCGAACGACAAGGCATGGCCGGTGAACTTCCATCTGGTCGTCGACCAGGACTATGCCCTGACGAACTTGTACGGATTGCGCTGGAACGCCCCCAACGAGACGGCATACCCTTCGACCTTCGTCGTCGACGAGCAAGGAAAGATCGTCTTCGCAAAGATAAGCAAAAGCCACGGCGGTCGAACATCGGCGGAAGAGATCCTGAAGGCTCTGGCGAAGTAATCCGGCGTCATTGATAATATGCTCGCCGACTATGTGTGCCAGGATCGTCGCCGCGATACTTGTGCAGGTCGAGGGTTTCCCTGATTTTTGCGGACGGACGGCATCGATCCACCGTACGGGCGCCTGCCCCGCTTCTTGTACTTGCCGTCATTTCATCTAGATTTCATCCAAGAGGCGCGGCGCCCCTTCGTCATTCGCGGTGTTTCAAACCACCCTAACCATTTCGAGAGCACATGAACTCGTTTCGCGAACGTGTGCTTCTTCGAACACTCGCCTTCGCAATCGCGCTTGGGATTCTTGCCTGGGCGAACTCGCCCGTGTTGATTGACGGCACTTGGTATGCCGTCCAATTCGTCGTGCTCTGTACCGTCATGGGCGTTATCGGAAACGGCGAATGGTCTGCGAACCCGCATAGGGACGCGTCGGTAGCTGATTTGTCCGCGGTATTGCTTTTGCGCTGTGATACGGAACGGCGACTGTCGTTTGTAAATCGCGCCCTCGAAACTTGGCTGCGTGTTTCACAACGTGACATTCTCGGCAAAACCATCGATGAAATTGTCGGAGAGGAAGGCTTTCGACTGATCCGAGGCCAGCTCGACGAAGTGCTCTTAGGGCGACGAGTGGAGTGGGAAGGTGAAGTGCCCCTAAGACAAATCGGCCCGCGTTGGGTCCGCGCCGTTTATGAACCCGAAACGGCTCCGGACGGCTCGCCCCTCGGCTTCGTCGCGACTTGGCAAGACTTTACAGTGCGCCACGACGCCGCATCGGACGTCCATAAACGGCAGATAATCGAGCAACGTCTGCGAGAGGACGAAGTCGGCTTTCGGCAGTTGGCGGACGCCATGCCTCAGATCGTTTGGGTGACCGACGCCGACGGAAACAGCGAATACCGCAACGAGCGCTGGTTTGAGTACACGGGCCTCGAACCGAATTCGCAGGTAGCCAACGAAGACGAATTGGAGAAAGTCATCCACCCGGACGACATGCCTTTGATGAATGCGGCTTGGGCCGAGGCGGCGCGAAACGGGCACCCGTTTCAAATGGAGTTTCGACTTCGCCATTTTGCCGCCAAAACCTACCGGTGGTTCCTCGCGCGCTCGGTACCCATTCGTGACGATTCGGGGAACATTCTCCACTGGTTCGGAACCTCGACCGATATCGACGACCAGAAGCAAACCCAAGCTCGCATTCAAGCCAGCGAGCAGATCTATCGAGCGATCGGCGAATCGATCGACTACGGCGTTTGGGTATGCGATGCGGCCGGTAGAAACACTTATGCGAGCCCCTCTTTTTTGAAATTAGTCGGCATAACCCAAGAGCAGTGTTCCGAGTTCGGGTGGGGAAACGTCTTGCATCCTGAAGACGCTGAACGAACCATCGCGGCTTGGAAACAATGCGTGCTTACCGGCGGACGCTGGGACGTCGAACATCGCTTTCGCGGCGTCGACGGTGAATGGCACTATATTCTGGCTCGCGGCGTTCCCGTACACGACGCTCAAGGAAACGTTAGTTGCTGGGTCGGAATCAACCTCGACATCGGCAAATTGAAGGCGGCTGAAAAGTCACTTCGCGAGTTAAACGCAACCCTGGAACAACGCGTCGCGGAGCGTTCCGCGGCGGCGGAAAAGCGAGCGATTGCGTTGGAGTCGTCGGAACAAGAACTCCGCAGGCAGTCGCTGGTGATGCAGTCCATTCTCAACAGCATGGGAGAGGGGGTGGTCGTCGCCGATCGCCGCGGAACGATCACGCTGCTCAATCGCGCCGCCGAAACGTTGCATCACCCCGTTCCCCCGGCGACTCCCGGGCAAAACTGGAGTGAAGCTTTTCATCTGTTTTCCCTGGACGGACGAACGCCGTTCCCCCATGAAGACTTGCCGCTTTCCAAAGCACTTCGCGGCGAGGCGAGTGACGACGTGGAGATGTTGGTGCGTTCTTCGACGAACCCCGCCGAGGTCGTTCTCAACGTCACCGGACGCCCGATGCGTTCGGAGAGCGGAGCCATCGAAGGAGGAGTCGTCGTTTTTCGCGACGTGACTTCCCGTAACGCAATGTTGGAGAAACTGCGTGACAGCGAGGAACGGTTTCGGAGCGCCTTTGATTTCGCCGCGATCGGGATG
Organism: uncultured Pirellula sp.; assembly: GCA_964633125.1. Lineage (GTDB taxonomy): Bacteria > Planctomycetota > Planctomycetia > Pirellulales > PNKZ01 > PNKZ01. The sequence goes on along the minus strand of CAZWDN010000199.1, from coordinate 6,784 downwards.
AGCTTGGTCGCTCTGGACGGTCGCTGGCTGCGCGTCAATCGTTCGTTTTGCGAGTTGGTAGGCTATGCGGAACAAGAACTATTGGCGACTGACTTTCAATCGATCACGCATCCGGACGACCTACAGATTGACCTGGACCACAAACGTCGACTCATCCTGGGGCAGGCAAGAGCCTCTCAGATAGAAAAACGCTACGTACATAAGGACGGGCACGTCATCGACGTCCTTTTGTCCGTTTCGCTCGTCCGAAACACCGCCGGCGAACCGCTCTATTTCGTCTCGCAAATCCACGACCTAACGCCGCAGAAAGCCGCGGAAGAAGAACATCGCCAATCTCTGTTGCGATCGCGATTCGTCGAACAGTCGATCGCCGCTCGAGAAGATGAGCAACGCCGCATTGCCCGCGATTTGCACGACGGAATCGGGCAATCTCTGACCTCGCTTCGTTTGGGCCTGCGCGTCGTCGAGCAGGCGACTGACTTGGCCACGGCTCAATCGGCTGCGAATCAATTGCGGAAAATGGTTATGGGAGCGTCGGACGAGATCAGGACGTTGACGAGGAATCTACGCCCTTGCGTCCTCGACGATCTTGGTCTAGTTCCCGCATTCCGGCGGCTGGCCGACGACTTTATTGCCGCTCACGATCTACAGATTGGCATCCGAACGGAATCGGTTGTCGGTGTTCGCTTTGCCGAAGTAGTTGAGACGGCCTTGTACCGCATCGTCCAAGAAGCGCTTACGAACGTAGCCAAGCACGCCGCTGCGGATTCGGTTGAAATTACTCTCCGTCGGGAAGCGGAGAGACTGATCTTAACGGTGACTGACGACGGCATCGGTTTCAATCCCGTCGTTCCGATCAACGGCGGGCAATGCTTCGGAATTTTGGGGATGCGCGAACGCACCGCTCTGCTTAACGGCGACTTCGAACTTGTCCCCGGCGCCGACCACGGCACAATCCTGCGTGTTTCCATTCCGATCAGACCGCTTTCGGCGATCTCCTGACGCCGGATTCGCAATAGAACAGCTCCCCGAGTATCGGATCCGATACAATTAACCGCGTCAGCACGGGCGATAAGAGCGTCCCCACCACCCACTTTCCGCGGCAGCGTGAACCGGACATGTCGAACGACTCCCAACCCAACACATCGCTTCCGGCAAGACCCGGCCGGCCCGGCGCCGTGAGTTCGACGACACCGGCCGCCGTGAGCGAGAACTTAACGCGTCTCGCAGCCGATTCGACTCAAGAGTTCTATTGCATTGTCAGTCCGTCCGGTGAACGGACGGTGCTTACGCCGGCGTATTACCAGCTCTGCGGCTACACGCCGGAGGAGATCGAAGCAACGGATTTCCGAATCCGAATCCATCCCGACGATCTCGAGCTTGTCGAACGAGCGCGGCAAGACAATCTACGCGGCATTGCTACGCAGATCGTCTATCGCAGTTTGTGCAAAGATGGTTCGATCGTCTGGTTGGAACTACGCGCCCGGCCGATCCTCGATGCGGAAGGAAAACTTCAGCGGATCATTTGCTGCTCTCGCACGACCATCGCACATGATCGTGCGTCGAGCGAGGACTCGACGAACAATCCGACGCGCGGCATCCGGATTCTCATCGTCGATGATCATGCGGTTCTACGCACCGGTTTGCGAATGTTGCTGTCTTCCCAGGCCGATATGACCGTCGTGGGAGAGGCGGCGAACGGAGAGACGGCTCTCGAGTTGGCTCGCACGACGAAGCCGGACGTCATAACTCTGGACCTGACCATGCCCGGACTTGGCGGCTTATCCATTTTGGAAATGCTGCGGAACGAACACCCGACGGTCCGCATTCTCGTGCTGACCATGCATGACGACCCCGCCTATCTCAAGGCGGTTCTCGCAGCCGGCGGTTCCGGTTACGTGACGAAAACAGCCGACGAGTCCGAAGTACTGGCGGCCGTACGGGCAGTTTCGCAAGGCCGCACGTACTTTAGCCTCAGCATGAACGACGCGCTGATCCGAACGCTGCTCGGCACGGAGTCTGCGGCTGCCGCGGTTTCCTCTCAAAACGTCCTCAGCGAACGCGAGCGCGAAGTGCTCATTCTCATCGCGCAAGGCTATACGAATCAGCAAGTCGCGGACCGCCTATTCTTAAGCGTTAAGACGATTGAAACCTATCGCTCGCGTCTCATGTCGAAGCTCGGTTTTGAGAATCGCGCGCAGCTGGTTCAATACGCTCTGCAGTCCGGATTGCTCGGCGGAACGTAACGAGCGATACTCCCGCGACATTGACTATTCGGGTTTCATTCTAAAGCGTGCGTCTCCAGTGAATCGGACGGAGTTCACCGGCACTTCTTACCGAGAAGATCGCGGCGAACCGGGAGCGTCGAGGTTAAAAGCCACGAACCCGCTTGTAAGGCTTTACCCTACTCCAAGAGGCGTCGAGAGCGGGTTTAACCCAGTCTCTTAATGCCCGCAAACCCTTCTGCCCCGAACTCAATCAGGGCGAACTCTGAATTCCGTGCGTGCCGCGGAACTCGGCTCTCGCGTTCGGCACGTAGAGGCCGAGAATTGACGAAGGATTATGCGAGAGCCATTGTGACGACATCGACTTCCGTGACGTCGTCGCGGGATGAAGGGCTGTGGACTTATCGAGTACCAGAAACGTCGTGTTTGAGTTTCTCGGCGGTTACATGCATGGTCGAGTCGTCGAGGGAGCGATCGATACGGCTTCTACCTTAGCCGCTCATCCTAGTCCCGTTCTTGAACTTTGGGCCGACAGTCAAGGCGGAAAGCTCGGAAGCCGTTTTTGTATCCGTCGCAATACCGTCCGCGCCGAGGACGACCTGTATGAGGTCGTGGGACGAATTGAAATCGAAGGCGAATTGGCGATTCTCGTCGAGCATCTCACGAAGCCGAGAGCCGAGAAGGCCTTTGACGCGATGGCGAATCGAAACGAAACCGCGCTCGACAAAAACTCAGGCTCCTTGTTTGTCGGTGCGATTGGACAAGACTTCGACCTGATGTGTGGAGACGGCGATGCATATGGTAGTTGACTTTACACCTGCCCTCGTCATTTTCGATGAGGACCTCGAGTTTGCGGAAACCGTCAAACGCCGCTACGGCTGTCGCGGCTATGAAGCGCACCTCTGTTCGGAAGCGTCCGAATTGATCGGAAAGAATTGGGACATCGTGCTATTTAAGCACTCGAGCTCGTCGGAAGATCGCATCAAGTCTTGGGTCCAAAGTCGCTCCTGCCGGCCGGGTATCGAGATCATTATGCTCGCCCCCGACGACATCTTGGGCCGTGCGGCGGAGTTTGTACCGCAACCTGTGACCGACGTCCAACGTCTCCCGCTCAACTGGCTGGAGCTGGATTGGCGATTGCACAAGGCGCGACAACGACGGCAACGACTACTAGGCGCGTCTCCCGAAGTTTCCCACCGTCCATCACCCGAGTTATTGCAAGACGCAAATATCGACGATGCCTTCGAACAGTCGCGTATCACGGACTCGAACCCGCCTACGACCTCCGTCGCGACGCTTGAAGAATTGCAGCGAGGTCACGTACAAAGCATCTTGTTGCGAGAAAACTGGAACAAAGCCCGGACGGCGCGGGCGCTAGGAGTCAATCGCCGCAGTCTCTATCGCCTCATTGAGCGGTTCGGCTTGAGGCAAGGATCAGCGGTTGGGCAGTCGATCGACTCGAACTCCGTTTCTACAGTCTAAATCGTCGACTCCGTTGACGATCGTCAGCCGACCCTCGACCTCGATCGCCGGGCTATCGCGACTATCGACGACTGCATCGCGAGCGCCCCCGGCGAAGCAACGCGACTTCGGTAGACCGGAGTTCCCGAAGGTCGTTCCAGGCTTATTCGTTGCGCAGGCCTCCGTGAGGTTGCATTGGATCCGAAGTTCTGCGATCCGGTTTAATCCGTCAATTGGCGGCGGAGTTCCAAGGCAAAATCCGTAAGGACGGCATCGACCCCGGCCGCGGCGGCTTGCGACCAATTGTCCGTTTCTTGACCTGCGACGGTCGCTCCGGCGACGATCGACTTCTTCCCGGCTGAACGAACGGCCGCAATTTCGTCAGCCGTCGGCACGAAACGGAGGTAGACCCAATCCGCATGAGGGTCCGCGATTGCGGTCGACAATTCCTGGCGGTGATTGGCCAGGGCCGCCGTGTGGCAACGCGGCGATGCGGCACGCAGGCGGCGTCGCACCTCGTCATGGTCGATGGTGCGACCGATGAACAACAGGCGATCGAGTACACCGTGGCGTTCCGCCAGGCGAACCATGTCCTTTTCAACGGTTTCGTCCTCCGCCTTCATGTCGACGGCATACCAACCGACCGAGGTCGGATGCTCGGCGATTTTCCGCAAGACCGCCTCGATCGTCGGTACCCGGGTTCCACGAAACGACGGAGCAAACCACGCTCCGGCGTCAAGCCGTTCGACCTCGGCCGGCGTTCGCTCGACAACGGGGCCTTTTCCGTCGGTGGTACGGTCAAGAGTCTCATCGTGTAGGCACACAAGCGTCCCGTCGCGCGTTCGACGCACGTCGAACTCAAAGCCTAAATGCACGTCGAGACAAGCGGCGAAGTTCGGCAGTGTATTCTCCGGTGCGTCGCGTAGTAGTCCGCGATGTGCAATGACCGACGTCTCATGCTGCGGCGGCGACTTGAGAAAGCGTTCAAAGAACGCGTATATCTGCGCATTCGACTCCGGTGTAGGAGCATGCGCCGGTCGATTCGTCATGGCCACCCGATTCTTGACGCCGAGAAACTCGTTCACGGCGACGGCGTGGTGGAGCGCGGTCCACCGGGCCGGAGAGTCTTCCGAACCGCCGGAAACGAGAAACGGCCGCGGGGCCATCAAAGCGTGAAGTTCGTGCAGATCAAGGCCCGCATCGACAAGCTGCGCGTAGGCGCCCGTCCGCGGATTGTCGGCGGCGATCAGTCCCGGCTTCCGCGTACGTTTCTTATCCAACCCGAGATACCAGGGCTCCCAGTAGTTGACGCTACCGCGCGCTTCGTCGAACACGATGCCGGGATCGGACCACGCCGCACAGGCGAACTTGTCGTAAAGGCAGGAGCCGAACAGCGCCCATTTACCGCCGTAGGAGTGGCCGACGATGCCGACGCGCCGTGCATCGACGTCGGGCCGCGCGGCCAGCGCGTTGTAGCAATTGGCCGCGACATATCCCAAATAGGAAAGCGGCTGACACTGAGCGGAACCGATGTCGGGCAAGCGTGCATCGCCGCCCGGCGATCCGATCGAGAGACTCACGAATCCGCGCCGGGTAAGTTGGAGCGCGAAATCGCGCAACTCCCCCTTGAGGCCGACGCTGGTTTCCGGATCGTAGTACGGCACGACAACGGCGGGAAACGGACCGACGCCGTCCGGTACTAACAAATAGCCGGCGAGCATCTGCGAAGGAGCGACTTCAACGCGAATTCGATGTTGCGTGAAGTCTTCCCGACGCTCCGTGGCGATAATCTCTATTCGCGGCCGCTCGATCAAGGCGGGCCACGGGCCGAGCAGGTCGTTCCAACGCTGAACGATCTCTTGGCGACGCCGGGCCCAGTCGTATGCATTGCGTACCGGCGATCCATCATAAAACTTCAGCGGCGAACGAAGGTCGCCCGACCGACCCGCATATTCGGGCGTCGGTAGAAAGTAGCGATCGAGCGAGATTGGTTCGGAAGCGTCGGCAACGAGCGCCGTGGAAACCAATGCCGCGAGAACAACCCCCATGGACGAAGTTGCGACACGGGAGCGCATCTGGGAAACCTCGCGAGGGCGGTAGAAGGCGAGACTGAGGCGGCGAGCAAACGGAACGAGCAGAGAGACACGGACGCAGTTGCGAGATAGTGTAACGCGTTTCAGGCAAATCACATTCTATTTGATCCGTTACCTATTCGATTCCTTCACCGTCCGTGCGCGTGTTATAATCCCGCTTCCCGTCCAACTGAAAATCGCCGTCCTCCCTCCGCGCGTCCCCTTCCTTGTTGAGTTCCCCTGCCGAAAGGAACCAATCTCGTGCGCATTCGCCTACTTATCGCCCCCTGCGCATTGATCGCGATCGGACGCTTGGCAAGCGTTGCGGCGTCCGCCGACGCGCCGCCGCCCGCGGATCTCGTCGTGCTCGGCGGGCGCATCATTACGCTCGACCCGCAAGAACGTATTGTCGAGGCTTTGGCCGTTCGCGATGGCCGCATCGTGAAACTGGGATCGACGCGCGAGGTCACGGAACTACAAGGACCGACGACGCAAGTCGTGAGCTTGCAGGGTCAGAGCGTCGTGCCGGGTTTCATTGAAACGCATTGCCACGCCGTCGGCGTGGCTCGTGATTCCGTCCACAACGAATATGTGGAATTGAGTTCAATCGCCGAGATACAAGATTGGATTCGGCGTGAAGCGGCACGGAAGTCTCCCGGAACTTGGATCGAAGTTCCTCGTAATGAAATTACTCGTTTGCGCGAACGGCGACACCCTACGCCGGCGGAGTTCGATGCCGCATGCACGACGCACCCGGTGCTCTACACTTCGGTGACGAAGCACGTTTTCAATTCACTCGGCTGGAAAGCGATCGGCGTAGTTGACGCGGAAAGCACCGTGCCCGCCGGCGAAGTCTTGCGCAACTCCGGCGGCGAACCGGTCCTGTTGCGCGGCGGGAGCGCCCATGTCCGAAAGTTTCTCGCGGCACCTGCCGTAACGCGCGCCGAAACGACGGCGGCTCTGGAAAAGGTGTTGGCCCGCTACAACGAAGTCGGCATCACTCACATTTTTGAACGGGCGACCGAC
>CAZWDN010000198.1:0-9904 GCA_964633125.1 uncultured Pirellula sp. | reverse complement strand
GAGACCGCCGCGCCGAGCGTTTGTTCCCAGTGGATCGAGTCTTGCTGACCGGTCCAGACCCGCGCCGTTTGTTCGGCCAGGCTTTCACCGACGCCGGTCGCCACGGCCCGAGCCACTTGCCCGGCCCGCGTACCGATCGCCGCCGACTTTTCCACCGCCGCCGCCGTCTTCCCGACCTTCGCGGCCAGCTTCACTCCCTTCGCCGCCGCGCCGATCGCGTCGCCGAAGCCGGGCACCGCCGAGATGGCCGAGATCACCGCCTCGCCCCCCTTGCCGCGCGCCGCGTAGATCACCGCGTTTGCAGCGTCGAACACGAAGCCCACCACCGGAATGAACCCGGCCCCGCTCAGCACCGCTTGGAACTTGTCGATCCCCGCGGCCTGATCCCACTCCGATACGGCGTGCACCATCATCTGGTCGAACCAGCCCGGTTGCGGAGTGCCGTCTGGATCGGCTTGGCCGTAAAGATCGGAGCCGGTAGACGCCGCGGCGGAGAGTGTGCGGCGATCGAGCATCGCCGATGTCCACTTGCCGCCGGTGTAGTAGCCCATGAGTTCGGGCACGTACGCGGCGCCGTGGTAGCGAATGGCCGCGAGGGGTAATTCTTCGAGGTTCTTCGGGATGCCGAGGGCGTCGTAATCAACTTTCAAGATCGGACCGGAGGCGGGCATGAGGTCGCGCACGGTTCGCTGCGCGTCGTTCAAGGCCCAATAGGTTTCGGTCGACTCCTCGTCGATGACGTCGACTGCGAGCAGTTCTCCGTTAGTGGAGGAGAAATAGCGGGCCGTCAGATGCGCACTGCCGCCCGCGGTGCTGAAGCGCAGCGCTTCCTGACCGCCGTCGTAGAAATAGGTTTCCACGGTACCGTCGGCAAGCTTCTTGGCGATCAGATGACCGAGCGAATCGTAGGCGAACTCCGTCGTCTGCTCCGAGCTGACGGAGGTGTCTTTCACCACTTTGACGAGGTGATCACCGGTGATCCAAGTAAGCGTGTAGCCCTCATTAAAGTAAGGCGCGGTGTTTACAAACTCGGTGACGTGGCCTTCCAGATCATAGTCGATCTCGTTTGCGCTCTCGCTACGTGTTGCGGTGATGCGGCTATACGGTTCGGGCGCGGTGAAGATGGTATCCGACGACGGGTCGTAGACGTTCTGGACGGCGTTGTCGTCGGTGCGGTCGACATAACGACGGAGACGATCCAGAGCATCGTAGTTGTAGGCATGGATCAATTCGATGCCGAGGCCGGCCGTCATCACTCGACCGTCGCTCTCGCGATGCTCGACGAGGCGGACGAGCTGCGAATCCTTGTCTTCGTAGAAAGTGGCTGTTTTGGAGACGGTGCGCTGACTTCCCAATGCGTTGGTCTGCGTACGAATCAACAGATCTGCTCGTTTGGCAAACGGCGTATTGCCGTCGTCCGATAGATTTTGAAGTTCGCCGTTGCGGTAGTAGCGACGTTCGATTTGCTTGTCGTTGCGCAACGCATTGACGTCTTGCGCCGCGAAAACCTCGCGCCCGACGGCATCGAACTGATAGGTGTTCTCATACAGCGTCGTCGTGCCTTGCTTGGCGACGACGGAGTAACCGCTACGAGCCGAGGACACTTTGCGCTGCGCCGTCGTAAGACGGTCGGAGTATTGGAAGTCCAAAGTGACCGTTTGGTTTACGCCGAACACGGAGAAAGCCTGGGTGATTTTTCCGGCTCGACCGCGGACGTCGTAGTTCTCGTATCGATAGTCGGCGGTCTTCGACCAGTTGCCGTTCTCGTAACCGAACGCGCGGACCGACATTAAACGGCCGCGATCGTCGTATGCGTACTCGCTCTTGTTGGAGTAGCTGCCGCCGGGAGCTTGCGAGATTTCACTGATGCGGCGATTCAGGTTGTCGTACGCGTACACAGTAACGCGACCGTCGCGGTCGTGATACCGCGCGAGGTTGCCGAGCACATCGTATTGGTACGTGCGGAATTGCTCGGGAGACGACGCCGCCGGGTTGCCGATATTGACTCCCTCGCGGACCACGCGATTGAGCCCGTCGTACTCGAACCAAGTGAAATCGGCGGCGTCGTTACGCACGCGCGTCACGCGATTCGTATCGTCGAAGAGGTAGCGCGATTCAAGCGACGGCGTTTGCGCGGCCTCTTCAAACGTCCAGTGTGCACGACCGAGCGAGTCGAATTCGCGGTGCGCCGTGTGTTTTCCGAGCGGACCGTAGACGTCGATGAGATTGCCGGCTTTGTCGTAGACATAGGTCGTCGACTTTTCCCCCGACTGATTGGGCGCCGCGTCGCTCGCGAACGACGTGTCGGGTTCCGACTCTTTCACGAGTCGGTCGATTTGGTCGTATTCGTAGTTGACGACGTCGCCGAACTGATCCGTCATGCTTCGAACGAGCCCCATTTCGTCGAACGTGTACGACGTCGAAGTCAGCGGAGCGCCGCTCGCGGCGGCGCGACTTTCGGTTTGTACGGCGAGGCCGCGGTTGTTGTACATCGTGCGCGAGCTGGAGCCGTCGGCGTTGCGGGCTTCAAGTTGCCGGCCCATGTCGTCGTAGACGTACGTAACGATCGTTCCTCCGCCGGTCTTGGTGTTGATGCGGCCGGCTTCGTCGTAGGTATACGTTGTGACGAGATTGCCGGAGCCGTTCTCGCCGCCGGCGTAGGTGCGTGTTTCCGAAAGGAGTTGTCCCGCGGCATTGTAGGCGTAGACGACGATCGGTGCGGGAAGCGGCGTGCCGTCGGCGTTGTTGGAACCGGAGGCCGGCAGTTCGATGCGCGCCACTCGGCCGAGCGCGTCGTAGATCGTGCGTGTGGCGTTCTGCTTGGCATCAGTGTCGGTTTGCACTAGATGTTTGTCGGCGCCGGTTCCTTCGAACGTGTAGGCGGTCGACGTCACGATCGCCGGCGCGTTGTTCGTCTTGTCGTCGATCGACACCGAAATGGTGCGACCGAGGTAGTCGTAGACGTAGGTGCTTTCGACGAACACGGAATCGCCGGTTGCGGACCCGTTGGCGGCATTGAGGTCGGTGGCGTCGCTCGGCTGGGCCGTCGAAACCCCGGATCGCTCGGTTTTTAGCGACCCGTCGTCGTAGTACTCGTATGCGACATACTGGGCCACCGGGCTGCCCTGCGGCTGAGCGACCGACGGTTGTTGCACGCGCAGCAGGCGGCCGGAGTCGTCGTAGTAGCGACGTTCGGAGACCGTAGCGCTCGGGTTTTGACTTACGGTGTCGGGATTCGGCGTGATCGTCTCGATGAGGTTGCCGGCGGCATCATAGCGGTACTCGGTGACGATGCGGGCGAGCGACCCGTTGGGAGCGGGGGTGCGGGTGCGGATGAGGCGGCCGTCGGCGTCGTAGGCGTAGTCGGTGACGCGGCCGAGTTCGTCGGTGGACGTTTTTAGGTTGCCGACGGAGTCGTAGGTCGCTTTCGTGCTCGTGGCCGTGAACGAAGTGTTCTCGGTGTCGCGGCGCACGAGGCCGACGCCGTTGCCGACGACGTCCGTCTGGAAGGCCTGACGACGCGCGTCGTAAGTGGTCGACACCTTGAGTTCGTCCGCCGTGGTAGTTGATAGCAGCAACCCGTCGGCGGTGTAGGCGTAAGTCGTCGTCGGGCCGTCTTCATCTTGATCCGCTTCGGCCTGGCCGGCGGCTTTGGGTTGGGCGACCTTGGGTTCGATCACTTTGATCAGGCGATTGCGGTCGTCGTACTCGTAGGCGGTCGTGAACGCGGCGTTGCCGGCCGCATTGGACGCTTCGCTCGATTTGAGATTGCCCGCGGAATCGTAAAGGTATTTGCCGAGCAGCACGCCCTTGGTTTCGTCGAGGCGACCGGTGGAAAGGATTTCGCCGCCGAGGCGCCGCTCGAGGAGTTGGCCGAGTTTGTCGTACTGCGACACGGTGACGACGCCCGTCGCGTCGATTTGTCGGACGACGTTGCCGTAGGCGTCGTAAAAGAATTCTTCCACCGAGTATTTGCCCGCTTGCGTGAGCGCGGCTTGCGATTCGGCGTACGTGACCTTCTTCACGAGGCCGACGTGCTTGGCGTGCTCCGGGCCGTCGGCGGGGCCGTAGTACTCGGTTTTCACGTAACGGTTCGACGGATCGCGCGTCGATGTGACCAGGCCTGCGATCTGGTCGGCCACGCTCGTTGCGCGGGCGGTGTACGTGAAGTAGGTCTTCTTGCCGAGCGGGTCCTCGACGTACTCGACGTCTCCTTTCGTGTGGTCGGCCCCGTCGTCTTCGAACAGATGATAGGTCGTCGTCTGTTCGTTGCGATCGGTGAACGTCAGAACTTGATGCGTGTCGGCGTCGTAGGTCCAGACTTCGGTGGTGCCGTCGGCGTAGACGATCTTCCGCAAGTCGGCGCTCGTCGGGTCGCTCCCCTCGGGCCCGTAGTGATACTCGGTGACGTCGTACTCGTCCGAGGCGTCGTTGTCGAGACCTTCGTTTTCGCCGCGACCGGCCGGGGTATGGGTCTTGGTCACCAAGCCGGTCGAGAGATCACGTTCCCATTTCCAAACGTCTTGTTCGGGGTTCGTGGGAGTGATGGGCGCGGACTTGGCGGTGATGAGGCCGAATCGATCGAACTGGTACGTCCAGGTCGAAACGACGTCGCTCGCCAGTCGTTCGAGCCGCTGCGTCGCGACGATCTCGCGGTCGCTTTCCTCGGCGTCGGAGGGAACTTCACGACCGATCTCGCCGGTGGGGGCCTTGCGCGGCTGCTGGTCCGGGGTTTGGAAATTCGAATCGCTGAGGAAGTACTGGATCTCGCCCGCAATGGTCGTCGACGACTTGGCGGCGTCGTCCGCGGCGAACTGCGCGCCGATCTTTGCGGAAAGCCGTTGCGATTGGAGGCCGACGTCGCCCGGATCATCGGTTAAGAGTTCGTTGCCGTCGAGCGTAATCTTCCGATTGAACGGATCGGTCACGGACTTCAACAAGTGGTAGTCGCGGGGGTCGTATGCCAGATGGATTTGCAGATCGCCTTGCAGCGTAATATCGGTAAGGCGGGCCTTCGTCGCTTGCGTAAAGGCGGGTCGGCCGTCGCCACCGAGCACGCCGACGACGAAAGCATCGACCGACCGATCGTAGGTGTATTCCGTGCGGTTGCCTTGACGGTCCTTTTCGTAAGTCAGGTAGCCGTCGGCGTCGAATTCGTACGTGTTCCCACCGTCGATCTTCAGCACGTAAACCCGCGCGTCTTCGTCGTCGGGAATTGCTTCGCCGCCGTCGGCGTTGTCGGACGCCTGCGCGGCTTCGAAAGTGCCGAACGTGCCGTCGGGCGTGACGAACCCCTCGAAGGCAAAGGCATTGAACCGCTTGATCAACGGATCGGCGAAATCGCGTATGAGGCAATCCTCGTCGTCGTCCGTCACGGTCATACGAATCGCGGCCTGTCGGATTTCGAGGTCACCGTCTTCGTCGGCGCGGAAAACACCGAGCGTGGCGCCGGTAGCGGCATCTTTAACGGTGTAGTAGCGGTCGGCGTCAAGGTCGGTGAACGTCGCGGACCATTGCTTGCCTTCTGCGAGCGTCGGCGCGTCGACCAGCTCGGCCTGTTCCGTGGCCGCATTATCCGCGAGTACGCCGTAGAAGAAAGCGCTCGTGCCGTCGCGACGCGCTAAGAGCAGGCCTTGTAGCGGATTCACCCCGTTGGTGTAGACCGGCACGAGTTGATCGACATAGCCGAAAAAGCCGTCGTTGTAGATGGTCGTCGGATTCGGGTTGTGCGCGAGCACCAGCGATTTGACGTTGTGATCGCCGACGCCGATCTGCCCGGAGCGCAGCGTGCCGTGATCGAAGTTGGTCGAATCGTCGGCGTCAACGACGGCGCCGTCGGCACGCAGAATGCGTACTCCGAGGTCTTCGCCTTCGGCGTCCAGCGCGTGGTACGTGACGTAGCCGCCGTCGGCGTAGCCGTATTGATAGGTCGCGATGTATTCCGGCATTATGGGCGAATCCCAACTCTTTCGACCGTCGAAGAGATCGACGTTCACGCCGCCGTCGAACACGGTCTCGCGAGTGAGGCCGGTCGATTCGGTGTCGACGTTTTGGCTGGAGTACGCGACGACGGCATCGTTGTCGAATACCGTGATCTCGGCGCCGCCTTCGACGCGCGCAAGCACTCGTTTGCCGTTAAGTTCTTGCGTGCCTTCGATCGAGTCGATCACGACGCGCAGGCGTTCGTCCAACTCGATCTCGTCGTCATCCACTCCCTTGATTTTCACATCGACATAGTCGTTGCCGGCCGTGATCTCGGCTTCATAATACTTCGGACCGGAGTCGCTTGAGCCGGATTGCTCGTCCGACGTCGCTCCGGAGACGACCGTTACGTCGCTTCCGTCGCCTCGTTTGCGTTCATCGTCCACCGATTCTTCGGGCGGAGCGGCGAAGTGGAAGCGAATGGTCGTTTCGCCCGATTGCGACGTGAGGTTCGAGCCGTCGAGCGAGGGAAGCTTCGAGCGCGAGAACCGGACGATCGCATAGTCGTCCGCGGAATAGTCCTTGGCGATTCGTAACGGCTCGCCCGTCTTATCGTCGAGTGCCAATGCCGTGACCGAATAGCCGACGACGCCCGTTTTCAGGTCGATCCGTCCCGTGCCGATTACAATGCCGTAGTCCCCGTTGTCGGGCGACTGGCCGGGGCCGGTCACCGGCGGCGCGATGGCGCTACTCCGCGCCACGATTCGATAGGTGATGAAATCGTCGTCGTAAGTATCGATGCCGTTGACCTTCGTCGGGCTCTGGTGATAGCTCAACGCACCGCTTTCCGAGAGTGTAAACTCGTCGGCATGCAGCGGGCCTGCTACGACTTCGACGGCGAGCGTTACTGCGACGGAATCGTATGTCGCGTCGGTCAGCGTCTGCGTAGAATCCAAACGCTGATCGTCGGAATAACTGTCGTCGAAGAGGTCCGTAATTCGAACAATTTTCTCGACGTCGTAGAAGTTCGTCGTGCCCGCGGCAAGGTAACTCGCGTTGAGCGACGACGGCACGGCGCCCAAGACATTGACTTGATTCTGCGGCGAGCCGTCGATGAGATCGACGGCATCCGTGTCCGGCAATCCCCCGTGATCTGCGAAGTGCGACGCGACGGCGGACGTCACGTCGGCCGTCGACGGCGCGCCGTCGTCAAAGGAATATGCCCCGGAAAGCGTGGAGGTTTCGCTCAACGTTTGCTCGCGATATCGTTCCGGTAAAGTCGGCAAGTCGATTTTGAAGACTTTCGAGACGGGTTCACCGTCGTCGTCGGTAACGTTGACTTTCAGCAGGATGTCGCCGACGTCTCCGAACGCGATATCAGGATTCTCTTCATAGGTGTCGTCTTCCGAGTTGTAGGTGTAATCCCAGGTGATTTCGTTGACCGACCAGTCCAAGACTCGCGGTGCATCGTACTGCGGGTTTACGTCTTCGAGTTCCGTAGGTTGGACGTGGTCCATCACCCATTGCCTGAGCGCGGCATAGTCGATTTCAGCTCCACCCGGGTACGCCTCATGCACCGTGAGCTCCGGCAGGCTCCAACCGACGGTCGGTTGGAGATTAGCGAGTGCGATTTCGGTTCGCGCCTCGATCGTATCTTCCCCTTCGATTTCCACTTTGACGACGACTTCCAACGTGTCGCTCTCACCCCAAGGCTTGTCGTCCGAATAACTAAACGCGCAGCCGAACTCGAACTTTTCGTTGAGTTCCGCCGTTTTCATTTCGCCGCCGATCGAGAGCGTTAGTTTGTAATTTGAGAGGGCCGCATCTTCTCCCAAGATCGGCAGATTGATGATGCGTCCGGCGATGACACCGCGTGCGCCTTCGGGAGAGGGCAATTGCTCGATCCCGTCTAAGAGGTGCTGGAAGTCGGAGGTCCCTCCGCCGAAGACGATGCGCGGCACGAGTTGTTCGATCGTCGCCGAAGTTTCGCCGTTCAAGTCGTCGACGCCGTCGCTGAAGGTCCATGTGACGGTGAATTCCCCCGCGTCGCGGTATACATGGTGGAGCGTCGCGGCAACGGCGTCTTCCTGTGTGCCGGAAAACTCCGCGGTGCTGAACACTTCAGTCGTTTCGTCTCCCCAATCGACCGTTATGACGCCGTGATCCGGGTGTTTGATATGCTTCAGTTCGATATCGAACGCGGCAGCCGACTCTTCGACCTCTTCCACTTCTTCGGGCACCGTCCACTCCGGTGCCGCGATGATCTCGATGGGAATTACCTGCAATGCGGCGGGGCGCGTTGCTCCGCCGATCGCCGGTCCCGTGACGCGAACGGACAGCATCCCTTCGCCGATGACCTCGCCGGCAGTGAGACGCAGCGTCGCAAGCCGCTGGTTGACTTGCGCAACGGTGCCCGTAATCACGCGCACATTATCCGCCTCCGGGTCGTCGGTGCCGAACTCAAGCGTGCCGTGCGACGTTCGCAACGCGACTCGTACCACGGCGTTTTCGGGCAAATCACCGCCGACGCGCAGGCGATTCTCGTCCGTAAGCTCCAGCGTCTCCTCGACGTCGACTTTCAGTTCTGCGGGGCGTTCGACGGCGACCGCATAGTACACGCCAAGATCGGGCGTCCAGTTGTAGCCCGACCCGCCGGAGTTGCCGCCTCCTTCGGAGCCTCCCGCGATGTAGAAGTTCGGCACAACTTCAATCCAGAAGGTCTTGGTCGTCGAGTTTTGACCGCCGTTCGCCGTGCCGCCGTCGTCGTGAATCGTCGCGGTCACTTGTGCGCCGCCTGCGTATTGCGGCGTGAACGTTAGCGTGGCGTGGCCCGTCTGCGGATCGATCACCAGCGTCGGTTGCCCGTCGCTCGTAAACAATTCCGGATTGTCGCTGGTCAAGGTGAAGCTCAACGTTTGTGACCCTTCAAACGGACCGTCGCTAATCTCGCGGGCGAAATCCGCGATGGATACCGGACCGGAATCCAGCGTCGCTTCGGCGTATGTCTCCAACGTAAATGTCGGCGCATCGTTTACGGGCGTGACATTTACCTGGAACGTTCGACGGACGAGAAGTTCCCCGTCGGAGACGGCAAGTGTGATCGTCACCGGTCCGCCGAATCGATCGGCGGCCGGAGTGATAGTCAGAAAGCGTTGAGCGCCGGTACCCGTCACGACGATATTCTCCGCCGGAATCAGAGTCTCGTCATCGCTAGTGACGGCAAGAACGAGGTCTTCGGCAGGCGTCGTTGCGCCACTGAGTACGAACGCGATCGATGCCGAGCCGCCATCTTCGTCGATCGTCACATCGGCGATCGTGCTGATGGCTGGAGGGAGCGGATCGGCCGAGATCGAGATCGACGTGCTTGCCGAGGAGGTGAAAACGGCACCGTTGCCGTCGCCGGAATCGATCGCCGTGAGCATCAATGAGTCGCTCAACGGCGATTCATCGCCGAAGTAGGTATAGGTCAGCGAACTGTCCGAGAGTCCGGCCAGCAATCGATTCACCTGCGCGAGCGTTCCGGACAGCACGACGTCGGCAGTGCCGGAGCCTTGGGCCGTGGCGCCCGTCGTCCCGGCGACCACGTCGAGCCGGCCGAGGGCGACCGAGAGCGTGAGTTGCAATGTTCCGTCGTCGCCGTCGACGTCGTCGATGCGAAGGCCGGTATTGTGCAATCCCAATGCCGTTTGCACCGTCGCTGCGTACGACGCGGGAATGTTCACAAATTCCGGCGCCTGATCGCTGGGGCGGATCGTCACCGTGCCCTGTGCGCCGGCGCCGAGGCTTGCGTTCTGCGCGCTGACCGCCGATACGTTGAAATACTCGCTCTCTTCCTGCTCCGCATCGTCGACGATCGTCACCTCGGCAGCTTGCTCGGTAACGCCCGGGGCGAAGTTCAGCACGCCGCCGTCGGTCCAATAGCCCGCATACCCGACGGTCGTCCATTGCCAATTCGAGACCCATTGCTGTTGATACCAGCCGA
>CAZWDN010000197.1:2305-9959 GCA_964633125.1 uncultured Pirellula sp. | reverse complement strand
TTATCGGTGGATAACCTGTCGGCAAGCGAGGCCGCGGAACTAGGAAACGAGGGGCCGACCGAACTGCCGGGGCGCATCTTCAGAATCCCTTCTGTTTGTCAAGACCGATCCGTTCGCTCGGTAACTTAACGCTCTTGGCCGGTAATCGCTAGTAAAAATTCGCGTAAATCATTCTCCGGAAACAAAAAGGCGCTGAACTCGCGCGAGCCCAACAACTCGTCGGCCCGCGCATGATCTCGACTTGCCGACTGGATGTTTGCCCAACGCGCGCGCTCGTCGGCGAGCAGCGGTTGCAGCGCTTCGTTGGCGGCGCGGATCGCATGGCAGCGAATTCGCGCCGTTTCTTGCGACGGCTCAGTCGCCATCCAGCGCACTTTTTCGGTGATGGCCGCCGTTGCTACGGCGCGGGCCGCTTCGTCGGGCAATGCGGCGACGTCGACGAACCGCTCGGGATGATGCCGCAATTCCCACAGGTGATGCCGCGCGGCGGGTTCGTCGACCGCCGGGTCGGAATCGGCGGAATGCTCGGCCCCGGCGGCGATCGGCAACCTGCGCGTGGCCGTGACGACGGCGAATTCCGGCGGTACGACGCCGAAAAACCGATGGACGATCGCGTCGGTGAGCTCGTCGTACTTGCCGCCGCCGATGCCGTGAATGAAGAGGTCGCCGAGCACCAATCGGGCATACATCGTCGTGAGCAGGGCCCGACTGCGCAGGCGGATGCCGCGCCGAGCCGCTTCGCCCAAGGCTGCGGCGAAGTCGTCGTGCCGGTCGTCGGCGAGCGGCAATCGGAGCGTGGTTGCACGGCGGTCGGTAAGTTCGATTTCGCCGCCGACGCGGCGCGCGAAGACATGACGCCGTCGCGGTTCGTCGGCCGTCCAAAGCCAGAACGGGGCTTCGAGCCAATCGCTTGCTTGGGCCAACTCCGGTACCGGATGGTTGGCGCTGCGCATATTCTCCCGACGACGGTACGCGACCAACTCGCGGTTGTGGGCCGCCGTGAAACGGGGCAAATCGCGGAGCAAGTGCCCGGCGAACCGGCGGAAATGCGTGGAATCGCACAGCCGGCTTTGCGGCAGTTCGAGCGTTTGGAGCCCCCAGGCCCCTTCGAGTTTGTGCCGGGCACGAGCCACGGCCGACCCGATCGTGCCGGCTTCTTGCGACTGGCGCACCACCTCGGGCCAGAACGACTCCAACAGCGGTCCCGTCATCAAGGGCCGCAGCGTATCGGCGGCGCGCCGGCCGAAACTCGCGAACAGTCCGGCATCGGCGATGCGGCGTTCTTCGTAGGGGATTTCGTCGCTCGGCGCGTCGAAGGGGACGCTTTCGACGCTCGGCCTGGCGGCCGAACCGGTCGGCACGCGCAACGAGGCGGCCTTGAGCGTATCGCCGTCGATCATGAGGTTGACCGCCGTCGCGCCGGTCGCCGATGCTAAGCCGGACAGGGCGAAGTTTTTGGCCCACACGCCGGGATGAAACATCTCCGGCTGATGACCGGCCAGGAGTAAGGGCGCAGGCGGTGATGCCGTCACATCGCGATAGGTTCGTGTGTACGCCAACGCCTCGGCGACAAACTCGGCACGCGCCGACGCCGCGAACGCCGCGATGGATTCCCCGGCCGCTTCGAAGGACCAGTCGCCGCGTGAAGAAACATTACGAGCGACGGTTTTCGGCAAGGCGCCCCAAGCCGGGTCGATGAGCACGCCGCGGTCTTCACGCGGGGCCCGCAGCTTGCGATGGCGGCCGGTAGCGAACTCCGCCGCGGATTCGGCCGCGCCTGCGTCACGGCCGTCGCGCGTCATCCGGCACATTCCTCGCAGTGGGCGAGCGTGCCGGTCCAAAGTTCGCCGCCGCTGCTCCCCTGACCAAGCCGGGCAAAGCTGCGATCGAGAACCAAATGGTAGTATTCCAGCCGCGTCCAGCCGTTGTCGAGCGAACCGCCGAACGAGCGCTTTTCGTCGAGATAGATCCGCGGCACGGGAAGTTCGCGAATCCGCAGCTTGGCGTGGGCCGCCTGCACCCAAAGCTCCAACGGCATCGCGTAGCCCGCTTCGTACACATGCAGATGCTTCAGGGCCTCGACGCGGTAGGCCTTGAAGCCGCAAAAGGCGTCGGTGAGCGACAGCCCGAGGCGGCGATTGATCTCGGCCGTGAGTTGCTGGTTGATCCGCTTGCGCTCCGGCGGGGCCTCGTTGTCGCCGGGATAGTTCTTCAGGTACCGACTGCCGGAGACGATGTCCCAGCCCGATTCGCAGGCATCGACGAACCGCGGAATCCGCTGCGGCTCGTGCTGCCCGTCGCAATCGATGGTCACCAGATATTCGTAGTTGTGCCGCTGCGCGTATTCAAACGCCGTCTTCAGGGCCGCGCCATAGCCGCGGTTCTTCGCGTGGCGGACCAGATGGATATTCTCCAGCGAATCCAGCACTTCGCTCGTGCCATCGCTGGAGCCGTCGTCGACCAGCAAAATCTCCGGACTGTAACGGCGCACTTCCTCGACGACGCCGCGCACATGCTTGGCTTCGTTGTAGACGGGCAGAGCGGTGAGAAAGCGCGTCATGGTTTCAACCTCGGCACGGGGGAGCGAACGGCAGGTGCAGGCGGCACGAACGGAGCAGGAGCAAACCCGAGGCCAAACGCCCCGCATCCCATTCTAGGTGGCCCCCGGGGTGCGTCAACGCGGCGGCGCGACGCGGCTAACCGCTACAAATGGGCGGATTTTCCGCTAAATTGCCGAGAGTCGAACATTGAGATGCCGGCGAATGACGCTTGGTTACGCACAAGCCGGCGATTCGAGCTGAGCCCGGCCGTTCACGGCCGGAAACCGCACCGCCGGCCGGCGTAGACGCTCTCCGGGGAGCATGGCATGATACATTCGTGCGGGCCGATTCGATTGTCTTCTTGCGAGCTATACGAGGAGTTTCCCATGTCGCAGGCATCGGACTTTCCGAGCGTGCTGGCGGCTGCGTTGTCGCTTCCCTCGGAAGAACGAGAGTCGCTGGTCGGGCGACTCAACGCTTCGCTCCATGACGAACTTCGCGACGCCGTCGGCGATGCCCGACTTGCCGACGTTCAGGAGCGCATTCGTCGCTTTCGGGCCGGTGAATCAAAAGGCTGGACAATCGAAGAAGTTGCGGCGGAAGTCGAACGTCGCCGCAATGCATGAGCGCCGTTTTCTCGACCGAGGCGCGCGAAGATCTGATCGCCGCCGTTTTCTACTACGACGAGCGCTCGCCCGGTTTGGGCGGTCGTTTTGAAGCCGCCATTTTCGAGGCCGCTCGCCGCATCGGTGCGGCGCCCGAAGCTTGGCCGCTGATCGACGGCGACGCGCGCTTCTTCCGCGTCGACGGCTTTCCCTATGCGCTGGTCTA
Source organism: uncultured Pirellula sp. (assembly GCA_964633125.1). Classification (GTDB taxonomy): domain Bacteria; phylum Planctomycetota; class Planctomycetia; order Pirellulales; family PNKZ01; genus PNKZ01. Next base: position 6,588 of record CAZWDN010000197.1, on the reverse strand, counting down.
CTTTCTCAATGCGCCGGACCGACCGGTCATCGTGGCCGTATTCGAGTTGCACCAGGATCCCGAGAAGCTGCGCGGACGTCTGCGGAGCTAGGCTATCGCGGCCGTGGCCTAGTGCACCCTATGCCCCGGCTTGGCCCCGCTATCCGGTTCGAGCAGGTAAATTTCCTTCCCGTCGGGTCCGCCGCCGCCGGCGGCCGCGACCATCCCTTCGCTCAGGCCGAACTTCATCTGCCGCGGCTGCAGATTGGCCACGCAGATGATCAGCCGGCCGACCAACTCTTCCGGCTTATACGCGCTCTTGATCCCCGCGAACACGTTCCGCTTCTCCTCGCCGCCGAGGCTCAGCGTCAGCCGCAAGAGCTTCTTCGCCTCCGGCACATGCTCGGCCGCCACAATTCGGGCCACGCGCAGGTCGACCTTCGTGAAGTCGTCGATCGTGCACGTCGCGGCCAGCGGTTCGGCGGCCAAAGGTTCCGGGCCGTCCGACCATTGCGACGGCGCGGCGCCCGCATCGGCGGCCCCTGCGGCAGGGGCGGCGCTTGCCGCGGCTTCGGTCGTCGGCTTGGCGGCTAAGTCTTCACGGCTATCTTCAATCATGGCGGTGATCCGTTTCCTATCTACGCGGTTCATTAAGTGTTCGAATTTGGCGATCGCAGTGCCGACCAGCGGCTTTTGCGACTGTTCCCAACCCGTGATCGGGTCGTTGAGCAAACGCCCCGTCTCCACGGCCAGCTTCGGCAAGACCGGAGCGAGGTACGTCACCAACTGCCGAAACACGTTCAGCGCCACGGTGCAAATGTCTTGCACGCGTCCGGCGTTGGCAGGGTCTTTGTTCAGTTTCCACGGCTCCGCGTCGGCCACGAACTTGTTGGCCCGATCGCCGAGCAGCATGATCGTCCGCATGGCCCGGTTGAAGTCGCACGCCTCGTAGGCTTCGGCAATTTCGCGCCCCGCGGCGGCCGTGTCGGCGAACAGGCCTCCATCTTCGGGATATTTCGCGGAAAGCCCGCTCTGCTCGACAAACCGCGCGGTCCGGCTCGCCAAGTTCACGATCTTCCCCACGAGGTCGCCGTCGATCTTCTCGGCAAACTCCTCGAGGTTCAAATCCAAGTTGTCCAGCTTCGGCGTGAGCTTCGTTGCGTAGAAGTAGCGGAGCCACTGCGGATCGAGGTGCTTCAAGTACGTCGTCGCGCGAACGAACGTCCCCTTGCTCTTCGACATCTTCTCGCCGTCCACGGTCAAGAAGCCGTGAATGTGCACCTTCGTCGGCAGCGTGTAACCGGCCGCCTTGAGCATCACCGGCCAGAAGAGCGTGTGGAAGCGCGTGATGTCTTTGCCGATGAAGTGATGAATCTCCACGTCGGGATTCTGCCACCAATCGCCGAGCTGCTCGCCGTGCGCCCGGCACCATTGGTGCGTGCTGGCGATGTACCCGATCGGCGCATCGAACCAGACGTACCAGTAGTTCCCCGGCGCGTCGGGGATCTCAAAACCAAAGTACGGCGCCGGCCGCGAAACGTCCCAATCGTGCAACGGATCGACCAAAAACGCCGACGCCAGCCAGTTCGCAACGTCCGGCTGCAGGTGCCCGTCCTTCTGCGTCCATTCGTTCAAAAACGCATGTTCGTCTTCGGTCCGAATGTAGTAGTGCAGTTGCCGCCGCAGTTCCGGCTTCGCGCCGCTGAACACGCTGTACGGCTCCACCAAGTCCGTCGCGCTGTACGTCGAGTAGCACTTCTCACAGTTGTCGCCGTATTGGTCGGGCGAGCCGCACTTGGGGCACTTCCCTTTCACAAACCGGTCGGCGAGAAACGTCTTCTCCACCGGGTCGTAAAGTTGCTCCAGTTCGCGCTCCGTCACAAGGCCGGCCTTGCGAATGGCCGCCCAGAATTCGTTGCAGAGCGCGCGATTCTCGTCGCAGTGCGTGCTGCCGTAGTTGTCGAATTCGATGCCGAAGCCGGCGAAGTCGTCCACGTGCGCCTGCCGCATATCGGCGATCAGCGCCGTTTCGCTCCGCTTCTCCTGCCGCGCTCGCAGCATGATCGCCGTGCCGTGCGTGTCGTCGGCGCACACAAACACGCACCGATTCCCGGCCAGCTTTTGGTAGCGCACCCAAATGTCGGTCTGGATGTACTCCACCAAGTGGCCGATGTGGATATGGCCGTTGGCGTACGGCAGGGCGGCGGTGACAAGAATGCGACGCTGGGTCATGGAGTCGGCACGCTACAGACGGAAGGAGACACGGACGGACGCCGGAAGAGGAGGGATTGTAACCGTTTGCCCCCGTTTCCGCTTAAAGGAGAGCGCTCCCCTCGCCGAGGTCGAACTCTTGCCCGCCGGAATCCGTATGATACAATTGCATGTAGTCAATTAGACTGCCATTTGGCAGTCGTGATGTCTAAGGGAGTCAGGTGGCGATCATGGCCGTTTCGAAAGAGTCGACGGTTGCCGGGCAGTTGTCGCAAGAATTACTCCGTTCGGCCGTGGAACACGCCGATTCGACGGCAGCGTTCCTCGATGCGGCCCTGTCGCGTTTAGCGTCGGCGACCGGGGCCGACTACGTCGCCGTGGTCCGCAACGTCGACGGCCGCTGGTCGGTCGTCGGGGCCTGGGGCTCCTCGGCCGCCTCGAATAGCTCGGCCCTCCCGACGGCCCACCTCGCCGACGTGCTCGACCGGGAAACGGCCGCCGCCTCGGGCGGTTGGCTCGCGCTCCCCGTCGATCGTCGCACGGCCCCCGGCGAGTTGATCGCCTTGCACACGGCCGACGCCGCGGCGCTCGTGCGCATGCAGGAGTCCATGGAACTCGTGCGCGCCCACTTCGCGCAAGGGCTCGCCTCGGTGCGGGCCGGCGAAAAGCAGCGCCGCAGCAACGAACGGCTCGCCGCGCTCTTGGAAATCTCCGGACGTTGGAATCAAACGCAGGAAATGGAGCCGCTGTTGGTGCAGATGGCCGAAGCCGCCACGAAGATGCTCGCGGCCGATCGGGCCAGCATCTTCCTTTGGGATCGTCCGAACCATCAACTCATCGGCCGGCCCGCGCTCGGCGTCGAAGGGAACGAACTCCGCATCCCCGACGATCTCGGCATCGTCGGCAAAACGCTGCGCACGCGCACGCCGCAGCGCGTCGACGCCCGCTACGGCCAGGAAGAGATCGCCCGCGAGATCGATCAGAAGCTCGGCTATCGCACCCGCACGCTGCTCTGCGTGCCGCTCGTCTCGCGCCGCGGCGAAATGCTCGGGGTCTTCGAAGTGCTCAACAAGCGCGAAGGAGACTTTACCGACGACGATGAACAAGCACTCGTCGAGCTCGCCGCGCATGCCGCCACGGCGCTGGAGAATACGCAAGAGCGCGAACGGCTCCTGCAATCGCGGCGTCAACTGACCGAAGAAGCCGCCTCGGGCGTGCGGCTCATCGGCGATTCGCCGGCGATCGACGCGCTGCGTTCCACCACGCGTCGCGTCGCCGATACCGATCTGGCCGTGTTGATCCTCGGCGAGAACGGCACCGGCAAGGAAGTCGTGGCCCGCACGATTCATTACCTAAGCGCGCGCCGAGATCAGCCGTTTATCGCCGTGAACTGCGCGGCGCTCACGGAAACCTTGCTCGAAAGCGAACTCTTCGGCCACGAGAAAGGGGCGTTCACCGATGCCCACGAAGCGCGCCCCGGCAAGTTCGAGCTCGCTTCCGGCGGCACGCTGTTTCTCGATGAAATCGGCGACTTGAGCCTCGGCGGCCAAGCGAAGCTCCTCCGCGTGCTGGAAGAAAAGATCGTCGTGCGCGTCGGCGGCTCGAAGACCATCCACACCGACGCCCGGGTGATCGCCGCCACGAATCAGAACTTGGCCGACATGGTGCGCGAGAAACGCTTTCGGCAGGATCTGTTCTTCCGCTTGAACGTGGTGTCGATCCATTTGCCGCCGCTCCGCGATCGGCCGGGCGACATTTTATTGCTGGCGGAACACTTCCTCAGCGACTTTGCGAAAAAGGCCCGTCGCAAGGTGCCGACGCTCGCGCCGGCCGCGCGTAAACGTTTGGAAACGCACGCCTGGCCCGGCAACATTCGCGAACTCCGCAACGCCATGGAACGCCTGGCGTATCTCTGTCCCGGCGAGAAGATCGAAGCGGAAGACCTGACGTTCATCTTGGCGAGCGGCACGGAAGCGCCGGCCGCGGTGCCCGACAACTTACCGCTGGCCGAAGCGACCGACGAATTCCAGAAGGCGTACATCCTCCGCGCCATCCAACGCTCCGGCGACAACATGAGCGAAGCGGCCGAACGC
>CAZWDN010000197.1:0-2205 GCA_964633125.1 uncultured Pirellula sp. | reverse complement strand
ACATGCTCCTTGATGTTGAGCGCGGCGACGTTGTCGATTTGCGACGGCTGGTTCCAGCCGTGGAAGTAGCAGTCGCGAATGGTCAGCCGGCAGCGCTCGCCGTCGGGCATCGTCTTAGTGTCGACGGCATTCTCGCCCGGCCGTTCTCCTTTGTGAAAGCCGCCGGCATCGGCCTCGAGCGGAGCGGTCCAAAACGTGCAACGCTCGATCGTCACCGTGCCGCGCGAACGACGGTCGGGATCGAACTGCACGGAGTCGCCGGAGGTGTAGCTGATGTCGCAATTGCGAATCGTGACGTCGCCCCAGCGGCCGGAGATGCCGTGCGAATCTTTCTGATCCTGATACGAGCCGGCCAGCATGTGATGGATGCGGCAATTCTCAATGACCACGCGCGTGCCGAACACGCCGACGGCGTTGAGCGTGCCGCCGAAGATCTCGCAATGGCGGAGCGTCACGTCGTCGGCCGTGATTTTCACAAGGTTGCCGCCGCGCCCGCCGCCGTCGAGCCGGTAGTTTTCATAGACGCCCGGCGCGGTGATTTCGAGGCGCTCGACCTCGCGCGGATTCGCGAGACAACCGACTGGGCCCGCCGCGCCGATCGCCGGCGCCGAAGTTTCCGCAGCCGTGGCGAAGGCGGGGATGAAGAGAGTCGAGAGGGCAACGAGCGTTGCGAAGGGATGCATAATGCGAGTCTCCAGCGGAAGTGCGCGGGCGAGGTGTATAGTAGTCCGCCGCTTCGCGGCGGAAATGTGCCGGAAATGATCGAAACCGACGCGGCCAAGCCGAAGTCTCAATCGTGACGGTCACTTCGACGTTTCTCGATCGTCACACCGATGACGAACACGACTATCGGCGTCGAAGCAACAACAAGTGTCGCAACTAAAGCGTACCCTGCCCACATCATGGCCTGACGATTGCCAGCGATGAACCCGATGAGTCCCAGAGTCCAGGTTGCGATCATCAGCGGCAGGCCAAGGCATAGAACCACACGTTCAGGATGCAGTCGCTTTCGGTGCGTCATCGTTGGCCCCTTCGCCTGATTAAAAGATTAAAAGGTGTCAGGAACCTTATCTCTCTCGGTGGTAAGCCTCTGCATCCTATGCAATCCGCTTCGCACCCGCCGCGGTGATGGCTACACGTGTACTTGTCGCGTTGAAATTCAGGACATCCCGCCAGCGCCACTGAGGCACATCCTCGCCGTCGGCTTCGACAAGGCGTAGCTCCCCAGCATCAAGCATCGCCGTAATAGCCAAGATGAATCGGTCCCGATCAGCGAACAGACCGCGAATTACCGGAAGGGGAAGATCGCCGCCGAGCAGTTGGTCCAGTGTCTCAAGCTCCGGGGACATGCGACTTCCAAGTTGGCTAACGAATTGAGATCACCTGCACGGCGGCAGGCGAGATGTTGAATCGGAATCGAATATACGCCGCCGGGTCAGGTGGAGCGCCTGGTCGGCGCGCCGCGGTCATCGGTGCGTCTGTTCGACGCCAGTAGCCGCCTTATGGACGAATACGAACCATCTTCCTGATACGACTTGCGTTGTTGAGTGCTTCGACAAGCTCCATTGAAAGCGCAATAAGATTCTCCTTGAACCGCGATCGTTGAATAATCGCATGTAGGTCCGTCCGGTTAAATCGCGCTTCGAGGAAAAAGCTATTGTCGTTACGCCGTTTGGGCATCCATCCGACTTCTATCCGGCATGTCCAGCCGCGAAACAGAATGTGAAATGCCCATTCTTCCATTTCGGTATTCAGGAAATGGCCTGGCTCATCGAGAATCTGGAAACACCGTGCAGTCAGAGCATCCATGACTGCGTCAACGGCCGGCTTGGCAATATCCCAGCGAAGATTGTCGGTATCAGGAATCGCGTCGATATCGATGTCGTCGTCGATCTGAAACTCCACAAAGATTGAACGTTCAAGTTTCGTTTCGCTCCGGACTACCACGACGTCGCCTCCTGCGACACATGTACCTTGTCGGTTGCCGTCTCTTGACAGACTCCGTTTAATGGCGACGTACGAATGCAAAACGCTCGCGCAAAGCAGCCCGGAACCCGCCATCATTGAAGCCAATGCGAGCGGTGACTCCGAATTCCAAATGACCCTTCCTCCGCAAAAAAGCAGAAACGCTGGCGCGATCACATAGGCTGCCCACATTGGCATTTTTGACGGGTTCCTATATTGCCGCCGAACTATGTTGCTAGA
>CAZWDN010000196.1:0-9963 GCA_964633125.1 uncultured Pirellula sp. | reverse complement strand
AGTCGCGAACGCTTGACGACTTGGTGATGTACGACGCCAAGGACCTGACGACGCACGCGCTTTGCGTCGGCATGACGGGGAGCGGCAAGACGGGGCTGTGCATATCGCTGCTGGAAGAAGCGGCCATCGACAATATTCCGGCGCTGATCATCGATCCTAAAGGCGACCTGAGTAACCTGCTGCTCACGTTTCCGGAGTTGAAGCCGGCCGACTTCGAACCCTGGCTCGATCCGGCGGACGCCGTTCGCAAGGGGCTGTCCGTTGCCGAACTCGCTCAGAAAACCGCCAAGCAATGGACCGATGGCCTTGCCGAGTGGGGACAGACTCCCGACCGGATTCGGCGTTTGCGCGAGGCGGTCGACGTTGCGGTCTACACGCCCGGCAGCAATGTCGGGCTTCCCTTGACCATTCTCCGCTCATTCTCCGCGCCTGCGAAAGAGGTGCTAGAGAACGCCGAGCTGTTGCGCGACCGCATCCAAGCGACAGTTTCCGGCCTGTTGTCGCTTGTCGGCGTTACGGGCGATTCGCTCCGCAGCCGCGAACATATCTTACTTTCCACGATACTCGATAAGGCTTGGCGCGACGGGTGCGACGTCGATCTCGGCGCCGTCATTCGCGGCATCCAGCAGCCGCCGTTCGATAAGGTCGGCTTCCTCGACCTCGAAAGTTTCTATCCGGCCAAGGAACGCTTCGAACTGGCCATGGCGCTCAACAATCTTATTGCTTCGCCGGGTTTCGCGGCGTGGAGGGAAGGAGAACCGCTCGATATCGGTCGCCTGCTCCACACGGAGGCGGGCAAGCCGCGCCTGAGCATCTTGTCGATCGCGCATCTCAGCGACGACGAGCGGATGTTCTTCGTGACGCTGTTACTCAATGAAGTGGTTTCTTGGATGCGCACGCAGTCGGGCACCACGAGCCTGCGCGCCATCCTCTACATGGACGAAGTGTTCGGCTATTTCCCGCCGTCGGCGAATCCGCCGTCGAAACTGCCGATGCTCACACTGCTCAAGCAAGCGCGGGCGTTTGGGCTCGGCATCGTGTTGGCGACGCAGAATCCCGTCGATCTCGACTACAAGGGGCTCGCTAATTGCGGCACTTGGTTTCTCGGCCGGTTGCAAACCGAACGGGACAAACTCCGCGTGCTCGACGGCCTAGAAGGGGCCGGCGCCGCCGCCGGTGCGAAGTTCGATCGGCCGCGTATCGAGAAGATTCTCTCCGGACTCGGTAGTCGCGTCTTCTTGATGAACAACGTCCATGAGGACGAGCCGGTCGTATTTCAATCGCGCTGGGCTTTGTCTTACCTGCGCGGGCCGCTCGATCGCGATCAGATATCGAAGCTGATGAAGGACCGGAAGTCGGCTAGTTCGACGCAGGCATCACCTGCCGCCTCATCGACGGTTGGTGCGCAATTGTCCGTAGCTCCGAAGGTCGACATGACGGCGGGGCGGCCCGTATTGCCGCCGGAAGTGCCGGAGAAATTTATCGTCGGCAAATCGTCGGCGGCACCTCCCGTTTATCGACCGGCGTTGTTCGGTACCGGCCGAGTCCATTTCGTTTCCGCCAAGGAAAACGTCGAACTGTGGCGGGACGTTTGCTTATTGAGCATGGTCGATGGCGAGATTTCGGCCATGGTTTGGCACGACGCCGAGGTTTTGAAGTCCGCCCCGGAACTGACGACCGAGCCTGTCGCGGCCGCTCAGTTCGCGGAACTTCCCGCCGACCTAACGCGGCCTAAACGCTATGCAACGTTGACGTCGGCGCTTAAGGAGGCGCTCTATCGCGATCAGCGCGTGACGGTCAAAAAGTGTGCCGTGCTGAAAGAGTGTTCCGAGCCGGACGAACCGGAAGACAAGTTCCGCGCCCGACTCGGTCTCGCCGCGCGCGAGCAGCGCGATCTCGCCGTGGAGAAGTTGCGGGCCAAGTACGCCGTCAAGGTGCAAACGCTGGTCGATCAGAAACGCCGCGCCGAACAGAAACTCGAAAAGGAAAAGGCCGACGTCAAAGACCAGTCGGTGAATACCGTGATCTCGATCGGGCAGACGATTCTCGGCGGGATCTTCGGCCGCAAGCTCGGCAGTGCGACGAGCGTCAATCGCGCGGCTTCGACGATCAAGTCGGCCGGACGCACGGCGCGACAACGGGGCGACGTCGACGCCGCCGAGGCAAATCTCGAAGCGATCGCCGAGAAGCAAGCCGACTTGGAAAGTCGCATTCAGTCCGAGGCCACGGTGATTCAGCAACAGTACGACCCCGCCGGATGGACGTTTGAAGAAGTGGAAATTGCTCCGAAGAAATCGGATATCACGCTCGGGCAAGTCACGCTTGTTTGGACCCCTTGGCAGCGTGACGCCCAAGGAAATCTGGTTCCCGCATGGTGAAGATCGTCGGGGAAACGTGTGATTTGATAGAGTTGCCGATGGAAGACTTCATGGATGAGTGTCGAAACCTTCTTGCCGTAGTCGGACATGCCGGGTTAAAATGAATTCACTCGGTCCTGCCGCCTTTCCCGCCTTGTCCGTTCCCGCCTGTTCCCTCGCCCAGAGTTTTCGGATGCCTCGCCTCGCGAGTCGGTCCATCATCGTTGTTTGTTTCGTCGCACTTGTCGGCGCTATGTCGGCTTGGGCTGCTGCGCCTGCCGAGGCCGCCTCGCCTGCGGCCGCGCCATTGTCTGCCGCGCATCGCGATGCCGTGCTCGCAGCCAAGAGCGATATCAACTTCGAACTCGACGTGATGCCGATCCTCACAGTCGCCGGTTGCAATGGCGGCCCGTGCCACGGCAAGTCGCGCGGCCAGAACGGGTTTCAGCTTTCGCTGCTCGGCTTCGATGCCGAATTCGATTTCAACGCCATCGTCAAACAAGCTCGCGGTCGGCGCGTGCAACCTTCGGCGCCGGAGCAGAGCTTGCTGTTGCTTAAGGCGGCCGGCATCGTTCCGCATGGCGGCGGGGTGAAGCTCGCGCCCGACGGTGAGAACTACGCGATTCTTAAGCGATGGATCGCGCTGGGTATGCCGCGCGCCGGTGCTGCCGACCCGAAACTCGTCGGTATTGAAGTTACTCCTCGGGATCGCATTCTGCCGGCGAAATCGCGGGAGCAACTGAAAGTCACCGCGAAATACAGCGACGGCTCGCTGCGCGACGTCACGCGCCTCACCGCCTACCAATCGAACGAGTCGGCGGTCGCGGCCATTGATGCCGCGGGTTTGGTCACGGCCGGAGCGCTTCCCGGCGAGACGGCGATCATGGCCCGCTATATGAACCATATCGCCGTGTTCAACGTCGCCGTGCCTTTGGCCGGCAATGTCGACAAGGAGATTTACGCAAGTCTGCCCCGGAACAACTTCATCGACGACCTCGTTTGGAAGCGGCTGGAGCGTCTCGGGATCGTGCCGTCGGTAGGGTGTGACGATGCGACGTTCCTCCGTCGCGCCCATCTCGACGTCATTGGTACGCTCCCTACGACCGACGAAGCTCGCAAGTTTCTTGCCGATACCTCGCCCGACAAACGCGCGAAGTTGGTCGATGCGCTATTGGCTCGGCCGGAATACGCCGATCATTGGGCGAACAAATGGGCCGACTTGTTGCGGCCGAACCCGTATCGCGTCGGCATCAAAGCCACGCTGGTGTACGACCAATGGATTCGCGACGCGTTCCGCGCGAACAAGCCGTACGATCGCTTTGTCGCGGACTTGGTCGCATCGCGCGGCAGCACCTTCCGCAACGGCGCGACGGTTCTCTACCGTGATCGACGTTCGCCGGAAGAAGTCACGACGATGATTTGCCAGTTGTTTCTCGGCGTACGACTCGACTGCGCCCGCTGTCATCATCATCCGTTTGAAGTGTGGGGACAGGACGATTTCTTCGGCACCGCCGCCTATTTCAGCCGCATCGGCTATAAAGGCACCGGCATTTCGGCTCCGATCTCCGGGAGCGAAGAGTTCGTTTTCGCCGCGACGCGCGGCTCCGTGAAGCATCCGCTCACCGGCGAAGACGTCGCGCCGAAGCCGTTGATCGGAACGGCGCCGATCTCCGAGGGGGAAGATCCGCGGGCCGCGTTCGTACGCTGGATGGCCTCGCCCGACAATCCTTACTTTGCTCAAGTCGCCGTCAATCGCGTCTGGACCGAAATCATGGGGCGCGGCATCGTCGAACCGGTCGACGATATTCGCGCCACGAATCCGCCGTCGAATCCCGAACTCATTAACGCATTGGCTCGCGAGTTTCGCGCGCAGAAGTTCGACGTGAAGCAATTGTTGCGGACGATTCTCACCTCGCACGTTTACGAGCTTTCCGCCTTGCCGAACCCTCGAAACAATTGGGACACGAAGAACTACTCTCGTCACTATCGGCAACGGCTCCGCGCAGAAACGCTGCTCGATGCCGTATGTGAAGTGACCGGCATTCCGGAGTCGTTCGCGGCGATGCCGCCGAACTCCCGAGCCGTCGAACTCTGGACGCATCGTGTGCAGAATCTGTTTCTCGATTCCTTCGGTCGTCCCGACCCGAATCAAGACCCTCCTTGCGAACGCCTCAGCGAATCGACGCTTGTGCAGTCGTTGCATCTGATGAACGCTCCGTCGTTGCATGACAAGGTGACGAGCGAGAAGGGGCTCGCCGCTCGATTGCTCAAGCAAGATGCGGCGCCGGAAGAATGGATCGAAGAGATGTATTTAGCGGCCTATTCACGCTATCCGACGACCGACGAGCGGAATGCCGCCGCGGCGTTGGTGCCGAAGGACCGCACGAAACAGCGCCAGTTTGCCGAAGATTTATTGTGGGCCCTGCTCAATTCTCCTGAATTCATGTTCAAGAACTAGGATCGCCGCATGAACCCATTGCGCAATTGCGAAGGAATGACGCGCCGCAACTGTCTGCAACTCGGTCTGGCCGGGTTTGCCGGAGGGGGGCTCACGAACCTGCTCCGTCTGCGAGCGCAGGCCGCAGAGGGGGCCCCGAACCCGGCGAAGAGCGCGGCGCGCAAGCCGACCAGCGTCATCATGGTTTGGCTCGACGGCGGTCCTTCGCATTTCGAAACGTTCGATCCGAAACCGGATGCGCCGATTGAAATTCGCGGCGAGTTCGATCCGATCGCCACGCGTACGCCGGGCATGTTCTTTTCGGAGAACATGAAGGCGCTGGCCGGCATCAGCGACAAACTTTGCGTCGTGCGCTCGATCTGCCATAACCAAGGGAATCACGGGGCCGGCAACCACTACATGATGACCGGTTCGCCGACGCGCATTCCCGTGGGCTGCGGCGCCTTCGTCAGCTTTCATCCGAGCTTCGGCAGCGTGACGGCCTACGAACGGAAGACGCCTCGCGGCCTGCCCGGTTACTTTTCGATTCCGTCGATGTCGCGCTCCGGCGGTCCGAATTTCTTGGGAGCTAAGTACGCGCCGTTCGTCGTGTCGGATGATCCCAGTCGAGAGGCGTTCCGCGTGCGCGACGTCAACTTGCCGGCCGGATTGACCGATGATCGATTCATGGGACGCCGCGATTTGCGCAAGCTCGTCGACCAACTGCCGCGCTTTGCAGATGCCGCGGCGGGTGATCCCGTCGGCGCCGTCGATGCCTATACGCAGCAGGGGTACGATTTAATTACCTCCGTGCAGGCTCAGCAGGCCTTTAACGTCGGCGGTGAAGCCGACAAGGTGCGCGACGCTTATGGTCGCAACGCTTTCGGACAGCGGTGCTTGTTGGCTCGGCGATTGGTCGAGGCCGGCGTACCGTGGATTACGCTCTATGACGGCGGCTGGGATTCGCATTCCGACATCTTCCCGAAGTTCCGTAATGACGCGCCGAAGCTCGAAAGCTCCGTTGCTGCGCTCATTTCCGATCTCGACGAGCGCGGGCTCCTCGACACGACGCTCGTCGTAATGCTCGGAGAGTTTGGACGAACTCCGAAGCTCTCAACGCTTTCCGGTCGGTCAACGCCCGGCCGCGACCATTGGGCCAACGCGATGAGCGTGCTGTTTGCCGGGTGCGGCGTTCCCCGCGGCGCGGTGATTGGCGCAACGGATCGCAACGGCTACGCCGCGGTGGAGCGGGTACTGTCGCCGGAGAACTTCGCGTCGACGATTTATCGCAAACTCGGTATCGATCCCGACAAGATTTACTACACGCCACAAGGGCGACCGACGCATCTTGTGAGTGATCCCACGCCGATCAAGGAACTTATGGCGTGAGGAAGTATCGTCGTTTGTCTCACGCGCTCGGTGGCGCCTCGTTTTCGTGTTTGCTCGCACTTGTGTCGGCGATCGGCGCGAACGCCGCCTCGCCCGAGCTGAAGACGATCGAACCGGCCGGCGCACGGCGCGGAACTTCGTCGGAAGTAACGGTCACAGGCACCTTCGATAAATGGCCCGTGCGCGCCTGGGTGTCGGGCACCGGAGTGCGTTGGGAGCCGATGAAGCAGAAGGGGAAATTCACGGCGACCGTGGAAGCCGATGCGATTCCCGGCCCGCGTTGGGTGCGTTTGATCGGCGACGACGGGGCAAGCAAGCCTGCGGCTTGGATCGTTTCGACGACCAAGGAGGTTGCCGAGAAGGAGACGAACGACGAGTTGTCCGGAGCCCAAGAGGTCGGTCCGGAGCCGACGACCGTCAACGGTGCGCTGGCTAAGGCGGGCGACCTCGATTCCTTTCGCCTGTCGCTCAAGGCGGGCCAAACGCTGATTGCGTCGCTTGATGCAAACACCGCCCTGGGTTCGCCGATCGATGCGGTTCTCCAATTAGTCGATGGAGCCGGGTTCGTGGTCGTCCAGAGCCACGACGATCGCGGACTCGATCCGACGATTGTGCATACGATCAAGCAGTCGGGCACGTACTACGTTCGCCTCTTCGCCTTTCCGAGCGACCCAAACTCATCGATTCAATTTTACGGAGCAACGAGCGCCTTCTATCGGCTGACCTTTACCACCGAGCGATACGTCGATCACGTCTTTCCGCTTGCCGTACCGCGTGGCGGTTCGGGCAAGACGGTCCCTCAAGGTTGGAATTTTCCCGCCGCGAACTGGGCGACGCTTCCAATCGATGCCGTCGATGAGCCCACGGCACTCGACCTGCCGAGGCCCCTTGCGGGTTCGGCGTTTTGTGTCGCCGTCGATCTGCCGTCCGTCACGGAGCAAGAGCCGAACGACCGCGCAAAGCCGCAAGTCATCGAGACGCCTTGCGTCGTCAATGGTCGCATCGCCGCGGAGCAGGATCGCGATGTTTATACGGTTAATTGGCGCAAAGGAGATTCGTGGCGCGTGCGGGCGCAGAGCAAGTTCTGGGGCTTCGGCGTCGACCCGTTGCTGATTATTGAGGGCGCCGACGGCAAAGAGTTGATGCGCAGCGACGACGCCGTTCGCGGCAATCCTGATGCCGACGTCACATTCAAGGTTCCTGCCGACGGAACGTATCGCGTGGTCGTGGAAGACCTGTTCGGGGCGACAAGCTTTCGTCATGTCTACCTGCTGGATATTCGTGCGACGGACGCGGACTTCGCGCTCACGACCGCCGCGTCCGAGTTTGCCGGCGGCGCAAAGGGGGCGGTTGAAATCCCCGTCACCATCGAACGCTCGGCGGGCATGAGCGGCGATGTTTCGGTGCGACTGGAAGGGCTGCCTAAGGAGTTCGCGAAGGTCGAGGTCGTCTCCTCGGCCAAGGGTGCGACCGCGAAAGCCGTGACGCTCAAAGTTCCCGCGACGGTCGAGTACTCCGGCCCGGTTCGCATCGTCGGTTATGCGACGAATCCGGCCGCCGCGCGCCGCACGGCCGTATCGCCGGTCGCGGCCGTCCCGAATGCGCGAACCAGCGAACTTTGGCTCACCCTGAAGGCCCCGGCTGCGAAAGCGAAGCCGTAGCGAGAGCTGCGGCGCAATTATGGGTCGAGCGCCTTTCGCAATTTCTTCAGCGCCGCCTGCATCCGTGTGAGGACCGTCCCGAGCGGCAGGCGGAGTTCTTCCGCAATCTCGATGAATTTCTTTTCGTCGTACATGCGCATGCGCACGACTTCGGCCTGCTCGCGCGGTAATCCGTCTAGCGCCTGACGGACACGGTCGACGTCTTCCCAGCGAATCATCCGGCTTTCCGGCGCCGTCGACGGCTTTTCTCCTGCCGCCCCCAATGCATTGACGGCCCGAGACTGCACGGCCTGCCGGCGTTTGACGACGATCGCTTCATTGTAAGCGACGCGAAAAAGCCAGCCTTTGAGGGTCTCTTCGCGGGCCGTATGTCCGCGTTCGATCGCTTTGGTGAACGTGATCTGCAGGACGTCCGCCGCCGTATTATGATCGCGCAGAATGCCGATCAAGAATCGACGCAGCTCCTCCGCATGTTCGACGAAGAGCGCGGCGATGACGCCGGGGTCCATCTTCTTTTCGTCGGGTTCGTTCAAGGCGGGCTCGGCGGCGAGGAGGCGCGTGGGGCGCGGCGGCGGGATCGTATGGCCGGGGGGAGTCGTAAGGAGATGCGTTTATCATAACATCGCCCCGGAACCGTATGAAACACGCCTAAGTCGCCGAGGTTTCGCGCTCAACGGGCACAATTGGTCGCGAAGCATTGATGCCGATCGCCGCGATGCCCGAGATGACGAACCCGGCCATGGCGGCATACAGCGTGCCGCGATGGTCGCTCATATCGCTGACGCCTGATGCGGCATCGACCACCGCAAACGTCTGGTCCGACCACAAATAAACATAAGCGGCCGCCGCGGCGCCTAGGTTGCCGAACATGTTTCCAAATCCGAGCACGGCGCCGACGCTCTTCCCGCCGACGTCTTGCGCAAAGGCCCAGATGCCCGGAATGCCGAGGTCGCAGAAGAACGATACGGCCGCGAAGGCGAACGTCGCCGTCCACGGATCGCTCGTCTCCAAGGCAAACCAGTACAACGCGGCGCTGAGAAATCGGGTGACGATCGTCGGGAGGATTCTGCCCCAACGCAAGCCGTAGCGGCGCGTGGTGGCGTCGACCAGCGGACCGCCGAACACCGTGCCGACGAACCCGAGCAACCAGATCAGGCTCGTCATTTGGCTGCCGGCGACGTCGTCGGCCTGCTTCGCTTCCTTGAGGTACGTCGGCAACGTCGTGATCAGGAACGCCCAGCCGATGTTCGTGCCGAATTGCGCGATGCACATGCACCACATCACCGGGCTCAAGAACATTTCGCGTATCGGCGCTCGTACTAGTTCGCGTGAATGCGGGGCTTCCGGCGGACGACCGTCTTCAATCAGTTCCACTTCGGCGGCGTTGCACCACGGGTGCTCGCGCGGTTCGTTTCTGGCGACGATCCAATACCAGACGCCGATCAGCACTCCGATCGCGCCGTAAAGCAGCATGATCTGCTGCCACGGCATGCCCAACGTTTTAAGTAACAACGTGGTGAGCGACGCGAAGACGACGCCGCCGAAGCGGCCTCCGGCGGAAACGATGGCGCTTGCGCGACCGCGCTGCCCGACGGGTACCCAGCGAGCCACCAAGCCTCCGGCCGTCGGATAGGCGCCTGCCTGCGCAATGCCGAGCGCCAAGCGGACGACGAACATCATGCCGAAACCGGTGACGAATCCGCCCAGCGCCGTGAACAGCGACCACGTGACGACGTACAACGTAAAGGCTTGCCGCCGCCCGAACGCATCGGCCAGCGAGCCCATCGGCACTTGGCAGAGCGCATAAGAGAAGAAGAACGCGCTATAAGTGGCGGCCACATTCTCGGCCGTCAGATTAAGTTCCGCGCGGATGTCGTCGTACTTGAGAATCTCCGCGATGAACGCGCGGTGTAGATACAAGATAAACGAAGCCGCGGTCGTCGCAGCCAGAATGGAATAGCGAACGTTCGTCGGTCGCGTCGAGTCGAGTGTGGAGCTGCTCATCGGCGGCGTTCGGCAGGTTGTAGAGGGAGTCGGAGCACCATGATTTGAGCGGAGCGAGTGCGACTATTTCCAATCTACGGCGACTTTCACCACCGCTTTAATCATGTCCGTCCGG
>CAZWDN010000195.1:0-10167 GCA_964633125.1 uncultured Pirellula sp. | reverse complement strand
GCTATCCCGACCTCGGCGCCGAGGTCGCCCGCGAGCTCGCGCGGGCCGATGCCGCGGTGCCCGACTACGTTTCCTTCTACGCGCAAACCGAAGGGCGCGGCAGCGCCGTGGGCCAAGCCGGATTTCTCGGCGCGCGTTACCTGCCGATGTTTCTCACCGACAAATCGAAGCCCGACCATTTGGAGCGGCTCGAGGCCGTCAGCGATCTCGACCACAAGCAACGGGCCGACCTCCGCGACATGCTCAGCAAGCGCTTCGCTGCGGGGCGCGACAACGCCGCCGTGGGGAGCCACAACCAAGCCTATGCCCGCGTGCGCGGCCTGATGGCGAGCGATAAGCTGTTCGACGTCGAACAAGAGCCGCAGAAGATGCGCGACCGTTACGGCCCGACGCAATTCGGCCAGCAAGCGCTCGTCGCGCGTCGCTTGGTCGAAGCCGGCGTGCCGTTCGTCAAGGTCGGCCGCGGCTGGTGGGATAGCCACGGCGAGAACTTTGAAACGCACTTGGAACTTGTCCCCGAGCTCGACCATGTGATGTCGACGCTGCTCGACGACCTTGCCGAGCGCGGCCTGCTGGAAAACACGCTGGTCGTCACGCTGAGCGAATTCGGCCGGACGCCGCGAATCAACGCTTCGCTCGGCCGCGACCATTTCGCGAGCGCCTGGAGCACGAGCCTCAGCGGCTGCGGCATTCGCGGCGGCGCCGTGTACGGCAAAACCGACGACGACGGCCAAACGGTCGTCGACGGCGAAATCAGCGCGCCGGCCTTGTTCGCAACGATCTACGAAGCGCTCGGCATCGACGTCACGAAAGAGTACCACGTCGGTCCGCGCCCCGTGCCGATCGTCGACAACTTCGCCGGCCCGGTAACGGACGTTCTAGCCTAGCCCTTCGCGTGAGTAAGCCCATGTCCGACCCCACGAAACTCAAAGTCGCCAAAGACCTCGGCCGACAAGACATTCTCCTCGCGCTGGCGCGCCGCAAGGGCTCCGAGCGCGTGTTTGTCGGCGGGAGTGATTTTAAGCTCTACGACATCGACCTCGCCGCCGCCAAGCCGGAGCCCAAGCCGCTCGGCGAGCACGCGAGTTACGTCACCAGCGCGGCGCTGGCGGGAGACGACCTGCTCGTCTCCGGCAGCTACGATTGCCGACTGAATTGGTGGAACGTCGCGGCAGCCAAGCCGGTCCGGAGCATCGAAGCCCACGCCAAACGCATCCGCATGGTCGTCACCTCGCCCGACGGCAAGCTCGTCGCCAGCGTCGCCGACGATATGGCCTGCAAGCTGTGGGACGCCGGCACCGGCAAGCTCGTGCGCACGCTCGAAGGTCACGAAGCCCTGACGCCGACGCACTTCACGTCGATGCTCTACGCCGTCTGCTTCTCCGGCGACGGCCGCCTCGTAGCCACCGGCGACAAGACCGGCCGCGTCTGCGTCTGGAACGTCGCCGACGGCAAGCGCCTCGCGCAGCTCGACGCCTCGGGCATGTACACCTGGGACCCGAAGCAACGCCGCCACTCGATCGGCGGGATTCGCTCGCTCGCCTTCTCCCCGGACGGCGCGACGCTCTGCGTCGGCGGCACAGGGCAGATCGGCAACATCGACCACCTCGACGCTCCGGCCCGGCTCGAAGCCTTCGACTGGCAGGCCGGCAAATCGAAGTTGGTGCTTTCGACCGACTCCAAACACAAAGGCTTGATCGAGCAGCTCGTCTTCTCGCCCGACGGCAAGTGGGTCGTCGGCGCCGGCGGCGGCACGGCCGGCCTGATCGCCTTTTTCGACATCAAGGCGGGCAAGGTTCTCTTCCAAGACGCCGCCCCGATGCACGTGCACGCCCTGGCGATCAACGAAGCCGGCGACAAACTCTACGCCGCCGGCCACAACAAACTGCTGGTGTGGACGCTGTAGAATCGCGACGAACTCCTGCTACCAAGCATCGGTCCGGAACGGCACCGCCGGCAAGCCGGCTTGGTTGAACAGGTTGGCCCACGGCCGTCGGCCGGACCAGCCGTAGCGCACGCTTGCAGGCTTGGCGACTCTCGGGCTGCTCACGATGACCGAGTCGCCGTCGATCACGGCATCGGCCCAATAGAACTGCTTGTCGTAGCCGGCGATGACGAAGCCTTGCAGCGTGTCGCTGTGGCCGACCTTGAGACCTTTGCCCGTGTGCGTGAACTGAATCCGCACCTTGTCGCCTTCGACGACGTGCGACTTGTAGATCGGCCCGTAGTATTCGACCGCCTTGCCGTAGACCATGCCGTGCGCCAGCGCCGCGGCTCGGGCGCCGTAGCCTGATTTGTTCACCGGGTGAGTCATGCCGCCGAGGTCGGAGCTGATCACCATGCCGGTGTTCGGGTAGTTCATGATGCGCACATGGGTTTCGACCTTCGTGCCGTCGAGCGTCGGGCCGTCGACGGTCTTGGCGAGTTGAGCCGCGGTGAGTTGTTGAAACTTCTCGCCTTTGTTGGTCACCGGGTTGTTCAAGTCCCACGCCGTACCGCCGCCGCTCGGCTTTTGCACGTAGAGGAACGGGAAGTCGCCGCTTTGCCAGTCGGCCCGCCAACCGCGGATGAGCGCGCCCATCATGGTGTATTGGTCGACGCCGCCGACGGCCGTGCCGCTTTCCCCTTGGTCCCACAACACGCCGCGGATGCCGTAGCCGACCAGCGGACGAATGTGGACCTCGTACAAGTAGCCGGGATCTTTGCCGTTGATCGTGCCGGGCGGCGCCGGCGGCAGCGGTTTGCGACCGACTTCCTTCCCGGCGGCTTTCGCGGCCGCGGCGCCTTTCGTCCAGGCGGGCAAAATGCGGTTGTTGAAGTCGGCCAGTTGCTTGTCGAACGTCTTCGCATACTCGGCGACGAGCGCCTGACAAGCGGCGTCTTCATCGAACCGCTCGTTGCTGATCCATCCACCCGACGGCGTACCGCCGACCGCGCCGAGCATCATGCCGACCGGCACGTCGATCCCTTCCTGGAGCCGCACGGCGAAGGCGAACAGGATCGCGGAAAAGTTCGCGTTCGCGGCGGGCGACGATACGCTCCAACCAGTCTTCGCCGTGCAACCGCGAATGGTCGGGTACGCGGTCGCCGCGAGTTGCGCGAGCATCGGATCACCTCCGACGTACGTCCGCACCAAGCCGGCCATGTTCGATTGGCCCGAGCCGACCCACACTTCGCCGACGAGCACGTCGACGAGCTTCAGCGTGTTGGTACCGGTGATGGTCAGTTCGTCCGGTCCGCCGGCTTTGAGACCTTTCAGTTCGACGCGCCACCTGCCGGCCGCGTCGGCTTGGGTCTTCAACGTCTGATCGCGAAACCGCACCGTGACCTCTTCGCCCGGTGCGGCGGTACCCCAGATCGGCGCCTTCGTCTCGCGTTGCAGCACCATATGGTCGCTGAAAAACGGCGGCAGCGCCACCTCGGCTTGCGCGACGGAAGCGGAACCGACGAGCACGGCGAACAACGCGCACCGTGCGGCAAGGCGGGACAACATAGCGGGAGTCTCGTGAGAAGGTTCGGGGCGAAACGGCGCGTCGTCAGGCCCGCCTATTAACGCTCGCCGCGCGACGCAATGCAAGCGGCGGAACCTTCGCGCGGCGACGATTTCCCTTCGTCGCCGATCACCGCGACCGTACGTCCGCCGAACTGTCGACGCACGACGAACACCACCACCACGACGTACACGCCGCAGAGCACGACGAGCGGATAGAGCAACGCCGGAAAGCGGCGGAAGACGCCGTCGGAGAGAGCCGACTGCGCGAAACAGAGCGGGGCCATGCCGCAGGCCGTCGCCGCCATGACCTTCCGGGCCGACATCCCCGCGAAGCCCGCGGCATACGAAACCATGTCGGACGACGTGAGCGGATTGAGCCGGAGCCAAAAGACCCATCGGGCGCCGCGCCGGCGAATCGCCTCGTGCAACTGCTCGCGCGTATCGACGGCCAGCGCCCGCTCAAGCCGCGCCGCCCCCAAACGCTTGGCCAGCGTACAAGCCAGCCCGGCGCCGAGCGTGTTGCCCGCCAGCGCCAACGCGCCGCCGACGATCGGTCCGAACACCATGCCGCCGGGCGCGTACAGCATCAGTCCGGGAATCGGCGCCACGACCACTTCCACGGCGACGAATGCCGTATAGACGAGCGGAGCCCACACGCCGCACGCCCGAAAAAACTCCTGCAGCCGCACGATCTTCGCGGCCGCATCGAGATCGGTGCGGAGCAACTCATGCAGAATGCCGCCCGAGGCCCACGACCACGCGGCGGCGCCGAGCGCGACGCCGAGCACCGTCCACGGCCACGCGGCCCGCGCCATGCGTATCGGCAAAGCTTCGGCCGGCGCCGCGGCGGACGATGTTGCGGCGGACGGCGAGTTCGCGGAAGAGTTCACGGGACCGACGTTCGCAAGCTAAGTGACGGAGTTAGGGTCGGGCCGCAGTATACTCGACGGCGCCCGACATTCGGCCGAGGCTTTCTTCCACTTCGCGCACCGCCTCGCGGGCCGCTTCCAACCGCGCGTCTTTGGCCTTCGGCACCGTCGCCTTCCGCGCCAATTCGTGAAAAAACCCGTCGACCCGACTGAGGACCGGAACGGTGTCGACGTGCGAGTTCCACGTTTCCAGCGCCGCCTCGGCTTCTTTGGCCGACGTCTTCGCCAAGATACCGTCGTTCTCCTGTTGGATCAAACAGAGCCGGCCGGCCAAATCGCCGGCTTCCTGATCGCCGCACAGATACAGACCGACGTCGACCTTCGTAACGCCCGCACAGACAACCGACGTACCGAGCAGCGACTGCTTACTCGCGCGGGCCGAGCAGACGAAGGTGCACCAATCGGCGCGCCATTCGCGCGGCACGCTCGCCAAAAACGTAAACTCCTTCGCTCCTTCGAGCGACGCATCGTTCGAAGGGCGGAGCTTGTAAAACACGCCGTGACCGCGATTCATCGTGCCGCTGGCGAGCACCAGCGCCTTCGGCGCAATCTTTTGATACTGGTTCTGCTCGGTCTTGCGGTGCAAATGACTCTTCACGGCGTCGAGCGAGAAGATCGAATACGCCACGCGCGCTTCGGCGCTCGCCGCGTCGGTCGTTTCCGTGAAGTCGGCCACCTCGATCCGGTCGTCGGCGTAGCGGCTCTCCAGCGTCGTGTTCGGCAGATAGTCGAGAATCTTCAGTCGCATCTTCGGGCTACTGATCATGTACGTGAAGTCGACGATCGTTTCTTCGTTCCCTTCGAGGAAGCCGGCCGAGATGCGAAACTTCGCCTCGATGACTTTGCGCGTCGGATGCGCGGCCGCGCAAGCCGGCGGCGTCACGTCTTTACACTCGATCTTGTCCGGAATGTCGAACAGCACGCGCGGTTCGGCGGCGCGGGCGGCAGGCGACCACCACAGCGTCGCGACGACGAGCAGATACGCCGGCAACGCGAACTCTCGAACTCTCGGCAACATGACGGCGTCTCCGACGATTCGGGCAACGTGAAGCGCGAGCGAACCCGCGCCTGAAGGGGTCGCGATGGTAGCAAGTCGCCGGCGGCGATAGAAGCACGGTTTGCCGATGCCGGCAATGACGTCGAGCGCCCTTGCCGCGGTCGACTACTTGCCCGACTCCGCTACTTCCGTCCCTCCGCCGCAAGCGTCGGGCCGGCGTCGGCCGGCATGGCGCGATGCCAAGCCAGCACGAGCTGCGTCAAGCGCTCGACTTCCGCCGGCTCGCGCCCGGCGACGTTCGCCTGTTCGCCGGGGTCGCTCACAATGTGATACAGTTCGGCCCCGCTCCCATCGTAATTGCACAGCAGTTTCCAAGGGCCGGCGCGCACGGCCAAGTCGGGCTGGGGGCCCAGGCCTTGCGCGGGCCACGACTTGCGATCGGGCGGACGCCGCCAAAAGATCGGCGCGGTGCGCGAGTCGGCGCGTTTGCCGAGGAGCGTCGCGCTCAGATCTTCGCCGTCGAAGTCGACGTCCTCAGGGTGCGGCACGCCGGCAATCGCCAAGACCGACGGCACGAGGTCCATCGCCGCGAACACCGACTTCGCATCGTGCCGGCCGGCGACCTTCGGCCCCATGAGGCCTGGAGCCCACACGATGAGCGGCGACCGAACGCCCCCTTCGTAGAGCGTGGTCTTCGCGCCGCGCAGCGGCCCGGCCGAACCTGCGCCCGGCTCGTGCCCGTTGTCGGAGCAAAACAGAATGAGCGTGTTGTCGCGGAGCTTCGGCGACTTGCGCACGTGGTCGAACAACGCGCCGAGCTGCTCGTCCATCGTTTCCAACACGCCGTGATAGAGCGCGCGTTTCCCTTCGCCGCGGCGCGCTTCGGGCGGATAGTACGGCGAGTGGACGTCGTCGGGCCAGAGGTTCACGTAGCACGGTTTGCCGGCGGCCGCGGCCTGGTCGAGAAACGCCGTCGCCGCGCCGACGTAGCCGGCCGTGAGCTGCGCGCGGTCGTACCAGATGATCGGCCCGCGTCCTAATAAATCGGACCCGAGTGCATGACGCTTCGGCGGCTTGCCGTCGTGCGCATCTCCGAGGCCGAGCAAGCGTGGGCCGAGCCCTTCGAAATTGGTGAGCGATTCGTCGAAGCCGTATTCGGTGATGAGCGGCGCATCGCCGACGTCGCGCTGTCCGCCGAGGTGCCACTTGCCGAAATGCCCCGTCGTGTAACCGGCGCTTTGCAGCAACCGCGCGAGCGACGGCGCTCGGACGTCGAGCCAATCGGCCACGCCGCGCCGGCGGTTGACTTCGCGATTGTCGAGATACGACGAGATTTTCCAGCGCTGCGGATACTGGCCCGTCACCAGCGCGCAGCGCGACGGCGAGCAGATCGGCGCGGCGACGTAGAACTGCGAAAAGCGAATCCCTTCGGCGGCCAAGCGATCCAAGTGCGGCGTCGCGGCCGCGGTGTTGCCGAAGCAGGAAAGATCGCCCCAGCCCATATCGTCGACGAGGATGAGAACGACGTTCGGGCGCGGCGCGGCAGCGGCCGAGCTTGCCTCGAGCGCGAGGAGCAGCGTCGCGAAGACCAACCAGAACTTACGCATCACTTGGCCGCTCGCTTCTTCTTATTGGGCTTCTTCGCGCCGCCGGCCGTCGCTTTCTCTCCCGGCTTCACAGCCGGTTCGCCGTAGGCCGGTTTCCAAATCCAAGGGAGCACTTCGGCGCGCCGGGCCCACTCCTCCCACTGCCCGACCATCGCTTTCGTTCGCTCCGGCTTGGCGGTCGCCAGATCGTGCTGCTCCGTGCGGTCGGCTTCCATGTCGTACAGTTCCCAGGGACCGGCCGGACCTTTGGCGACGAGCTTCCAACGGCCGTCACGTACGGCGCGGTTTCCTTCGTGCTCGAAGAAGATCGGTTGCTTACGGCCTAGCGCGCCGTCGGCCAAGGCCGGTCGCAAGCTGACGCCTTCCAGCGGCGTGATCGTTTGTCCGGCGTGCGTCCGCGGATACTTGGCGCCGGCCACGTCGACGCACGTCGCCATGAGGTCGATGAGGTGCGCGGGCTCGCGATACAGGCGCCCCGCAGCTTCCGTCTTCGTTTCGATCGCCGTCATGCCGGCGGGCCAGTGCATGATGAGCGGCGTGCTGATGCCCCCTTCATGCTCCCAATGTTTATATTCGCGAAACGGCGTGTTGCTCACGTTGGCCCAAGCGCGGCCGTAGCCTGTGTAAGTGTCGGCGTCGCCCGGCAACACGCCGCGACCTTGCCGCACGGGGCGACCGTCGCGCGTTTGCTTCGGAATCATATCGGGCTGCAAAAAGTCGGCGGCCAGCGACGGCAGCCGCGGGGCATCGGCCGGAATCTTCGGCTCCACTTCGCGCCCCATTCCTTCGGCGCAGCCGCCGTTGTCTTGCAGGAAGAAGATCAGCGTGTTGTCGAGTTCGCCCTGCTTCTTGAGTTCGGCGACGATCCGGCCGATCCCTTGATCCAGGCAATCGATCATCGCCGCGTACACCTCCATGCAGCGCGTTTCGTACTCGCGATTCTTCACGTCGCTCCAAGCACCGCCGTCTTGCGCGGCGACTTGCCAACGAGAGTCGAGCAAGCCCAGGCGGCGGAGCTTTTCCACGCGGGCCGCGCGGACGGCGTCGTAACCGACGTCATAACGTCCGCGATACTTGGCAATGTCGGCCGGCTTGGCGTGCATCGGCCAGTGCGCGGCCGTGTAGGCCACGTACATGAAAAACGGCTTCTCCGCTCCCTCCTTCGCCTCAGCGTCGCGTTTGTGCTCGGCGATGAACCGCGCGGCTTGGTCGCTCAAGGCATCCGTGTAGTAAAACGAGCTCGGCTGGTATTCCGGATCGGCGTAGGCCGAAATCTCCGTGTTGTCGCGCGTCAGCGTGTTGGGGTCGAAGAAGCTGCCGGCACCGTGGATCGTGCCGTAGAACCGATCGAAGCCGCGCTGGAGCGGCCAATTGTGCTTATCGGCTTCGCTCTTCGGTTTGCCCGACTTCGTCACGTGCCACTTGCCGATCATGTAGTTCTTGTAGCCTGCCGGACGAAGCGCCTCGGCGATGGTGACGCAGCGCTTGTTGAGGTCGCCGCGGTAGCCGTCGAGGCCTTTGTCTTCCGTCATGTGGCCGATGCCGGCCTGATGCGAATAGAGACCTGTGAGCAAGGCCGCGCGGGTCGGGCAGCACCGGGCCGTATTATAAAACTGCGTGAACCGTACGCCCCCCTTGGCCAGGGCGTCGAGATTCGGCGTTTCGATTTCGCCGCCGTAGCAACCGAGATCGGAATAGCCCATGTCGTCGGACATGATCAGCACGATATTCGGCCGGCGCGGCGCGGAGTCGGCGCCGTACGCAGCCGACGAGAATACGAGCAAGATCAGCGCCGACGTCCAACCGTGGGTTCGCATCGAATTCCTCATTTCGCACTCGTGGGGGCGGGAGTTTGTTTTGCTTTTCGCTTCTTCGGCTTGGCGGGCTTCGCGCCGGCTTCGGCTTTCTGCTTCTTCAACGCGGCCGGACGCGCGTCGGCGTATTCGTCGAGCGTCGCCTGCAGCAGCTTTGCGGTTTCGGCTTCGTCGCCGGAAAGTTCCTTCACTTGCCGCGGCCGCTTCTCGTGCGAGTCGGCCGAGAAGTCGAAGAACCGCCCGTCCGTATACAGTTTATAACGCGTGCTCATGGCAAATTCCGCTTGCGGCGGGCCGCCGTCGCGTGCATACCAACAATAGAGCGACGTCCGCGGCGTGCCCGCTTCGCCGCGCAGTTGCGCGTAGAAGCTCACACCGTCGGTCGGCGACGACAGTTTCACTCCCGCCGCTTCGCAAATCGTCGGGAGAAAATCGACGCTGCCAACCAGATCGCCGCACACCTTGCCGCGGGCCGCGCGCCCGGGCCAACTGACGATCAGCGGTACGTGCATCCCCGCGGCGTTGGCCGTTCCCTTGCCGCCCTTATACGGACTGCCGCGAAATTGCGACGTCACCGAGGGGCTCGTACCGTTGTCGCCGACGAAGAGCAGCAGCGTGTTGTCGCGAATCTTCAGTTCGTCGAGCCGCGCCGTCAGCTTGCCGATCAGCTTGTCCATGTAGGTCGTCATCTCGCCGAAGTGCCGCACGTGGCGCTTCGCGCTTTCCCCTTCCGTTTTCGGGTCCCAATCGGGGCTATCCGGCGTCGGTTGAAACGGATCGTGCGTCAGCATCAGCGGGTAGTAGAGAAAAAACTTTTCGTCGCGGTGCCGCGTGACGAAGTCGAGCGCGAAATCGTTGATCAGGTCGGGCCCATACTCGCCGGAGTGAAAGTCCTCGGCCTTGCCGTTGCGTTCCAGGCCGGCATTGGCGTAGCGCGGCGGGCGGCGCGTGTGTTGCCAAAGGTACGCTTCGTCGAACCCGAAATGCTGCGGCGAGTCCGGCTCGTGCCCAAGCTGCCACTTGCCGCAGATGCCGGTCGTGTAGCCGGCCCGCTTCAGCAGATGGCCGAACGTCGTCTCGGTGCGCGGCAACGTGCCGAAGTTCACATAGTTGCGCACGTTGTACAGGCCGGTCATCAATTGCAAACGCGTCGGCGTGCAAAGGGGCTGCACGAAACATTGCTCGAACCGTACGCCTTCGGCCGCCAACCGATCGAGGTTCGGCGTCTGGTACGATTCGCCCCCGTTGGCCGCGACGCATTCAAAGCCGAAGTCGTCGGCCATGATGAGGATGATGTTCGGGCGCGCCGCCGCTTGGGCGGCTTCGG
>CAZWDN010000194.1:6608-10201 GCA_964633125.1 uncultured Pirellula sp. | reverse complement strand
CTAACCTGAGAAGAACCGTGTCGCTGCGGGTCGCTCGGGCGAAGGCGTAAATGCATGCGACTACGCACGTAGATGCAGCCGTGGAAACGTTACGGGACGCGGGTTCGATTCCCGCCGCCTCCATTCGACTCGCTAGCGCTCGCTCATGGCAGGCCATTCGACTTTAGAGTGGCAAGCCATGAGCGGGTGCTACCGTTTAAGTCCGCGAGTCGAATGCCCTGAGCTTGTCGAAGGGCAATGACGCGTTCGCTAAGGAACAGGAGTCTCGACAACACGCGGCCTCGACGATGTACCACGTCTACATCCTCCGCTGCTCGGATGGCGCGTTCTACGTCGGCCAATCACAAGACCTGGCCAAGCGTCTCCAAGTCCACCAGTCCGGCAAAGGCCCGGCCTTCACCGCCGTCCGCTTACCGGTAGAACTGGTTTACCAGGAGTCATGCACCACGTTAGAAGAATCGGTCCGTCGCGAACGCCAACTCAAAGGCTGGTCGCGATCCAAGAAGCACGCCTTGATCGCCGGCAACGATCAGATGCTTAAGAAGCTTGTGCGTTCTCGAAGATAAGAGTTGGTATCTGTCGGCAATTACGGCCGCAGGTATTGCAGTTCGGCGGAGAAGTCTCGGGCGTAATGAAGAAGGGGCAATTGCCGTCTGTTTCGGCATTAAGTCTTCCCTTGTCTGCGAGTACGAACGGCGACGGACGTCGGGGTGTTGTTGGCGTCGCGGAAATTGCAACGGTAGACTACACAACGGGCTCTCCCGAACCGTTGAAAGGAGCAAGCCATGCAACGTCTGTTCCTGACTCTCGCCGCGCCAATTTTCTGCTTCCTCATTGTCCCGGCCGAACTGCAGGCGCAAGCCCGCAGCTATGTCGCGCGCGGCGTAGAACTGGAAAAGAGGGGCGAACTTGACCAGGCCCTGGCAAACTACAATCGGGCGCTAGAGGTCGCGGATCCCAATGACGCCGAAAACATTTCCCTCGCCTACTACAACCGAGGCGTCGTCTGGGGAAAAAAGGACGAAATCGACAAGGCGATTGCCGACTATAGCCAAGCTCTGGCAAACGATCCCCGATATGTCGAGGCTTACAACAATCGCGGCATGCTTTGGCAGGAACGGGAGGAATACGATAAGGCCGTCGCCGACTACACGCAAGGTCTGGCGATCGCTCCCCGTGATGCATCCTTGTATTTCAACCGCGGCACTACTTGGAAGGCAATGAAGGAATATGACAAGGCCGTCGCCGATTTGACTCAAGGCCTAACGCTTTCCCCCAACGACGACCTCGGTTACTTCTATCGCGCCATGGTTTGGAAGTTGAAGGGGGAATACGGCAAGGCCATTGCGGACTACCACCAGGCTTTAGCCATCGATCCCAAGTACGTGTCGGCCTACAACAACGTCGCTCGGTTGTACGCGGCTTGTCCGGACGCCAAATACCGCGACGGGGCGAAGGCTTTTGAATATGCGAACCAGGCCTACCAAATAGACGGCGGCAAGTCGTGGCAATGCGTTTCGACCCTTGCCGCCGCCTACGCGGAGTGCGAAGACTTCGCCAAGGCGGCGGAATGGCAAACGAAGGTCGTCGAAATGCTCGCCGGGAGCGATTCCGTCGACAAAGAGAATCTCGCCGAAGCCCGTTCTCACTTGGAGTTGTACCGGCAAGGCAAACCCTATCGCGAAAAGTCGCAGAAGTAGCCGCCGTTTCCTTTGGAAAGAACCGGAACGTTTCCCTCACGGAGCAACACGCCAATGAAAGCGAACAAGATTCTGGTGCCGATCGACTTCTCTCCCAGCAGCGATGAAGCGGTCGATGCGGCCTGTATGTTGGCTCGCGGCGGCGGTGGGGAATTGCTTGTCGTTTACATCGAAGAACCGCCGAACGTCAACGACGGTACCGGGTTTCTTTATGAAGTGCCGTCGGTCGACTCCGGCGACGCGCTCAAGCGATTGCAACAGATCGCGCCGACCGGGAACGTGCGGGCTCAATACCGTGTGCTCAAGGGTCTGCCCACCGAAACGATCCTCGAAACGGCCGAGGCCGAACAGGTCGACGTCATCGTGATGGGCACCCACGGGCGACGCGGCATCACGGCCTTGCTCATGGGAAGCGTCGCCGAAGCGGTCGTCAGGCGCTCGAAGTGCCCGGTGTTCGTCGTCAAAGACGTACCCAAGCCGAGCTAGTTCGCGTAGGGCAACTGCGCGATGAATCTAACGAATTTCTCATTCGCGGGTGCGCGAACTGCGAACCGGGCGGGTTCGTAATGGAAAACGGCGGTTACTCGGCGGCACCCCCGAGCAGGGTCGGCCTGCAACGCGGCCAAGTGGCTCGTTGCCGCACAAAGTCCGATGTCTCTTGTAATCGACGGTTGCATCCTCGCCGCACACGCGCTGTGGATAAAATGGAACGGCCGGTTGTATCGAGCCCGGGAGGAAGGATTGTTGGCCGATAGCGGTATTTCCGATCGTACTTGATGACTCCGCCCACTAGCTCTCCCCGAATGAGCGATTCTTTCGCTTCCCGCCTATGTCGACGATTTCCACGACCGACGCCCTCGCGCTGCCGCTCGCCCCGCTTGATGCGGACGTTTCGCCGTTTGCGGGGCGCAGCGAAGAACCCATCAACGCTTTTACGCACGGCCTCGGACTGCTGCTGAGCCTCGGCGGCGCGTGGTGGCTGTGCGACGCAGCGGCGCGTTCCGGCGACTTCGTCCGGATGACGACCTGCGGTATTTACGCCGCGTCGCTCGTGGCCGTGTATCTCTTCTCCACGCTCTCGCACATGTTCGAGAGCCCTCGTCCCCGGCACGTGTTGCGGGTGCTCGATCAGGCGTTCATCTACTTTCTGATCGTCGGTACGTACACGCCCGTGGCCGTCGAATACTTGCACGGGGGATTGAACCCGACGTTGCTCGTCGCCATGTGGGCCATTGCCGTGGCCGGCTTTCTTTCGAAGACCGTCGGCCGCTACCGCATCGAGTCGATCAGCACGGCGAGCTACTTGCTGCTCGGCTGGCTACCGGTGCTGAGCGTGCCCGCCGCGTGGCTTCGCCTCCCCTCGCCGGCAATTTGGCTCTTCGTCGCCGGAGGACTTTGCTATACGGTCGGCGTCGCGTTCTTGCTGTATGATAAGCGCGTGCGCTACTTCCACGCCCTCTGGCATCTGCTCGTCATGGCGGGAAGCACGTTCCACTTCGCGGCCATCTTGCATTACGTCGCCCAGCCGATCGTCGGCTAGCGATTGCCGGGACGCCGCGCAGGAGTCCCCCCGCAAGCGAGGCGCCGCCGATGTCGGTGTATTTGGAAGACTTGGCCGTCGGGCAAGTGTATGAGTCGGGCACGGTGGCGATCACCGCCGCCGGCATCAAGGAATTTGCCCGCGAGTTCGACCCGCAACCGTTTCACCTCGACGAAGCGGCAGCGCAAGAGTCGATCTTCGCCGGCCTCGCGGCCAGCGGCTGGTATACGGCGTCGCTGACGATGCGGCTGCTCGTCACCGGGAAGCTCCACATCGCCGGCGGGCTCGTCGGTGCGGGGGTCGAGGAAATCCGCTGGCCGCGGCCGGTGCGCCCCGGCGACGTGCTCCATGCG
>CAZWDN010000194.1:0-6508 GCA_964633125.1 uncultured Pirellula sp. | reverse complement strand
CTTCCCGAATTTCACGCCGTGCCGTGGATTCGCGAACACGTGAAGCCGAACGGCATGAAACCGGATGTTTGGGGCGTCGACGGCGCGCTTTGGAAATCGGTTACCGCAACGCGGACCGACGCCAAGCAGGAGCCGGTCGACTTCCACCTCTGGCTCCCGCCGGACGCGGCAACCGTGCGCGGAATCGTCGCCATGACGGGGCACGGCAGCGGGCAATCGCTGTACAAGCATCGAGAGTTGCGAAAAATCGCGCGCGAGCTCCGCCTGGCCCTATTCATGTTCAACGGTAATCCGATGCAGCGCGGGTTCTATCCCACGAGCTTGCTCTTCGATCGGCTCAAAGCGTTCGGGGCCAAGTCGGGGCACCCGGAGCTTGAGCGCGCCCCGCTCTTTCTCTATGGCCACTCCAACGGCACCGGCTTCTCCGCAATCTTCACGGCGATGGAAAGCTCGCGCGTCTGGGGCTGGATTTCGATGCGGCCAGGTACCACGCAACAAGTCTTTCAGCCCGGCGCGGCCGAAGTGCCGGTCCTCGTGATGTTCGGCGAGGACGATCCGTTCTTCGCCAAGCCTTCGCAACGCGAGAACATGGCCGTGGTCGAGCGGATGCGAAAGGAACACGCCGCGCGCTGGCACTATGCCGTGGAACCGGGCACCGGCCACGGCCCGGGCGAGAAGAGTTGGACGCTCGTGTTTTCGTTCTTGCGACATTCGTTCGCGGCGCGCGTGCCGGCGGACGCCGACCCGCGCAACGGTCCGATCGCGCTGCGGCCGATCGCCGTCGACGCCGGTTTCCTCGGCCAAAACTGGGACGCTGCGAAAGGGGGCTACCAACAGCTCGCGATTGCGCCGTATGCCAAGGCCGCGGGCGAGCCCGCTTCCGCCTCTTGGCTGCTCAATGCCGCCTACGCCGCCGATTGGCAACAATTTCAACGTGAGGGAAGCGTGAGCGCCGCGCGTTAACATCTCGACAGCGGCGGCGCGTCCCGGCATGATGACGGCTATGCTTTTCTCTCCGCGCGCACGAAACCGAGACTTGGCACAGCTCTGCCGCCGGCTCGCCATCAGTCTTGAAAGCGGCATCGAAGTCCGGAAGATCTTCGTCCGCGAAGCGGAGGGGCGAGCGCCCGCCGCCATGCGCAGCCGCATGCGGGACATTAGCAATACCGTGGCCGGCGGCGGCGGACTGGCCGAAGCCTTCGACGCCGCGGGATCGTACTTCCCTTCGCTCATGCGCGAGCTCCTGCGGGTCGGCGAACAGTCCGGACATCTCGACGAAGTCTTCCGCCATCTGGCCGATCACTATGAATATCAGGACAAGCTTCGCCGTGAGTTTCTCGCCGCCATCAGTTGGCCGATGGCCCAATTGAGCATGGCGCTCACGCTCGTCGGACTCGTCATTTTGGTGTCGGGCCTGATCGGCGGCAAAGATCTCGCCGGGCGCGATATCGACATTCTCGGCTTCGGGCTGCGCGGCATGTCGGGCATGATCACCTATTTCATAATTCTCGGCTGCATCGCCGCGGCGTTCATCGCCCTGCTCCTCGCCGCGCGACGCGGGGCGTTTTGGGCGCGACCGATCCAGCGCGGGGCGCTGCGCCTGCCGGTGGCCGGCAAGGCTCTGGAAACGCTCGCGGTCTCGCGATTCGCTTGGTCGCTACACCTGACGTCGGAATCAGGGATGAATCTCTTGAATGCCCTGCCGCTCTGCCTGCAGGCGACTCAGAACGACCGTTATATTTCGCAGACCGACGCCGTTCTCGCGGCGGTTCGCCGCGGCGACACGCTCACCGATGCGCTGTCGGCCACACACGCCTTTCCGCTTCGCTTTCTCGACGTGCTCGACGTCGGCGAGCGCAGCGGCCGGTTGCCGGAGACGATGAAGCGACTCTCGTCCCAATATCAGGAGGAAGCACAGGGAGCGATCAAAGTCTTAATGCAAGTCGCTTCTTGGGCCGTGTCGTTTTTGGTGATGGGCGTGGTCGTCTACTTCATCTTTCGCTTGGCGATGTTCTACATCGGCACAATCCAAGCGGCCGGACGAATGTAAGCGGATCGGTCTCTCTCTAACCGTAAAATATCGCCAGCCAGACGGTCGGTTCGTCCGAAGTCGTCCAATCGACTCGATGTCGACAATGGGCGGGGATATTGAGGTAATCGCCGACTTTCAATTCCCGCACGGTGTCGCCAAATTGCAAACGAGCCGCACCTTGCAACAGGAACACTAATTCGTGTTGCTCCTGATCGTACCAGAACCCCGGGGGCGAAGTATGACCATGCGAAACGATGCGCTCGATCCGAAGATTCCCGTGGCTCAGAATCGTTTGCACGAGTTCCTGCGGCAAGATCGCAGGAATCTGGGCGAAGAGGTTCTCCATAGTCAGGCTCGGGACTCGCCGCCGATTTTTCGGCGAATAAAACGGGAGAGATTCTCAGCATCGTCCGTGCCGACGCGTAACGTCCCTCGCCGCAATTGCAGCCGGACACAGTCGCGCCCCCAGAGATTCCACACCCAGCCGCCGCGGAGGCTCAAATGGATACCCCAACCGTCGAGAATCGTCGTCCGATCCACTGCCGCCTCGACGATGTTCGTGTACGGCACGATACGGCGAAACAACGGCACCGGCCCGAAGGCGATCGCCAGCGAATCTCCCCGATCTTCCACAATGAGATGATGGAACGAGGCGGCAAGGACAAGGATCAACACGCCGCAGATTGACAGCGTCCAGACGATCGGCAACACATTCCCAAACTTCCACGCCGTCACGACCTCGGCCGCGGCCAAGCCGTAAAGCAGCAAGCACAGCGGAGCCCGCTGAGTGTGGCGATATGTCATGTTCGACTCCTTCGCGACAGGTCGAAGCGATGCTGCTCGAACCACGTCGCAACGCCTTAAGTTCTAGACGTGAAACCTCGCAACTGCAATTATGGACGACGTCGCGTCGCCGGCAGAATCCAACCTCGGGGAAGCTTTCGCCATGTCGCATTCGGAACTTGTCGAACGTTATGCCCAAGGCGCGCAGCAGGTTCGCAACGCGGTGGCGGGCCTGACGCCTGAGCAAGTTGCAGCACGGCCGATTCCCGGGAAATGGAGCACGCTGGAAGTCGTCGCCCACTTGGCCGATTTTGAGATTATCGGCGTCGATCGCCTGACGGCGGTGATCGCCGAGGACTCCCCGAAGCTTCCCAGCCGTTGCGAGCAACGCTACGCCGCACGACTGCACTACCACGAGCGCGACCTGGAAGAGCAGTTGCAAATCATCGAACTCTGCCGCAGCCACGCGACGCGTATTTTACGACGGCTTAGTTCCGCCGACTGGTCGCGCTCGGGCGTCCACACCGAGGCCGGCCCGTTGACGCTTACGCAACTACTGGAACGGGTCGTCCGTCACGTAGAACATCATGTCCCTTTTATCCATGAGAAGCGCCGAGCGTTCGGCATTTAGCTCCGTCGATCGTCTGCGATTCATGGTGTCGTCGCCGCCAATGAAAGGGTGTTCGCAACATGTTCGATTTTCTCGGTATTCCAAGTAATCGATCTGCTCGGTCGGCCCAAGTGCTCGCGATCGCGCTGCTAGTCGCGACCGCCCTCACCTCTGCGGCGCAAACGGGAGCCGCGGAACCGAAGACGGTGCGATTACTCACCGTCGGCAACAGCTTTTCGGCGAACGCCATGGAGTATCTCGATGAACTTGCCGAAGCCGGCGGGCATCGCTTGGTGCTCAAGCAAGCGACGATCGGCGGCGCCACGATGCAGCGGCACCTCGATCACTTGGCGGCGCACGCGAAGGACGCCAAGTCCGGGCTCTACGCCGGCAACCGAAGCCTCGACGACTTACTCGCCGCCGAGCCGTGGGATTTCATCACCATGCAACAGGCGAGCATCAAAAGCCACGACGTCGCCAACTATCGCCCGTCGGCCAAGCAACTATACGACTACATCCGCGAGCGCGCCCCGCACGCGGAGATTGTCTTTCACGAGACTTGGGCCTACCGCGCGGACGATCCTCGCTTTCAAGTCGCCGAGCCCAAACCGGGCGAGCCGCGCACGCAGCGCGAGATGTACGAGGGACTCCGGTCAGCGTACGAAGCCGTCGGCAAGGAGTTGGGAATACGGCTCGTGCCGGTGGGAGACGCCTTCATCGCGGCGGACGAAGATTCGACGTGGGGCTACAAGATCGCGCCCCGGCCCCAGCTCGACTATCCCGCGATTCCGCCGCAGCCGCATTCCCTGCACGTCGGCTGGAAATGGACGGAGTCGCGCGGCAAGCATATCCCGAGCATCGACGGCCATCATGCGAGCGCGGCCGGCAAGTATCTGGCGGGCTGCGTCTTTTACGAGTTCCTGTTCGGCGAGAGCCCCGTCGGCCTGAAGTTCGTTCCGCCGCAGATCGACGCCGACTATGCCCGCTTCTTGCGGCAAACGGCCCACGCCGCCGTCGCCGCGCGACGAGACGACCGGCGGGCGCCAAGTACATCGTCATCCTCGAAGCTGCAGCGCGTTCGCGTCTCCGACGACGGCCGCGAATTCGTATTCGCCGATTCCGGCCGACCGTTCGTCCCCTGGGGCTTCAACTACGATCACGATGAAACCGGCCGGCTGATCGAAGATTACTGGCACTCGGAATGGCCCAAGGTCGAAGCCGACTTCCGCGAGATGCGTGACCTGGGAGCCAACGTCGTGCGCGTGCATCTCCAACTCGGCAAATTCCTGGAAGCGGCCGATCAACCCAACGAGCGATCCTTGGCGCGACTCGGCGACCTATTGAAGTTGGCGGAATCGAATCGGTTGTATCTCGATCTGACGGGCCTTGCCTGCTACCACAAGCCGGACGTACCCGCGTGGTACGACGCGCTTGACGAGCAGGCCCGCTGGAAAGCGCAAGCCGCGTTCTGGGAGGCGATCGCGAACACGTGCGCGGCGAGCGACGCCGTATTCTGCTACGACTTGATGAACGAGCCGGTCAGCCCCGGCGGCCGGGGCAAGGCCGCCGATTGGCTCGGCCCGGCCCTGGGCGACAAGCACTTCGTGCAGCGCATCGCGCTCGAGGCCCGCGGCCGCGAGCGCCCGGAGATCGCCCGAGCCTGGATCGAGTTGCTGGCCGCGGCCGTGCGGAAACACGATCGCAAGCACCTCGTCACCGTCGGCCTCGTCGACTGGAGCCTCGACCGGCCCGGTCTCACTTCGGGCTTCGTTCCTCAGAAGGTTTGCGAACCGCTCGATTTCGTCGCCGTGCATCTTTATCCGAAGAGCGGCAAGGTCGACGAGGCGCTCGCAACGCTCCGAGGCTTCGACGTCGGCAAGCCGATCATCATCGAAGAGATGTTCCCGCTCGGTTGCTCGCTTGCCGAACTCGACGAGTTTGTGACGCGCTCGAAGCCGCCGGCCGCGGGTTGGATCGGGTTCTACTGGGGCAAGCGTCCGGAAGATTACGGCAACGGCACCATCGCCGAAGCCATCACGAAGTCATGGCTCGAATACTTCGCTCGCCGCGCGAAGGAACACCGCTAACGCGATCTACTTCACTTGCTCGGGAAAGTCGCGCTCATAGCGAGCCTTGAGCGTTGCGATCTCCGCCGGAACGACGTAGATCTTGCCGCGAATCTGCTTCTTCTCGCCCGGCTGCAGGCCGCCGATGCGGAAGTCGCTATGCATGCAGGTCGCCACGCCTTGGAATAGTTCCTGATACGGCTCCCACGCGGTGGCGAATACCGTCTTGTCATCGGCGGAGTACACACCGCAGAGACCATTACTCGGCACGAGCTTGCTCAACGGCCGCGGGTTCACATCGTTGCGGTCGACATGCTTCGGCGCGTAGACCTGGCCCGGTACGTAGCGCGCTTCCACGGCCCAAGGCTCCGTCGGCAGTCGCGCCAGTTTACCGTCGAGGAAGATGAAGCACTTCGGCACGTACGAGAGCTTGTCTCCGCCAGTGAACTTATCGAGCCGCACACACGGCTGCGCCCAATGGGCTTGCGAAGGTTTGTCCGTCGGGTTCATCGCCGTCACGCGGAAGTCGATCTCGTCGGCGCCCGCCGTAATCACGTGATCGACGACCACGCCGTCGGTGAGCGTGCAGCGCAACTCAATCCGCTTCCCATCGGCGGAAGCCGCGACGAGTTCCGTCTTATGGCCGATCAGGGTGTGCTTCACCCAATCGGCGTCGGTGGAACCGGGCCGGCAGTACGCTTCCAGGTAATGAACCTTGATCTCGTCGCCGGGCACGCGAGCGCCGCGGATCGTGAGATAGTTGTTCTCCCACGAGATCGACAGGCCGGCGTCGGCGGCGGCATGCGCGGTCGCGCAGGCGCCGGCCGTCGCCAGAATTGCGAGCAGATACAGCAACGCCTTGCCCATGCTTCCGCCTCGCATGACAACCGCAGGTGAGCGCCGCGGGACGGCGCTGGAATCCAGCCCGTCCGCGGCCATCGACTTTACGACGACGAACTACTTCGGCGACATCGTGCAGATGATGCGCTTGCCCATCGTGCTCGGGTTGCCTTCCAA
>CAZWDN010000193.1:0-10211 GCA_964633125.1 uncultured Pirellula sp. | reverse complement strand
GGGAGGGCGAGCGGCAGACCCCCATAGGATAATTCTTTCGGCAGGCCGAAGCCAGAGACTTTTGGCCGGCGGCGGCACCCCGACGAGCCCGATTTAGCGGAAAAATATGATATTCTGGGGTCGTGCGACGCCCTAACTTCGTTCATTCCGGCCGTGGCCGGCCGGGCTAAGCACGATTTGTGCGTTTAACGATAAGTCCATAGATCCAGTAACCCATGTCGTATAGCCGACAACTGGCAGATCGGGTCCGTCACACGCTCGGCAAGCAGCGCGGCCTAGTCGAGAAGCGCATGTTCGGCGGGGTTGGGTTTCTGCTCCGCGGCAACATGCTCGTCGGCATTTGGGAGCAATCGCTCATTGCGCGGCTCGGCCCCGACGCGGCGGCGCAGGCGCTTCAGGAACCGAACGTCCGCGCGTTCGACGTGACCGGTCGCCCGATGCGCGGTTGGGTGATGATCGACCCCGACGGACTGGAACGCGACGCGGACCTCGCGGCGTGGCTCGCGCGAGCGCAAGAATTTGTCGAGACGCTGCCGGGGAAGTAACGGCGCATGAAAAAAGCCCCCGGCGCAAGCGCCGGGGGCTAGATATTGCATGGTCGCTCGGTTCTACCGATTGTGCATCACGCAGCTGACGCCGCCGGCGGCCGGCAGGTATCCGCTGCGGACGTAATCCATCACCATGCGGTGGGCGCTGAAGCGCCAGGCGAGCGAGCTGATGGAGTTCATCATGCGCTTGATCCAGCCGCGCGGCAGACCGTCGACGTCGCGCTCGTAGTAGAGCGGAATCACTTGCTCCTTGAGCACGCGGTACAAATCTTCCGCGTCGCGTTGATCGTTGATCTCGTACGACACGTGGCTGGAGCCGTTGCCGATCGAGAAGCCGTTCTTGCCGTCGTAGGCTTCGGCCCACCAGCCGTCGAGCACGGAGAGGTTCAAGCCGCCGTTGAGCACGACCTTTTCACCGCTCGTGCCGGAGGCTTCCAACGGACGGCGCGGGTTGTTCAACCAGACGTCGACCCCTTGAACCATGTGTCGGGCGACGTTGATATCGTAATCCTCGACGAAGGCCACGCGGCCGGCGAAGCGCGGATCGTGCCGCAGGTTGGCCACGCGGCGAATCAGTCCCTTGCCGGGTTCGTCGGCCGGATGCGCCTTGCCGGCGAAGATCAATTGCACCGGACGGTCGGCGTCGTTCAAGAGATCGGCCATCCGTTCGATGTCGGTCGCGATCAGGTCGGCCCGTTTGTACGTGGCGAAGCGGCGGGCGAAGCCGATCGTCAGCACGTTCGGGTCGAGCATGTTGCGCGCGGCTTCCACGGCGTCGTCGGCTTCGCCGCGGCGGCGGCAATCGCGGCTCACGCGGCGACGCACGAACGCCAGCAGCAGGTTCTTGAGCGCGTGGTGCGTTTCCCAGAGTTCGCCCGGATCGACGTTGTGGATCATCTGCCACACTTCCGGCTCGCCCATGCGCCCCATCCAGTTGACGGGGAAATTGCGATCGTAAAGTTGCTGCATCTGATGCGCGAGCCATGTGGGAACGTGCACGCCGTTGGTGATGTGGCCGATCGGAATTTCTTCTTCGACGCGCCACGGCCAGAGGTGGGCCCACATCCGCCGGCTGACGTGCCCGTGCAGGCTCGACACGGCGTTGGCATGCCGGGAAGCCTTGAGCGCGAGCACGGTCATGCAGAACGTTTCGCCGCCGTTGTGCGGCTCGACGCGACCGAGCCCCATCAACTGTTCGTGCGAGATGCCGAGCCGGTCGCGGACCGGGCCCAAGTGTTCTTCGATCAGGCCGGAGTCGAAGCGGTCGTGTCCGGCGGGCACCGGCGTATGCGTGGTGAAGACGGTGTGGCGCGCGACGTCGCGCATGGCGTCGTCGAACGAGAGGCCGTCTTCTTCCATCATTTGCCGAATGGCTTCGAGCGTGGCGAAGGCGCTGTGTCCTTCGTTTAAGTGGTACACGCCCGGCGAAATATCGAGCGCGCGCAAAGCGCGAACGCCGCCGACGCCGAGCACCAACTCTTGGCGAATCCGCGTGCGATGGTCGCCGCCGTAGAGTCGGGCCGTGAGTTCGCGATCTTCGGGGCTGTTGCCGTCGACGTCGCAATCGAGCAGATAAAGCTGCACGCGGCCGACGTTCATGCGCCACACCTTGAAGTGCAAGACGCCGCTACGCGTTTCAATGTTGAGCGTGAGCGGACGGCCGTCTTTGCCCACGGCCGGTTGCATCGGCAAGTTTTCGACCTTGGTGTCGAGATACTCTTCGATCTGGTAGCCGTCGTGGTCGAGGCGTTGTTTGAAATAGCCTTGGTCGTAGAACAAACCGATGGCGATGAACGGAATGCCGAGATCGCTCGAGGCCTTCACATGGTCGCCGGAGAGCACGCCCAGACCGCCCGAGTAGATCGGAATCGATTCGTGCATGCCGAACTCGGCGGAGAAGTACGCCACGGGCTTCGAGCCGAGCACGCCGCCGTGGGTGTTGCCCCAGGTTTGGTTGGTCGAGAGGTATTCTTTCAGCCGGCGATAGGCGTGGTTGATGCGGCTATAGAGCACGAGCTCCGCGACGCGCAGTTCCAGACGGTCGGCGTTGAACTCGCTCAACAGCGCGATCGGGTTGTGGTCGAGTTGGCGCCAGCGGATCGGGTCGAGGTCGCGAAACAAGTTCACGACGTCGGGCTGCCACGACCACCAAAGATTGTTCGCCAGAGCGATGCACTTATCGTAGAGCGTCACGGCGTCGGTTTGGCCCGGGGCGTTGAGATCGAAGCTGCGCATAGGGGCGATTTCCGTTTGGCTCATCGCGCGGTCCTTAGTCGAACTGAGATGTGGGGATGCGAAGTGCGCCCGCCGGCATCCTTTGCGATCCTTTAGGCCCTAGGGATTATATCGAGACGCGTCGAAGGCAGGAGCCCTGAAACGCGCCGTGATACAAACCCGACCGGGCGAAAACGGCAGGCATGCACATTCGGTTTGTCCTTCGGCATTTCACGGCCCGATCATTTGCAAAATCCGCACAATAAACGTAGCTTGCGTAGATTAACAAACAGGCGGCGGCGGCTGACGCGTCGCCTTTGCGGTTGTTCTTTCAGGCACTTTCGGGGCCCGATTGCCGTGACGGCGCCACTTTCCATGAACGATGGTTTTCCGCAGCCGACAGATACTGCATTGATGGATGAATTAGTCGCGCTTTTGGCGGAGCGCGCCGAGGCCGTCGACCGCTTGGCGGCGTGGCCCGGGGAGCAATTGCGGCGCGCGGCCGAGGCGGGGCTTGTGCGCTGGTTCGTGCCGCCGGAGTTCGGCGGCATTGCGCGGTCGCAGGCCGAAGTGTTTCGGGCGCTATCGCGCTTGGCCTCGGCGTGCCTGACCACGGCGTTTTGCCTGACGCAGCCCGCCGGCATGGCGGCCCGCGTGGCGGCGAGCGACAACGACGACCTCAAACGACGCGTGTTGCCGGAACTGCTCGACGGCCGGGCGTACGGCGCCGTCGGCATCGCGCAACTGACGACGAGCCGGCGGCACGTGCAGCCGGTGATGCGGGCTCGCGAGACGGAAGCCGGCTACGTGCTCGACGGCGTGATCCCGTGGGTCACCGGCGGAGCGCATGCGAAGTGGATCGTCACCGGCGCGGTGCTCGACGACGGACGGCAATTGCTCGGCGTGCTGCCGACCGATCGGCCCGGCGTCGTCGTGGAGCCGGCGGCCGAGATGGTCGGCCTGACGGCGACGAGTACCGGCCCGGTGCGTTGTGACGGCGTGCTCTTGGAGCGCGAGTGGCTGCTTGCGCCGGTGGTCGCGGACGTGTTGAAGCACGGCAAAGGGGCGGGCACCGGCGGGCTGCAAACCTCGGCTTTGGCGCTCGGTACGATCGCCGCGGCCGTCGCGTTTTTGCAAGGGGAGGCGGAGCGGCGCGACGATCTGAAACCGATCGCCGCGGAACTTGAAGCACAACGACGATTGCTGGCCGAGGATTTGGCGAGCCTGGCCGACGGCGGACCGTGCAATGCCACGAGCGACGACGTGCGCCACCGCGCCAACGGTCTGGCCTTGCGCAGCGCGCAGGCGGCCCTAGCCGCGGCCAAGGGTTCCGGCTACGTTGTCGGACATCCGGCAGGCCGCTGGTGCCGCGAGGCGCTGTTCTTTTTGGTTTGGAGCTGCCCGCAACCGGTGGTGAGCGCCACGCTCTGCGAATTTGCCAGATTATAGAGTTAGCCGCGACGCGCAGCGGAGCGCGTATCGGCGTCGCGACAAATACGCGATCGACTGCGCGTCGCGGCTAACCAAACACTACGAACCAAGCACAAAGCACATTATGTCCGACGTCCACATTGTTTGGCATCAACAAAGCGTGTCGCGCGCCGATCGCGAACAGCTCAACGGCCACCGCGGCTGCGTCGTCTGGTTCACCGGCTTGAGCGGTTGCGGCAAGAGCACCGTATCGAACTTGGTCGACCACAAGCTCCACGCGCTCGGCGTACGGAGCTACGTGCTCGACGGCGACAACGTGCGGCACGGCCTCAATGCGCCGACCGCGCTTCTCAAGCCGACCTACGGTGACGCGTTCGCCGCGCGGTTCGGGCTCGGCTTCGGCGCGGAAGATCGCACCGAGAACATTCGCCGCATCGGCGCCGTGGCGCAACTATTCGCCGAGGCCGGTCTGGTGACGCTCACGGCGTTCGTGAGCCCGTACCGGAAGGATCGCGACGCAGTGCGGGCGATGTTGGCCCCCGGCGATTTTATCGAAGTGTTCGTCGATGCGCCGTTAGAGCTATGCGAACGGCGCGACCCGAAGGGGTTGTATAAGAAAGCCCGGGCGGGGGAGATCCGTGGTTTTACGGGAATCGACGACCCCTACGAAGCGCCCGAAAAGCCGGAGCTTCGGCTCGATTCGGCCGCCCATGCCGCCGAAGTCTTGGCGGACCAAGTGATTGCACACTTGCGCGCGGTGGGCAAACTTCCGCCGGCAGCGCCGGCACGCGATTAAACGCACGCGATGCTTGACATTGCTCCGTGAAATGGGGAGAAAAATGATGTCTGATGCATCGTCTCGTACGCCCCGTCCCGGTCAAGGAGAGACCCATGTCGACCGTATCTTCGGTTCTCGTCTGTCGTGAAGTCCAGGCCGTGTTGGACGCCAGCCCGTTGTTTGATTTGCGCGGTTTGTCCGTGGAAGAAGAAAGCCCGGGCTGCTTGGCGATTCGCGGGATGGTCGGCAGTTTCTATCACAAACAACTCGCGCAAGAAGCGGTTCGCGCCGTCGCGAAGCAACTCGACTATCGCGTGGTGAACTACGTGGAAGTGATGGACGCGTTGATTAATTAACGCGGCTAAATCGGAATACGAAAACTATTCCCAAGTCTTCAGCTTCTCCACCACGTGGAGTATCTCTTCCCGTTTCTTTTCAAACACGGCGAAGAGCGCGATGATCAGCACGCCGGAGACGATGCCGGCAACGTAGAAGATCCAGGTGCGCTCCAGGTTGTAGCCGGCGTGCCAGATGATCGTCGCCAAGGCGAGCAGCAGGAACGTCAGTCCCAGGTAGAGAAACGCGCGGATCCGCAAGGCGATGCCCGCGAGCATGCCGATGATCGAAAACGCCGCCAAGACCAGCGGCAGGTAGGGGGCCTCGGCCACGCCCGTGAGGAAAATGTCGGCCGTGGACGCGGTGTAGATCACGGCGGCCGCGCCGTAGCGCAAGGTCGTCGCCTGCTCGGGCGTCATCCGCTTGCGGTTCAAATGTCCGGCGACAAGCACGCACAGCGCCGGCGGAATGAGCCAGATCTGCGGATGCTCCAACAGACCGAGTCCTTCTTGTCGGCCGAGGAAGTACCACAGGCCGCCGTTGGCCGCGAGCGTCGCCAAGATGCCGAAGCCGAAACTCTTGCGCATCACCGCCAGCGAAGCGTACAAGCCGCCCACCAAGAGCAGCACCAGCGAGTAGTGCACCTCGGGCCGCGCCATCCAGAAGCCGAACACCGGCAACAGCGGCAAGAACGCGCCGGTGCGCTCCAGCGGTTCGGAGAGCACCAAGCGATTGCTGCGGCGGAACAGCTCGCCGAGCGCTACGCCGGCGAAGGCCAGCACCATGACCACGAGCGGCCAATAGCGCGAGAACAAGCCCGTAAACATCCAGGGCATCGTCAGGCGCACGTGCAGGAACAGGAGCGCGAGAATCGCTTCCGCGGCGTAAACGTAGGCCGTGCGCCCGCGCTCGCTGAGGCCGAGCGGATCACGCCCCGGAACCAGTGCGGCGACCAGCGCCGCCGCAAACAGGCCGAGCAGCGCCGCGATCACCGTCGCCAGCGCCATTGGGCTGATCTCCACGCGGCCGCCGTTTACGGCGTATTCGTAAGCTTCAATCGCCAACACGCCGCCGAGCACGAGTCCCGTGACGCCGATCAGCCACGGCACGACGCCGCCGGCCGCGGCCGTCCATTCGTTTTCCTTGCGCAGCAGCTTGGAAAACCCGAGGCCGTACAGCGCAACCGTTCCCGCCAGCGCCGCCGCTGTGAGCACGGCCCGGTTGAGCAACGCCCCCGCGGCGTGCGGTTCGAGTACCGACCACGCCCCGACGACGGCCGCCGCCGCGCCGAGCCACAGCGCATGGCTTTGCAACAAGCTGCGCTTCTCGCCGCGCGCCAACAGTCCCACGCCGATCGCGCCGGCCAGCACGGCATGCGCTGCGGCGATGCGTTGCGCGAAATGTTCGAGCTCGAGCACCGACCAAAACGCCGCCGGCAAGACGCCGACCGCCAACAGATACGTGGCCGGCACCAACCACACACGGCCGGCCGCTTCGTCGTCGAATCGCGGCGGCATACGGAGCGCATCACACAAGCGGCGCAGTCCCGCGCGCCGGCTCCAGAGATAACTCACCAAGAGCGCGTATGAAGCCGTGAACATCATGCCGGTCCAAATGAGTTGCCGCGGCGCGAGATCGTACATGTCGAGCACGGCGGCCATGGTCGCGAGCCCGGCGAGGTAGAGCGACGCGACCGCCGCGCGGGCCCGAGCGTCCCATAAGCACGAGCCGACGGCCGCCAACAGCGCCACGATCGCCGCGACGACGAGCCCCGCCGGCTGCGCATCGAGCGGATAACCCTTGAGGTCAAACACCAAGCTGCCGAAAGCGAGCCAAGCGCCGACGAAGAGCGACGCAAACGCCGCAAGGCGATGCAGCGGCGGCAACACGCGCCACGTCGGGCGGCCGAGCGCGGCGCGGCGCCGGCCGATGAAGCGGAGTTCGATGAAGGTCCAAAGCGGAATCGGGGCGGACCACGCAACATAGAGCGCTAGGCCGTACGTGTCGTCGTCGCGGAAATCCGGAAAGAACCACGCGCCGAGTTTGTAGAACCAAAACAGCGTGAGGCCGTAACAGCCGAGCAGCGCGGCCGCGTAGAGCCGCCACCGCGACCCCACCCAGGCGGCGAGCGCCGCGGCGAGCGGCACGAGCCAAAGCGCGACGGCCATAAATCGAGCATGCGGCAAGCGTGCGGTTCCGCCGTGGAACGCGCCGAATACGAACAACAGCAGCAAAGCCTGCGCGGCCGTGAACGCCAGGCAGCCCGCGAAGGTCGACCACCGCGCGGCGCTCGCCGGCGGCCCGAAGCGGAATCGCCGCCAACGTTCGGCGCACCACCCCGCGGCCAGGGCGCCGTAGCCGACGGCCAGCCAGCCGTCGACCAATGCGCCGGCGGCGAGCATGTCGCCGGTGTCCCAATGCAAGAGATACAGCGCGCTCAAGGCCGCCGCGCCCAAGGCCGCATAGGTCCATGCGGCCGGCGTGATCGGGCGCCGCACGGCGCGGAAGTAGACGCCG
Source organism: uncultured Pirellula sp. (assembly GCA_964633125.1). GTDB lineage: Bacteria > Planctomycetota > Planctomycetia > Pirellulales > PNKZ01 > PNKZ01. Next base: position 2,387 of record CAZWDN010000193.1, on the reverse strand, counting down.
AGCGCGAGCAGTACGCAAACGAACGAAGCCCAGGCGGCGTCGTCGCACACCGCCGTCGGAATGTTCTGCACCCGCACCGGCTCGGCCAATAACATACCGACCGAAGCGAGAATGCCGGCGGCGCAAAACGCGGCAGCCAACGCGGTCAGCGTCGTGAGCCACGATTGAGAACTGCGGACTGCGGACTGCGGACTGCTGAATGCGGAACTGCCGTCTGCCGACCGGCGACTGCCGCCTAAAGCCCACGCGACGGCGAACAGCGCCGACACGGCCGTGTTCAATTGCCCCAGGCGGAGCCAGAGGAAGAGGTCGAACCGCAGGCCGGTCGGGGCTTGCGCGAGGATGTAGCCCGCCGTCGCCGCCAAATTCACCAAGAGCGCCGCCGCGAAACCGAGCGGTGCGCTGCGGAGCGACAGCGCGCAGCCGATCAGCGTCGCGGCGGTCAGGAGCAGAGGCACGGCGTAACTTACCGCGAGCCCGCTGCGAGCGAAGAACGAGTTCGGGTCGGGCCCGAGAATCGGAAACGCCACGAGCGCCGAAGCGACGAAGTAGATGCTCACGGCGGCCAACGGCGCGGCGGCCAAGAGCGCGATGACCGTCGAACCGAGCGCGGTCCAATCCGTGCCTTCATGCCGGGCGATTTTGCGGCCGACGACGCGCACGACGGCCGCCGTGCCGAGGCCCGCGGCGGCCAAAACGGCGCAGGCGAACATCGCCGCGAGCAATTCCTCGGGCGCGGTGAGATTCAGCGAAAATTGTAAATCGTTGGAGATGTCGAGGTAGCGCGCCGCGGAGCCGAGCGCGAGGCCGACGAGCATTCCGAGCGGCGGCAGCAGAGCGGCGGTCGTCGCCGCAGCAAACCAAATCCAGGGCAAGCCGGCGTCGCGCGCGTCGTACCGCGGCCAAGCCGGGCGGGCGGCGAGCGCCGCACAAACTCCGCGGAACCAAAGCGGCAGCATCAATGCGAACAACGTCCCGGCGGAGCTCCACAAGAGCGCCGTGGCGGCGGCCGTTTCCGTATCCCAACGCGCGGCGATCAGCGGCGACGCGGCCGCGCCGAGCACCGCCAGGGCGACGAGTTTGTTCGCTTGAAATCGCTCCCAAAGGCTTGCCGTGAGCAGACCGGCGGCAGCCGCCAACAGCAGCCAACCGCCGAAGTCGCGCGCCGCTTCGTGCGGAATGCCGGCCCATTGAAACTCGGTGATCGGCGGCGTCCAGCGCGGCTCGGGCGGGCGAAACGTGCGGACTGAAAGCTCTTGGCAAACGCCGGGCACGACGGCGGCAAGCGCCAAGCCGACGGCGAGCAGGCCGGCCGCTCGGGCAGCCCAGCGATCAAACGAGTGCGGAGCGCGCACGACCACGGCCCAAGGGCTCGCGACTTGACGGCGCTCGAGGAGCAACCGCAGCGCGAGCCAGCCGGCCCCGAAGGCCAGCGTCGTCAGGCCCAACGCTTGCAGCGCCCGCGGATCGAGCAGCGGCGAATAGCCGTCGGCCAGTTCGTACCAGCGTTGCCGCGCGAGAAAATGGTGGACGAAGTTGCCGAGCGCGACCAGAGCCGCCGTTTGGAACGGTGCGAACCAGAGCGGCGAGGCGGTTGCGAGGAACTGTCCGCCCCAGCAGCCGGCCAACCAAGCGGCATAAGCGGCCGCGGGCAGCGGTGCGCCATGCACCATCGCATGCAGCACGAGCGGCGCGGCGAGCATGCTCGTAACGGCGGCGCAATAGCCGAGCGGCCGCTGGACGGCTTCGCGCCAACGTCCGCCGGCGCGCCGCGCGAGTACCGAAACGAGCAGCGAAAGCGAGGCATGCGCCAGGAACACGGCGGGCCAAATGTTTTCGATCGACAGATGTTCGTAGTAGCGATAACGGAGCGCTTGTACGAGTGCGCCCCAGAGGAGCGCGCCGCCGACGTACGTGGCCGCCGAGCGACCGGTCAGACCTGCGACGACGAAGGCTCCGACCGCGTACAGCGCGAACAGAAACGCGGCGTAGTACGGATCGCCGGGGACCCGATAGCCGTACACGGCGACCAGCGCGATGCTGGCCGCGGCGACGAGTCCCGCGGCCGCGCCATACCACGGACTTGCGGCATGCGCGGCGGCCAACAGGCGAAACTCCCGGCGCGTCGGTTCCGGGTGTTCAAACGGCGCCGCCGCCGAGATGCGTCGCAGGAGCACCGCGAGAGCGGAAAAGAGCAGTACCGGAGCGACCAAGGCCGTGCCGCTCGCACCGGAGACCAGCGCGTGCAGCGCCGCGTGAACGTCGGTGCCGTTCCATTCCAGCCGACCGCGGAGCACGTGCAGGCCGACGAGATAAGCGGCCGCCGCGCAAAGCGCTGCGGGCAAATGTGCGGCGCCGATTCCGCTGCGCAGCGCCACCCAGGTAAA
>CAZWDN010000192.1:0-10212 GCA_964633125.1 uncultured Pirellula sp. | reverse complement strand
ACCGCAAGCCGCGAGCATGGACTGCTCCGCCGGTTCGCTGCGCAGCGACCCCGATCGCGTTGCGCGCGCACGCGATCCGTCGCGCTTGCCGTCGGTATGGTGCTGTTCCTCAGCGGGATGTGGACGCCGAGCGCAGTGCGTGCGCAATCCGCTTCCGAGATTGCGCTGCCCGAACGCAGTCGGCAAGACGCCGTACTCTTCGGCGGCGATGAAGCGTGGCGTTGGACGCAAGGGGCCTACGACGTTTGGGTGTTGCGCGGACGTTGCTACGTGCAGCAAGGCGCGGCCGCCGCCGAAGCGCAAGAAGCCGTGCTGTGGGTTCGTCGCGAAGCCGACGCCGTCGAGCGCGGCTACGATGCCCGGCCCGGCGATCTGGTGCAGGCCGCGGAATCGATGCCGGCCCGTACGACCGTCACGGCATACCTGGAAGGAGACGTGCGCATCGCCGATGCCCGCAGCGGCGGCACGTACGAAGTGCGCGACCGCACGTGGTTCGGCGAGTTCGCCTCCGACGTCGATCCGCAAACGCGCACGCCCGCGCCGCAACCGCAGCCCGCCACGTTGCCGCAAGCGTTCGTCAATGCGCAAGCCCGGCGCAACGCCTTGCTCGATCCGCTGGTACGTCCGGCGCAGTTCACGACCGGTTCCGCGCCGGTGGCCGGAGCGACGGGTCTGCCCGGCGATTTCGCGCCGCCGGTCGTGACGTTTCCGTCGACGCCTCAACCGTACTCGGTCATGCAACCCGGCGCTCCGGCGCAACCCGGCCTGCCCGCTCAGTCCGGCAACGCGGTGCAGCCGAATATCGTCGCAGCGCCCGCCGCTCCGAGCGCGCCGCTCGCGCCGGTCGGGCGTCGCTTGCGGGCCTTCTCGCGCTCGGCCGTGAAGGTGCAAGTGAAGTGGATTCCCAACCCGAACAATCCGCAGGAATGGATCGGCGTCATCTCGCCGGGCGTGAACCTGATCATCGACGGCCTGCCCGGCTTCGAGCAGCTCGACATCTCGACCGATCGGCTAGTCGTCTGGACGACCGGAACCCAAGAGCCCGACCTCTCCGGCGCTCGCCCGCAAGAGAACGAGCGACCGCTGGAGCTGTACCTGGAAGGGAACATCGTGTTCCGTGAAGGCGACCGCACGATCTACGCCGAGCGCATGTACTACAACGTCAACCAGCGCACCGGCACCATTCTCAAGGCCGAACTTCTGGCGCCGATCCCCAGCTACCAAGGCATGGCCCGACTGAAGGCCGACGTCGTGCGGCAAATGGGGATGAACAGCTTCCTCGCCGACAACGCGAGCCTCACGACCAGCCGGATGACGAATCCTCGTTATCAGGTGCAGGCAAGCCAGATGACGTTTGAAGACACGCCGCGCACGCTCATGGATCCGCTCACCGGCCAACCGGTGATGGACCCGCTCACCGGCGAACCGATGGTCGAGCACGATCGCCTGGCGGTGAGCACCGGCAACACGGTGTTTGTCGGTCCGGTGCCGGTGTTCTACTGGCCGAAGCTCTCGACGACGCTCGAGAACCCGCAGTTCTACGTGCGCAACGTGAAATTCAAGACCGATCGGATCTTCGGGCAGACGATCATGGCCGATTTGGACCTGTTCCAAGTGTTCGGCATGAAGAATGCGCCGAAGAACCACGACTGGATCGGCAGCCTCGACTACCTCAGCGAACGGGGCCCGGCCGGCGGAACGACCTACTCTTACAACGGCGACAACTTCCTGGGGCTCGCCCCCGGCCCCTATGCGGGCATCGCCGACGCTTGGGGCATTTACGACGACGGTCTCGATACGCTCGGCAGCGACCGTATGGATATGGTGCCGGCCCATAAGTTCCGCTACCGCTTGTTTCAGCGGCATCGCCAGCAACTGCCCGACAACTTCCAACTCACGGCCGAACTCGGCCGGATGAGCGATCGCAACTTCCTCGAGCAATACTACGAGCTCGAATACGACACGTTCAAAGACCAGTCGACGGGCGTCGAGCTCAAGAAGTACGACGACAACAGCAGTTGGGCGATCGCGGCCGACATGCGTCTGAACCAATACTTCGCGCAAACCGAGCAACTCCCCCGGCTCGATCACTTCCTGCTCGGCCAGAACCTGCTCGGCGATTGGATCACCTGGAACGAACACACGTCGGTCGAATACGCCAAGCTCCGCACGGCGTCGTTTCCGACCGATCCGCAAGACATTGCGAAGTTTACGTACCTGCCTTGGGAAGCGACCGTCTCGGGCGAGCGGCTCGTGACGGCTCACGAATTCTCCGCGCCGCTCAATCTCGGTCCGGCCAAAGTCACGCCGTATGCCTTCGGGCAGGCCGGGCACTGGGGCGAAGTGCTCGACGGCAGCGATCAGCAGCGTCTCTACGGGCAAGGGGGCGTGCGCGCCGCGCTGCCGTTCTGGAGCGTCAATCGCGACGTCCAAAGCGAACTGTTCAACGTCAACGGCCTCGCCCACAAGGTGGTGCTCGACGTCGATGCGAGCTTCGCCCAGGCGAATCAAGACCTTTCCGAATTCCCGCTGTACGACCAACTCGACGACGACGCCCAAGAACAGTTTCGCCGGCGCTTCACGTTCAACACCTTCGGCGGGGTCGTGCCGCCGCAATTCGACGAACGCTCCTACGCTCTGCGCAGCGGGCTTGGCGGCAACGTCACGAACCCCTCGGCCGAAATCGCCGACGATCTCTCGGCCGTGCGCATGGGCTTGCGCCAACGCTGGCAAACCAAACGCGGGCCGCCGACGAAGACCCGCATCGTCGATTGGATCACGCTCGATACCGAAGCGGTATTCTTCCCGCGCGCCGACCGCGACAACTTCGGCGAGAACTTCGGGCTCGCGCGGTACGACTTCCGCTGGCACGTCGGCGACCGCCTGACGCTGCTCTCCGACGGCGGCTTCGACTTCTTCGATCAAGGTCAGCAGACCATTTCGGTCGGCGCCACGCTCAACCGACCTACGAACGGCAATTTGTATCTCGGCTATCGCTCGTTGAACGGACCGTTTGAAGGGCAGGTGCTCATCGCTTCGGCCAGCTACCGCCTGAGCCCGAAGTGGTTCGGCACCGGCTCGCTGAGCTACGACTTCAGCGGTAACGGCACGATCGGCAACTCATTCTCCTTGATGCGGATCGGCGAGTCGTTCCTAGTCGGCTTCAACTTCGCTTACGACGCCTACAAGGACAACGTCTCCGGCATGCTCGTCGTCGAGCCGCGGTTTCTACCGGGCATCTCGCGCAACATGATCGGTGCGTCGATGATTCCGCCGGTCGGAGTTTACGGACTCGAGTAGGAGCCGCCGCGATGACGGAAGACGAACGCTTGCTGCCGCGGACCTGGGGCCGGAAGTTTCGCTGCGCCTTTCGGGGCGTGAAGCGCGGCTTTCGCGGCGAGTGCAGCTTCTTCGTTCACGGCTTCATGACGGTCGCCGTCGTCATGGCGGCCCTGGCGCTTGGAGCCGACCGATACGAATGGTATGCCCTCCTGCTCTGCATCACGCTCGTGCTTACCGCCGAAATGCTCAATAGCTCCGTCGAACGGCTGGCCCGGGCCGTCGGCGAGCAATTCCATCCGCAACTGCGCGACGCGCTCGACATCGCCGGCGGCGCCGTGCTCACGGCCTCGTTCGGCGCGGCGATCGTCGGCGCGCTCGTGCTCGGCCGGCTCGCGTTGCGCATGCTCGGCGCGATCGCCTAAACGTCGTCCGCCGCGGCCTCAATGAGCCCGAGCCGCATCCCCGGAGTAAGCCGGTCGTCTTCGTAGACGAACACTTGCCGTAGCGTGCCGGCCGTCGGCGCGGGGAGATCGACCGTCACGCCGTCGGCCGAAAGTTCCAGCAGCCGGTCGCCGGCCGCGAACGCACCGCCGACGTCGACCAGCCACAGGCTCACCGTGACGGGCTCTTCGCCGAGCCCCAACTCCGGCATGGCAAACTCGACGAGCATCGGCGACGGCTCCTCGCGCGGCGGCTTAATAGCGATAGGCGACGTACGCCAAAAACGCCAACCAAACGACCATCGCCGTCGCGGCCAAACGGAACAATAGCTGAGACCGGCGGCGCTCCATCGCGGGCGGCTTCCCTTCAGTTACGAGTTGCGCGGCGGATCGATGACGTAATCGCGCCGCAGCGCCGTGTCGAAATCGAACACGTCGTCGAAGTCTTCGCGGCGATCATGCTTCGTCTTGCTCATCTCGCCGATATCAATCAGGTTGAAAACGATGTTGCCGAAATCGCCGGTCGAGCGAATGCCCCAACTCTCCAACACCGTGGCGGCCATGAAGCCGAACTGCTCCTGCGCGTAGCGACGAATTGCTTCGCAAAGTTCTCGGCCGGTCAGATGCCGTTGACCGGTGGGAGGACTCTCCGTCGGCGGAATCTCCAAGGCTTCCGGCGGCGCTTCCGTTCCCAAGCCGAGCGTATCGTGAGCGTAGCGCAACGCTTCAAACACGAACCCGTACGCATCGCGCTTGTAGCGCTTATCGGCGGCGAGCAATTCCGGAAAACTTTGGGGCTTGGCCATAAGAACGAACGAAGGGGAGCGATGAATCAAGATCATGGGACAAGGCGAACCAAGCGGCATCGCGGGCTGCGAACCGCCGCGAACCCGGCGACGTCATGAGGCCGGTTCGCTCGGCTCCTCGCCGGTCGGCGGACTGTCCGGACTACGCTCCGGCGGCGGCGTTTCGCTTGCCGCTTCCGCCGCGGGAGGCGCGTCTTCCGCACGCGCCGGGCGCGCCGCCGACCCGCGTTCCGGTCGGTCGCCGCCCCGATTCGGTCCGCGCGAGCCGCGCCGCCCTTCGCCGCGGTCGTCGCGCCGATCGTCGGCGTCGCGATCTTCCGGCGGCCGCCGCGTGCCCGGCACCACGCTCAAGACGTCGCCGACTTGGATCAAGACGCGGCGTCGATCTTCCGTTTCCACTAAGAGCTGGCCGGCCAAAATCTCTTGGGCGAGCACCCGCGCGCGGCCGTCGCGCGTGAGCACGTCGGCGCCGATCGGCGGCATTTCCTTCTGCAAGTCTTCGTACGTGTCGTACTCGTAGCGCAGGCAGCACTTCAATCGTCCGCAACGGCCGGAGATTTTCGTCGGGTCGAGCGTCGCCTTTTGCAGCTTCGCCATTTTCATCGACACCGGCGGCATTTCCGAAAGATGCGTATTGCAGCAAACCGGCTTGCCGCAATCGCCGTAGTCGGCCAGCAGCTTCGCCTCGTCGCGCACGCCGATTTGGCGCATTTCGATCCGCGTTTGAAACTCGTTCGCCAAGGCCTTCACGAGTTCGCGAAAATCGACGCGAGTTTCCGAGAGATAGTAGACCACGACGCGCTCGCCGCCGAACATCTGCTCGACGTCGACCATCTCCATCGGCAAATTCAATTCTTTGATGTGCTTGCGGCAGGTCTCAAATTCGCGCTGCTGCTGTTCCAGCAACCGCCGCGATTCCCGTTCGTCGTCGGGACTCATGACCCGCAGCACCTGCCCGCGACGCGGATCGGCCATCCGTTCGACGACCGCGTCGTCGGCTTCCATCATCACTTCGCCGACTTCGAGCCCGCGCTCGGTGCGCGCAATCACCCGATTGCCGCGGCGCAGCGTCTCGCCGCGGCTGGTCGTGAAGACCCCCAGCGAGCGCATGACGCCGTAACGAACTACGTAGCGATTCGACATCGGCAAGTGACTAAAGGGGGCGATTCGGAGCAGGCGAATTCCCAGTATACCGGGCAATCGCAGGGCGGGGAACCTTCCCCAAGCCGCTGCCGGCACGCCCCGAAACGCCGCTGCTCGCCGCGAACTCACTCGCCGCGAATTCCCAACAACTCCGCATGGCGCAAAGCCGCGGCCGTGCGCTCCGGCGCGGCGCTCTTCAACGTGCGGAGCGCCGCGGCGGCCGCGACGTCGGGGCACAAGAGCAAATAGCCGACCACGGCCCGATCGAGCGCCGGATCGTCTCCCGAGCTTTTGCGAAACAACTCTCCGGCGCGTGCCGTATAGCCCCAAGCGCGGCGACGGGTCAGATCCTGCAACGCGCCGGGCGCCGTCGCCGGTCGATCGAGCAAGCTCGCCACGCTCGCGACGAGCCGCGCCTCGGGCACGTCGCGGCCGTACTGCAGATAAAACCGTAGGGCCGTCTGCGCGTGGCGGACGTCCCCTTCGGCGGCCTGCGGGTTGCGCAAGATTTTTTCGTCGATGAGGTCGAGCGCCGCGACTCCTTCCGCAAGGAGGAAGCCGCCGAGGATGCCGTCGAACCCGGCGCGGAACTCGCCGGCCGGGGCGACGACCATCCGTTGCAAGAGCGCGCGATTCGCATCGCGCTGGGCTCCCGGCGGGGCGAGACCGAGCGCCATGCCGTAAAAGCCCTTGCGCTCTCCCGGCACGCCGGCGTCGGCCAGCCATGCCCGGAGCGATGCGTAAGGGAAACCGTCGGCTACGGCGGCGACCGCCTCGAACGGCGCCCGACCGAACTCGCGGAACGCATCTTCGGCGATGTCGCGATCGGCGTGCTCGAGATACCGCGTGAAGTAACGCAGCCGCTCGGCCGCCGGAAGTTTTACCGCCGGGGCGCGCACGTAGTAGGCGAGCGTCGCCTCATCGACCGGCTCGCTCAACCAGTTCCACGGCTCCAACGTCGCGTCGGGATCGTATCGCCCGAGCAGCAAGACTAGTTGGCCCGCGGGCAGATCCGAGCCATCGGCTTCGATCGTCGCGGGCTTGCCGAGTTGGGCCGCTCCGTCGAACACTTGGCGTACGAGAAACGTGCCGTCGCCCGTCGCTTCTCCCAGGACCAACGCATCGGCATCCGCGCGCCGCTCGGCGAACGACGGTTGCACCGCATTGCAAAACGGGCAAGCGTGAACGAGAGCGGAGAGGGAAAGGGGGAAGGGGGAAAGAAGACAGAAGACAATGACGGGAGCGATACGACGAAGTGGAAACATGTTCGGACACTTCACAATTCGTCGGTTCATTTAGCCGCGTTGCTTGTCAACGCGCGTCACGTCGCAGCGCCCCGCGTTATTCCACCGCATCCGCTTCCAGATGAAAGATCGCTTCGTGCTTGCCGTTCAAATCCTTGTACTCGCGAAACTCCAGCGTTCCTTCGACGGCGACCGGGCGCGTGGAAAAGTTCGTCGTCTTGCCGGGGACCATGTCGACGATGATGCAATCGTACAGCAGCGCGCCGGGCCCGAAGCAGCACCCCTGGTCATCGCGCACGAGGATGAACGACTTCACCCCGGTCTCGAACGGGCAACTCGGATGGATGAAGCCGCGGATCTTCACGCGCTTGTTGAAAAGTGCTCGAACCGCGTCGGTGAGCAAATTCGGCGAGAACGGATCGTTACGCTCCATGGGAAACATCAGGCTGTCGAAGGTGATCGGCAACACGCCGGCCGAGGCCGTCGGCGCTTCGAGCACGCGCGTACGAGGGGGCGGCACGCTGCCGGAAGCCGTTTTGCGCACCGGCGAGCGCGACGATCGCGTCGCGGCCGGAGCCGGCGGCATGGGACGCTGCAAAGCGTCGCGGAATACTCCGTCGCCTCGCTTGGTTCCGGTCGGTGATGCGCTTGCCGTGGCGGAAGCTCGCGGAGGGGTCGACGCCGCGGCCGACGGAGAAGGGGAAGGTGTCGGCGTCGGCAGCATCGCGAGCGACGCGGACGAACCGGAACTGCCCGCCGAACCGGGGCCGGCAACCGTCGGTTGCGCCGGTTGATAACACCCGACGACGGCGACCAGCGCCGCCAAGCTCACGAACGAAAAGAGGCGAAGCGACATAGGCATTCCGCGAGACGAGGCGATTACATCATGGAGATAGTGCGGCAATTCGCACCACGATCCGTCTACTTAATGTAATCGGCATCGAGCCGGTAAAGAACCTGTTTCCCGACGTCGCTTGATTGAAAATTCGCGACATGGAACGTGCCGGCAACGTGCCGCAGTTGGCGGTCGTACTTCGTCTCGAGTCCCGGCGCAAGCTCGATAAACACCATATCCGAGGGCGGCGGCTGGCCGCCGAAGCAGCAATCGCCGTTGTCGCGACAGAGCACGAACCGCGTTACGCCCGTCTCATGCGGCGGCGGAAACATATAACCCTTGAGGAATACGCGCTTCCCTTCCAAGTCCATCGCTTGCGGCGACGCGAAGTTGCGCATCCGTTCGTCCGGGTTCTTCAATTGCTCGTAGCTGATGCGCGTATAGCCCTCGGGCACTTCGTTCACGTAGCGAAACGCGCCCCAGCCGACGCTCGCCAGCAAGAAGAACGCCGACAGCGCCAGCCCGATGCGGGCCTGCTTCAATCCGGAAAGTTCGTCGGGTCGGCTGCGAATGCGCTGCAAGGCCGAGAGACCGAGCACCATGCCGAGCGCCGGCACCGCTTTCAGAATCCAAAAGTCCAAGAGCGCGATGGCCGAGATCGCGCCGATCACCAGGCTGATCACGGCCGACGCGCTTAGGGCGCGATACTGAGCGTAGTCGTCGACCGCGGCGGCCGACGCGGAAGCCGTGCTAAAAAGCGAAGTCGAAGCGCCGCCCGCGGCCGCGAAGGCGTTCGACGGAACTTTGTCGGGAGCGGCAGCTTCGGTCGTGGCGGGCGTCATATTCGAGTTCGTCCGGTTGCCGACGGCGGCATCTTGGTTGCGAACTAGAAATTCTATCCGGCTGCTGCTGCGCGACATGTTAGAAATTCGTGGGACTCCGGCGGCCTGCGGTCGCGATGCTCGCGCACCTCGGCCCGGGAAACTACGGGTTCGCGGGAACGGGCACCACCGGTGAAGCGTTGGCCGCGGCACCGGCGGGCTTCTCCGCCCCGCCCGACTTCTCGGCCGACTTGTCTTGCGACGCGGCCTTGTCTTGCGATGCGGCCTTATCCTGCGACTCCGCGCCGGGCGCCGTCGGGTAATAGTTCATGGCCCGCTTCACGACGTCCGGGTCGATCTTCGCGAGCTCTTCCAAGTGCTTCTTCGCCTCCGGCAACGGGCAGGCCCGCAGATAATTCACCACCGGCAAGCGAACCCACGACGATTCTTCGTCGGCGTCTTTGAAGAGCTGCACGAGGCGATCCATCACCGACCAATCTTGCCAGCGCGTGAGGTCGGGTATAATCAAGTCGGCCAGCGTCGGCCGGCCGAGCATGTGCCGCATGCCTTCCTTCAAGCGATCGCGCGAAATCGCGTCGGTCTCTTGGCCGATGAAACGCAGGGCCATGATCGCCGAGTAGGTGTCGGTGTATTCGGCATCTTTGTTTTTCAGAAACATGTCTTCGACGAGCGGCATGCCGTCGGGCCCGCGCAGCGAAAGGTAGCTGCCGATCATGGCGTCGAGCGCCGTGCGAATCTGCCGGTCGTCGTTCTTGATGAGCTCTTCCAAAAACGCCACGTCGGCCTGCGTGCCGCAAACGCTGAGCATGCACAAGTACAACCGACGCCGGCTCGTGCTGACGTTCGGGTCTTTGATCCAGGCGATCAGCTTGTCGTGCGGCATCCGCGGTTTCAGGTCCTTGAGTTCCGAGTACGGCGCCTTGGCGAACTCGTCGTAGCTGTCGGCGGCCAGGAGAGAGTCGGCGTCTTCAAAGTATTCTTGGAAGAAGGCCAGGCGGTCGGCGCCGTTGTCGGGAAGCTTCGGCAGCTTGGTCACGTAGTCGATGGCCCGATCGCTCATCGCCGTCGGGGTGCCCCAGGCGAGGTTGGTCGGGTCGATGCCGAAGGCGAGGAACTTCGTGCCGAGCGGTTGCTCGCCGAAGTAGAGAATCTTGATCGTCGTCGGTTTGCCTTCGGCGGCGGGCTTCAGATGTTCGCCCCCCTTGATCGCCGAGATCACTTCAAACGTGCACTCGCTCGCTTCCGGCGGCGCATCGGCCGGTTGCTCGGCGGGGCGATTCACCAGCTTGCAGATCACCGCCACATCGTTCGACTTGATGTCTTCCGAGAGCGTGGTCTGCGCGGCGCTGCAAAACGGGCAGGCCGACGCTTGCCGCAGTCCCACCATGTCGACGACCAACGCCGCGAGGACGACCAGCGCGAACAGCTTCGATTTCCGCATGGGACAGTTCCCTTGTTGTGACGTGTGGCGTGTGTCGTGCGACTTCGCTCATGCGGGCAAGACCACTGCTCGATACGCCGCGTGGCCGCAGCGGCTAAGCAGCGTCGTGTTTACCCCGCGTTACTCAACGCTCGCGAGACGTCGGTCTTGTACGCCGCGCGGGCCGGGAAGTACCCGAC
>CAZWDN010000191.1:3003-10260 GCA_964633125.1 uncultured Pirellula sp. | reverse complement strand
AAACGCGCCACGCAACTCGCCCGACGCATGGTCGCGAATTGGGGCATGAGCGAACGTCTCGGGCCGGTGGCGTTTCGCGTCGGCGAAGAACACCCGTTTCTCGGCCGCGAAATGTCGGAGCCGCGCGAGTTTAGCGAACACACGGCGCAGGTGATCGACGAAGAAACGGCCCGCATCCTCCACGCGGCCGCCGACCAAGCCAAGAAGCTGCTGACCGAACACCGCGCCAAGCTCGACGAACTATCGCAGAAGCTCGAAGCGCAAGAGACGCTCGACGTCGCCGAGATCGAAGCGATTCTCGGACCACCGGCCGACAACAACCCGCCGGAGCTTGGCAAATTGCCGCTGAAGCAATAGCCGATTTCATTCCGACAAACCGGCTCCCGGAGACCAGCTCCGGGGCTAAATAATCACCACTCACCTCTCACCCTTTCTTCCACCATGCACCTCGTCCACAACGTTTACTTCACCCTGCACGACAACTCCGCCGCCGCGAAGGACAAGCTCATCGCTTCGGCTCACAAGTATCTCAGCGGCCATCCCGGCACGATCTATTTCTCCGTCGGTAAACTCGCCGAAGAGTACGCTCGTCCGGTGAACGACCGCAATTACGACGTCGCACTGCACGTCGTCTTCGACGGCCGCGAATCACACGATGCGTACCAGATCGCCCCGCGGCATTTGGAGTTCATCGCCGAAGGGAAGGAAAACTGGAAGACGGTCCGCGTGTTCGACAGCGACGCGTCGTAGGCGATTGCGATCTCGGGCATCGCCAGACGATCAGGAGCTTCTCCGATGCGAGCACCTTCGGCCGACGCGCTTATGCACTTCGCGGAAGGGACCGCTTCCACCCGCGGCTTCGGCGTGCCCGGCGACCCGCCGGTGCGCTATCGGTTGATGAGGCCGGCCGACGACGATCCGAGCGTCCTGTATCCGCTCGTCGTCTTCTTGCACGGCGCGGGCGAACGGGGCGACGACAATACAAGTCAACTGCTCTACCTGCCCGAGGTGCTCGCGCGCCCGGAATGCCGCAAACGTTACCCTTGTTATACGTTGGCGTTGCAATGCGCAGTCGACGACAAGTGGGTCGAGGTCGAGTGGGGCCAAACCGATTGGACCCCGCCGCACACCGTCAGCCGGGCCATGCGAAGGTTGCAAACCGCCGCCGCGGCCGTCGTCGCTCAGGAGCAGGTCGACCAAGATCGCGTCTACCTTACCGGGCTTTCCATGGGAGGCTTCGGCTGCTGGCAATGGGCCGGCGCACAGCCCGAAGCGTTTGCGGCCATCGCGCCGCTTTGCGGAGGGGGCGATGTCGATGACGCCGCGGATTTGGCACGGCTGCCGATTTGGGCCGTGCATGGAACGCTCGACGACGCCGTGCCGGTCGCTCACAGCCGACGGATGATCGAAGCGATCAGGGCCGCCGGCGGCAAGCCGAAATACACGGAACTCACCGACGTCGGCCACGATTGCTGGACGACGGCGTATGAGCCGGCGTTCGGGTTGCTCGACTGGATGTTCGCCCAGCGACGCAATTCGTAACGAACGCTAGCCGCCGACGGCCGCGGCCGCCGCCTTCTTCGCGGCTTCGTCCACGTCGGCCCCGGCTACCGCGGTGAACACCTGCTTGGCTCCGGCATCGTCGCCGGCGCGCATCAGCGTGCTCCCGAGCCGTACGCGAGCCCGGGCCACGCGAGCCGCGCGGCGCGACGAACTTCCGGACTCCACACTCGAGATCACCGCATCGAGCGCGGCATCCGGCGTGTTGGCCAGCGCCTCGACGGCGGCCAGCGCCACTTCCGGCTCCTTATCGCCCGCGGCAATCTTCAAAGTCTCCAGCACGTTCGAGCCTTGCTTGCGACCGAGCGCGTTGACGAGGCCCACGCGGTACTCGGTGCCGGTCGCCGTTTTGAACGCTTCCACCAGCGCATCGGCGGCGCCTTGGCAATTCATGCGCGCCAAGCACCAGCGAGCCGGTTCGCGGAGGTCGATATCTTTCAGGCACGCGGCGAGCACGGCGACTTCGGCTTCGCCGGCCAATAGCGACAATGCTCGGCAAATCTCCATCGCGGAATCCACGCTCGCCATCGATTCCAAAGTCGGTTCGCCCCGCTTGTCCTTCGCCGGCTTGATTCCGGCGAGCACCGCGGCCACGGCCTTGGCGGCTTCCGCCTTCTCCGCCTCTTTACCTGCCGCGCCGATTTCGCCGGAGAGCCGCGCCAGCGCCTGCTGTGCTTGGTACGTCTTGATTTGATCGCCGGAACAGAGATCTGTCGCGAGTTCCGTAACAGTTGCCATAGGGAAGTCTTTCTCAGAATGATTTATTTGTTGTGATGAGCGTGAAACGCCTGCTCCGCGGCTCTTTGGCCGCAAGGTCGCCGACGCTTAGAGGTGCCACGGCGCTCGCATCGGCTTGCCGACCAATTGATTCGCTTGTTCGTCGCCGACGAACTCTTCCTTGGCCGGGTCCCACTGCAGTTCGCGGCCGAGCCGAATCGCGATGTTTCCTAAGTGACAAACGGTCGCCGAGCGATGGCCGATTTCCACGTCGCAAATCGGCCGCTGGCGACTGGCGATGCAATCGAGGAAGTTGTCGTGGTGCGGGTGCTTCGTCTCCGTCCGCGGCAACTTCACGTCGTTGTCGCCGGCTTGCCACGTGAGCAGGGCCTTGTCGTGGGCGTCGAACTCCTTCTGGCTCCGGCTGACGAACACCCAACCGTCGGTGCCGGTGAACTTGATGCCGTTCTTCCCTTGACTATGGCAATGCAGTTCCACGCCGTCGGCATAGGTATAGGCGACGTCAAACTCCAACGCCACGTCGTGCGGCCCGTCCGGCGCGAATTGCGCCTGTTCGCAACGCACCTTCACGGGACCGCTCTGATCTTTATCAAGCGCCCATTGGGTGATGTCGTTGTGGTGAGCTCCCCAGTCGGTCATTTTGCCGCCGCTGTAGTCGCTGAACCAGCGGAACTGGTAATGGCAGCGGTTCGGGAAATAATCGGCGTAAGGGGCCGGGCCGAGCCAGAAGTTCCAATCAATTTCCGGCGGAGGCGTCGTGGGAGCTTGCCAGACGCCGGCGTCGATGTTGCCGATGTAAGTATCGACGCGCTGAACCTTGCCGATCTTGCCGTTGCGAATCAGCTCGACCGCCTGACGGAACGGCCCTTCGCTACGCTGCTGGCTGCCGGTCTGAAACACTGCACCGTAGCGGCGCGCCGTCTCGACCATCTTCTTCCCTTCTTCGATGTTCAACGTCAGCGGTTTTTCGCAATAGACGTCCTTACCGCTTTCCATCGCGTAGATCGAAATCAGCGCATGCCAATGATCGGGCGTGACGACCCACACGGCGTCGATATCTTTGCGATCGCACAGATCACGGAAGTCTTTGTAAACCCCGGGCATCTTGCCGCTCTTCGTAAGCACGTCGTTCGCCGCGAGGTCGCGATGATTGCGATCGACGTCGCACACGGCCGCCACCTGAATACGCGGATTCACCAGCAGCTTGTTGTTCAAGTGATGACGCCGGCCGAGATCGCCGACGCCGATCGACCCGACGACCACCCGATCGCTCGGCGCGGGCGTGTCACCTTTGGCGAAAATCGTCGGGCTGACGATCGTCGGCGCCGCCAATGTTGCGGCGGCCGTGGTCTTGAGAAACGTACGACGACTGGGGCCGGTAGGCTTAGTCACGGCTGTAGAACTCCGAAGGGAGAGGGGCGTTGATTCATTGTCCGCGCAAGCGGAATTTTCGCACTTTGTCCGGCGGATGCAAGCTGCGAAATGGCCGGCCCGCACGGCTTTCGTTCGTTGAGAATCCCATCCTCGGACCGGCGGCCCGGCTCCCGCAAAGTGAGTTCAGCGTCGCCGGCCGGAGCCGAGCCGCAGTGAGCCGATCAGCGCAGTTCCAATACTTCGTCACCGCGTCCTTGTGCGGCATAGTACCGGTTCGCCGACGGCAGAAACGCACAGATGATGATGATTACTTGGACCACGAGCGAAGGAATCATGAATAGGATCGGCACGCCGCCGACCACGGCGATGGCAAACGCGGCGATGGAAAGCACCACGTACCCGATGCGACCAAGGCTCTTCCCCTTGAGCATCATGACGCCGCACGCCAGTTGCCCGGCCGTCGCGATCAAGGTCGCGACATACATGGCAATCGTCGGCCGCGGCATGTCCTTGATGAGCTCGGCCATGCCGGGAATCTTCTTCGCCTCTTCCATCTGCTTGTCGTACATGCCGGTCTCAAGCATCACCGCGCCGGAAATGGCGCCGTAAATACCAAAAGCGCCCAGCGCGATCACAATCCAGCCGACGAGTGAGACGGACGTGGGACGATTGTTTACCGCCATGGGATTTGCTTTCGCGCGGGGTGCAATGGAGAAAACGGGTCACGACAGAACGAATATACGAATGCCGTCACGTCGGCACAAAACTTACTTCACCGGCAACAATTGCACGGCGTCGACGATCACGTGGCCGACGGTCCCCGTCGTTTCCACGACGATTCTAGCCGGCTTGTCGGAACGGAACTCCAGGACGTCCAGCTTGTGGAACATGCCGTCGATTTCCGGCGGCTTCTTCTGATCGACCGTGTAGCGATGTTCGCCGTCGGCGGCCGTCACCGTCACGGGCACCTTGGCCGCCCGATTGCCCAACGCCGTGTAGGCGAAACGCACTTCGTACGCCCCGGCCTTCGGCACGGCGACCGTGAACACGGCCCGCTTTTTCCCCTTGTCGGCGTCTTGATCGTGCAAGTAGCTGTTGCCGACAAACCCGCGCACGGTATGCCCCTCGCCCCATGCGCCGACGAGTTCCGCCCGGTCGCCGTCGACGACGATGCCCGGCAACGACTCCGCCGCAGGGCCGCGATACGGCTTCGGGCCGGTCCACTCGAGGATCTGATTGTCGGCCTCGAGCCGCGCCCGGAGCTTCGGATAGTCGATCGCCTGAACATCGCAGTCGGCGTCGAGCGCCAACACGGCGGCCGTGGCGCTCGATTGACCGAGCACCATGAAGACCGGCTCCATGCGGATGCTGCCGTAAGCGATGTGCGAAGCGGCGAGGCAGACGGGCACGAACAGGTTAGCGCACTCCGCGCGGCGCGGCACGATCGACTTGTAGGAAATGGAATAGGGCGCGAAGCCGCCGACCTGCACGTCTCCTTCGTTCGATGCATAGCCGTCTTTCACCCAGCGTTGCACGTTGTGCGAATCCATCGTGTAGGCCGCCAATCCCACGGAGTCGTCGACCGTGCGGTCGCCGCGGCAATTGTGCTCGGTCATCACGTAATCGGAAATCATCCGCCGGGCTTCGCGCACATAAAGCTGATGCGGCCAGCCGCCGTTGTCGACGAACTCGTCTTTTGCGAGCCCCCATTTGTTGACTTGCTCACGAATATTCTCAGGCACGCGCTCGTCGTTCGCGAGAAACCAGCACCAACCTTGCTGGTACTGCTCGTGTTCCTTCCAAATAGCGGCGCGCGTCGCGTAGTCGCCGTCGGGATAGTCGTAGTTCATCCCGATGTTGTCGCTGGAGAATGCGCCGCGATTGTTCGTGTCGGTCTTGCGATTGGGCATCGCCGAGGGCGCGCCGAGGCCGTCCCATTGGCCGGCGAGTATCGTGCGCAACGCAAGCTCGTAGCGCAACGGGTCGTAGCCGGCGGGCTTCGGAAACGGGATGCGGTTGGCGGGCACGTCGGTGAGGCACATTCTAAAGTTGTAGGCCTGCACGCGCTTGTCGCCCGAACCATGCTCGCCCGGCGAACCGTCGTGAATTCCGGGCAGCACGCCGCTCGACGGATCGCCGGGCTTCAAATACGGATCGACCGGCACGGCGAACTGGTGCGATTTTGAACCAAGCTGAACGCCGTTGATCGTCTCTTGATAGACCGAATTCGCTTCCCGGCCGACATGATAGGCGACGCCGGCCTTGGCCATGAGATCGCCTTCGTAGGTGGCATCGATGAACATGCCGCCGGCGAAGGTCGTGCCGTCTTCCATCTTGATTTGCGTGATGCGCGCGCCGTCTTTGGCGACGCCGGACTTTAGATCGAGTCGGCGTCCTTCGACGAGTTCCACCTTCGCCTCGGCCAGCATCTCGCGATAGATCGCTTCCGCCACGCGGGGCTCGAATGTCCACATGGTGTCTTCTTGCGGAGTCCCTCGGCCGCGCAGCTTCCCGTACTCTTCAGGCGTTTGCACCGTCCACGAGCCGGGCTTTTGATAGTAGGCATGAATCCGTCGGTAAAATTCGCGAGACACGCCGCCGATGGCTGCCTTGTTGCCGATATCGGTGGCGCCGAGCCCTCCCGAGGTGAGGCCGCCGATATGTTTCGTCGGCTCGATGAGGACGACCGATTTGCCGAGCCGAGCCGTTTGCACGGCCGCCGCCACGCCGCCGCTTGTGCCGCCGTAGACGACGACGTCAAACCGGATCGGTTCCGCGGCCGAGAGCAGGCCGCTCGCAGCAACCACAAAACCGGTGACGACCGAAACCAGCGAAGTGCGCAACATGACGAGATTCCAACGGTAAACGGGGAGCGATTGGGGGGCGACGAGCGGAGGCCTATCGTAGCCTGGAGGACATGGTGCGGCAAACCTCTGCAACGGCGCGGTAACTCGATCTCAAAACCGAACGATCCGAACTCGGTGATGATCGTCGTAAGTCCGTCGTTAACAACAAGACTTACGTCGATGTCGCGAACCGCCCTGCGCAGATAACTCCAGGTATCTGCGCACCCCTTGTGGGTTTTGGGGTTGTACGCAGATAGCTCGATTTATCTGCGCACCGTGCAAACGACCGGCGACGTAAGCGGCCGACGCGCTTAACGACTTACGTCGAATTTGCGCTCGGCCGCATGCCCCGCCTTCGTCCGCAGGCCGGGGCGTCTCGAACCAACTTGCAACGTATCGCGGCAGCGCGGCAACCGCAAGCAACGATTTGGCCGGCCTTGCTTCAGGTCAGGAACTCGGCGACGTTGCGCCCGCGCTGATAGACGTCGCCGATCAACGCCGGATGGTGCAACAAGGCCGAACACGGCTCGCGCTCCCAAGCGACTTCCGCAAACACGATGAAGTCGGCCCGTTTTCCGGGCGCGAGCGAGCCGACTTCCGCCGCCAGGCCCAGCGCGCGCGCGCCGTCGAGCGTGCCGAGTTGCAGAATTCGCTCGGGTGGGATTTGCGGAAACGCACGGGCGACGTGCCGTATTTCTTCCAGCAGGCTCAAGTCGGGGTTGGTGCAAAGTCCGTCGGT
>CAZWDN010000191.1:0-2903 GCA_964633125.1 uncultured Pirellula sp. | reverse complement strand
ACGGCCGCCTCCAGCAGGGAGGGACGAATCGTATACGGCGCGTGCGGACTGATGCCGCGGCGAACGCCCGGGCGCTCGGGATGTTTTGCCAAGTGCTCGGCGAGTCGTTCGGCCTGCGCCGCGGCGCGGGCCTCGGAAAGGCCGATCAATTCGACGAACGACGTGACGTCGACGTCGGCCGGCGGTTCGTCGAGCAAGAGCGACGGCAAACAGGAGGCGATGTCGCCCAGCGTCGTCGTGCCGAAGCGAAGCGATTCTTGGAGCCCCGCGAAAGTCGCGGCCCGCGCATCGAACTCCGGCGCGCGGCGATACTCCAGCACGTTCATGATCCAATCAGGGAACGCCATGCCGCGCTCGCCCAAAGGCGCGGTGAGCCCGCCGAACTCCAAATGGGCGTGCGCATTGACGAATCCGGGGACGATGATCGCGTCGCCGTGCATGATGCGGCGCCCCGCCGCAACCTGCTCCACGGGGCCGACGGCGAGAATCCGATCGCCTTGCACGACGACGCAGCCGCGCTCGACGGGAGGCCGGTCGATCGGAACGATCCACCGAGCGACATGGCTGACGACGTCGCGAGCTGATTCAAGCATGGAGTGCGCAGGGCGAGGGAAGCGGCAAATAAAACAGGCTGCCGGGCTCTGGAGCTCGGCAGCCTGTCGTAGAGAATCGACTGACGCGAAAGCGCGACGTCTTAGTACTTCGGAACCTTGACGCCGCGGCTGCGCGGGTCTTCAAAGTCTTCGTGCAGTTCGACGCCGTAACCGCGGCCCAGTTCTTCGGTGGCGCGCCAGGCCCACGGGGTGCCGGCGTATTCCTTCTGGATTTCACGGAACAGTGCGTCGGCCTTGTCGCGCGTCGCTTGCGTCACCTCGGGCTTCAGCAACCGCTTCACGGTGCCGACGTCCCAACCGTTGGTCGGGCGGGCCGGGCCAAGCGGATTCTTGATCGCCTTCGGGGTCTTGATGAATTCGGCCAAGTACCAGCCGTATTCCTGCAGACGCGCCTGATACGAAATCGTCTGAGCGTAGATCAGGTCGTAGTTGGCGCGCCAGCGCGGGCTCTTTTCACGAGCACGTTGCGACGCGACCGACTCCAGCGCCTTCTGGGCTTCGCCGAGATACACGATGAGATCCTGGGCCTTCTTCATGTTCGCCGTGGCTTCTTGGGCAAAACGCGCCGGCTCGATCGGATATTGATCTGTGCGAACTTCCACGCGCGAGCCCTTGCTGCCCGACTGGTACGGGTTCAGGTCGGAGATCACCTTGAAGATCATCTGACGGAACGGCGACTTGTCGCGATCGGAAACGTAGTCGTTGCGAGCGCTCAAGTCGGGCAAGAACGGACGCATGGCGTCGGCGTCGTAGGCGATGTCGGCACGACGACCGACCAGTTGCACTTCTGGGCTCGGCAGCATGAAGAACACGCCGCCGGTTTGGCGGGCGATGCGCGATTGCTCATACGGACCGAAGCCGCTCGGGAAGGCGTCCCAACGGCGATGGAAGCCGTTGATCTGCAACTGTTCCGGCTGCGGAGTTTCCGGACCGCGGTCGATCGAGATCCAGTGGATCTGCTTGAACTCGTCAGCCCAACGCATGCGAGCAAACGGATAGCCGAAGACCGACTCCCGTCCCAAGATGTAAACCTTGACGTTCGCCTGCTTGAGCAACTGAATGGTCGACTCCAGCTGCGAGATATTCGTATTCATATCGCCGCTCTCGTCGGTGACCATGACGATCGCCATTTGGCGATTGCCCGAGGTGGCGACCTTCTGATAATTGGCCACGCAGAATTGCAGCGCTTCGCACTGCATTTCGAAACCGGAGGGATCATTCGGCACGGCCTTGATGGCGGCCATGATTTCTTCCGGCTTGTAGGTGGGAGTCGGCGTGTGGTTGAGCGACTTGGCCCCATAGCTCACGACGCCGGTAAGCAGGGCGTCGTCCTTAGCGGCCGCGGAAAGACCGAGCTCCTGATAGACGCGATCAACGCGTCCCTGAATTTCTTCACGGTCGTCCTGCATACTTTCCGATTGGTCGAAGGCCCAAACCACGACGACCTTGCGCTTGGCCAGCATGTTCAGAATTTCTTGCGTGATCCGATCCATCGCGTCGCCGTAGCCTTCGCTCGCGGCGAGGCCTTCGCCGAGCGTGCCTTCCGGCACCGCGGCGGCGAACGTGCTGCCCGATTGCGTGAAGACGTTGACGGCGCCGACGTCGACGCGCACCGCCGTGGGGCGATTGACGACCGTGGTATTCAGCTTCGGCGCGGTGACCGCCGAGGAGATGGCCCCTTGCACGCCGACCGTGGCCGAAGCCGACGAACTGGTGCTCGACACGGCATTGAGCTGCGTCGACGGCGTGATCTTCTGCTCCAGCTTCTGCGTGATCTCTTCTTGCTCGCGCGGCGGCTCCACCGACGACTCGATAATCTGCACCTTCGGCTTCTCGACGTACGGCGTGATCATCAAGCCGAGCAACAACAGCAACGCGAGATGCACCACCATCGAGCTGCCGCCGGCGGCGAGGCCCCACACGACGTTGCGCCCCAGGCGAGGGCCGTCTTCAACGCCTTCTTCTTCCGCTTCCTCGGCGGCGGCCTGCGCGGCGGGCGTCGCGTTGTTGCCGGCGGCTTGAGCCTTCTTGGCTGTTTCGGCAGGGGCGGGTCGTTCGGCCACGGAACACCTCTTCAATGCTCTAAGGGCTAGGCGATGCGGCTAATGGGCGGATTCAAAACCGACGACGGTACTCGTGCAACGATTGATACTTACGGGGTAGTCGAAACTGCTCACGCCGACTGCTTATCCTCGAAAGGCGAGCACTCGACACGCTCCCTGCAAGCGGCTTCCAGTCTACCGACCCAAGTCGAGACGAGTCAATTCTTTAACGATCTTTTTGCGTCCG
>CAZWDN010000190.1:0-10271 GCA_964633125.1 uncultured Pirellula sp. | reverse complement strand
CGATCACGTCCTTGATCTCTTTGCCGGCCGGATCCATCGCCTCGAATTGGAACGTAGGCATCGTCGTGTCCTTCTCAAAATCCGCCGCGCGTCGATCGGTTCGCGGCCTGGGCTAGCGTATCGGGGTTTGTTCGTTAGGCGTCTTGTCGGTTCGGCAACTTGTTCGTTAGGCTTCGAGCACCGTCTCGCGGACCACTTCATCGATCGTCGTCACGCCTTGGAAGGCGTACTCCAAGCCGGCGTCGCGGAGCGTCACCATGCCGTAGCTGCGAGCCTTTTCGCGCAGGTCTTCCGTCGAAGCGTTGTGCATCACCATCTCGCGCAGATCATCGTTGAACACCATCAACTCGTAGAGGCCCACGCGCCCCTTGTAGCCGGTGCCGTTGCACGTGTCGCAGCCGACGCCGCGGTAGAATTTCTTGCCGAGGATGTCGTCGGGCGTGAGCTGGAGTTCGGCGAGTAAGTCCATGCTCGGCTTGATTTCCTGACGGCACTTCTGACAGATGCGCCGCACGAGCCGCTGGGCCAAAATCGCTTCGACCGTCGCCGTGATGAGAAACGGCGGCACGCCCATATCGCGCAAACGCGTGATCGAACTCGGAGCGTCGTTCGTATGCAACGTGCTAAACACCATGTGGCCGGTCAGCGAGGCCTGCACGGCGATTTCCGCGGTTTCCGGATCACGAATCTCACCGACGAGAATGACGTCGGGGTCTTGTCGCAAAATCGCGCGCAAGCAGTTGGCGAACGTGTTGCCGATCGAGGCGTCGATCGGCACCTGCACGATGCCGTCGATATCGTATTCGACCGGGTCTTCCGTGGTGATGAGCTTGTCGGCGACCTCGTTCAATTCGCTGAGCGCCGAGTAAAGCGTCGTCGTCTTGCCGGAACCGGTCGGCCCGGTCACCAGCACGATGCCGTTGGGCTTCGCGATCACGTCGCGGAAGTCGCGCAAAGTTTCCGGCGTCATCCCCACCGCTTCCAGATCGAGCTTCACGACCGAACGATCGAGCACCCGCATGACGACGCTTTCGCCGAACATCGTGGGGAGCACGGAGACGCGGAGGTCGACGGGATGGCCGCCGATGGTGAGCTCGATGCGACCGTCTTGCGGCAGCCGGCGTTCGGCGATGTCCAAGTTCGCCATGACCTTGATGCGCGTGGTGATGGCGAACGCCAGATGCTTCGGCGGCGGCACCATTTCAAAGAGCACGCCGTCGGCCTTGATGCGCACTTTAAACTCGTCTTCAAACGGCTCGAAGTGCATGTCGCTCGCGCGATCCTTGATCGCCAAGAGCATGATCATGTTCAGCAGCTTGCGCACCGGAGCGCTGTCCGCCAGCTCTTCCGACTTTGTGAGGTCGTAAGCGCCGGCCCGCGCCCCTTCCAACGCCTCTTTGAGCTCCTCGTCGTTCTCCAAATCGCCGATGATGTCCTCGACGCTTTCGGCGGTCGAGTAATAACGATTCAGGGCCGCGACGATGTCGCGCTCCGACGCCACGACGCCGCGCGTTTCGTAACCCAAAAAGTTGCGCAGCTCGTCGAGGATCTGCAGCTTCTGCGGATCGCACATGGCGACCGTCAGCACGTTGTCGCGAAAGCTCAGCGGCACGATGCGATAGAGCTGCGCCATCGGCTCCGTGACGTACGCCAAAACGTCGGGGGGAATCGTGATTTCCCCCAACGATACGGCCTGCATGCCCATCTGCTCGGCGAGCGCTTCGATGAGCTGCTCGTCGTTGATCAGGTTCATGCTCTCGGCGATGCGCCCGAGAAGCTCGCCCGGACGCTTCTTCTGCTCTTCGAGCAGCGTCTCCAATTGGTCGCGGGTGATGAACTTTCGTTCGACGAAAATTTGGCCGATGCGTTTGAATGCCATGGTCGACGCTCTTGAGAAGACTTGCGAGTTGGGAAGTTCGGGGGCTCGGGATTACGCTTCGTCGTCGAACACGCCCCGTTCCGCTTTCGCGATGCGGGCGCTCAATTCGTCGGGGTAAACCGAGCGTTCCAACACTTCCTCCTTCGCGCAATCTCCTTTCTTCCAAAGGTTGTAGAGCGAATCGTCCATCAGTCGCATGCCCTTCTTCGCACCGGTCTGAATCACCGAGTTGATGCGGAAGGTTTTGTTTTCGCGAATCAGGTTCGCGCAGGCCGAATCGACGACGAGCATTTCATAGGCGCCGCGCCGACCGCCGCCGATCTTCGGCACCAGCGTTTGCGAGAGAATGCCGATGATCGCCGTGGAGAGCTGCGTGCGAATCTGTTCCTGCTGGTTCGTCGGGAACACGTCGATAATACGATTCACCGTTCCCTGGGCGCCGGTCGTGTGCAACGTGCCGAACACCACGTGCCCCGTTTCAGCCGCGGTGATCGCCGCTTCGATGGTTTCCAAGTCGCGCATTTCGCCGACCAGGATCACGTCCGGGTCTTGCCGCAGGGCGCGGCGAATGGCCTCGGAGAACGAAGGGACGTCGACCCCGATTTCGCGCTGGTTGACGGTCGACTTCTTATGTTCGTGCTGAAACTCGATCGGGTCTTCGATCGTGATGATGTGCCGGTCGGTGTTTTCGTTCAGCCAGTTGATCATGCTGGCCAAGCTCGTCGTCTTGCCGGAACCGGTCGGGCCCGTCACGAGAAACAGCCCGCGCGGCCGGTTGATCAGTTCCCGACAAACCGGCGGCAGGCCCAGGTCTTCCATCGACATGAACTTGTTCGGAATCTGCCGCAACACCATGCCGATGAAGCCGCGCTGCTTGAAAATCGAAACGCGGAAGCGGGCCTGCGTGCCGAAGGCAAACCCGAAGTCGCTGCCGCCCGCCTCTTGCAGTTCGGTTTGGCAACGCTCGGGCGTGATGCTCTTCATCAAGGCGACGGTGTCGTCCGGCGTGAGCGACTTCGTTTCCAATCGCCGCATCCGGCCGTGCAACCGGATCACCGGCGGCTGGCCGACCGAAATATGCAAGTCGCTCGCGCCCTGATTGACCACCGTCTGCAGCAGCTTGTCGATAAGAACCGTGCCCATACCGTTGCGATCCTTTACGTCCCGGAGTTGTGGAAAAAGTGAGCGAGAACCTGCGAGAGATCCCCGAGGACGTACGCGCCGAACGACGTGCGTGGGAAATGGATCGGAATAGCCGGTACCGACCAACACGCATCGAGATTATTCGTAGGTCCCCGACGAAACTCAAAAATCTGTTAGGAATTGGCTTTGCATTGAAGGTGAAATCGTTATTCCGTCCGGCGTCCGCCCCCTAGTCGCGACCGAAAGCGACCGGTCGCAGGAGCAATAAAACCGCATCCCTAGAGCCCGCATTTTACCAGGTGTTCCAGGGAGAGGACGACGCTCTTATTCTTCCGCGCGCTTGGCAATGCGGAAGACTTCCTCCAGCGTGGTCTGGCCCCGTAAGGCCTTGGCGAGGCCGTCGTCAAAGAGGGTCGACATCCCTTGAGCCACTGCCGTCTTGCGTAGCGCCTGCGACGAAGTCCCCTGAAACGCGAGCTCCCGCACGCGCGAGGTCATCATCATCAGCTCGTAGATGCCCACCCGTCCGCGGTATCCCATGCGATTGCAGGCCGTGCATCCCTTGCCCCTCATGAAGGTTGCCTTGGCCACCTGCTCAGGGGTCAGGCCCGCCTGCTCGATGATGGTGTCCGGCGGCGTGTAGGGCTGTTTGCACTTCTCACAAATCTTCCGCACGAGCCGCTGGGCGAGGATGGCGATCACGCTGCTTGCGACCAGGTAAGCGGGCACTCCCATGTCGACCATGCGCGTAATGGCGCTGGGCGCATCGTTCGTGTGTAGCGTACTGAATACCAAGTGTCCCGTCAGAGATGCCTGAATTCCCATCTCGGCCGTTTCGCTATCACGCATTTCGCCCACAAGGATCACGTTCGGGGCCTGACGCAACATGGCCCGAATAATCCGCTGAAAATCCAGCCCGATGCTGTGCTTCACCTCCACCTGATTGATCCCCGGCAGGTAATACTCCACGGGGTCTTCCGCCGTGATGATTTTCCGGTCCGGGCGGTTCAAGTCGTTCAGCGCGGCGTAAAGCGTCGTCGTCTTCCCGGAGCCCGTCGGCCCCGTCACAAGGATGATGCCGTTGGGCCGGCGGATAAGTGCATTCATTTGGCGCATGATCTCTTCCGACATGCCCAACTGCTTCAATCCGACCTTGATGTTGTCCTTGTCGAGCAACCGCATGACCACGGTCTGCCCGTGGCTCGACGGCATGACGCTCACGCGCAAGTCAAGTTCCTTGCTCCCGACGGTCACCTTAATCCGACCGTCCTGGCAGCGCCGGCGTTCGGCGATGTCGATCTTCGCCAGAATCTTGATGCGCGACAGTACCGCCCCGAGCAGCCGCTTCGGAATGCTATCGCGCTCGCTCAAAACACCGTCGATCCGATAGCGTATCCGCACCCGATCTTCAAACGGCTCGACATGGATATCCGAGGCCCGACTCGTCACCGCCTCGGTGATGATCATCTGCACCAGCCGAATGACCGGAGCGCTGGTTTCGTCGACTGCCTCGTCCGACTCGGACATCCCCCCCATTTCGCTGAAGTCGATCGCCTGGTCGGAGACCTCCTGCATCATCCGAGCCGTCTCATCCTCCTGGGCATAGAGCTTGTTCACCGCGGTCAGAATCGCTTCCTTCGGCGCCAGCGCCACGCGAATCTTCCGATTTACGATGAACTGCAGCTTATCGATCGCCTCGAGGTCGTCCGGGTCGGCCATCACGACCTTCAGCACGCCGTCGTCGTCGCTGAGTGCCAGCACCGCATGCTCGCGGGCAATCGATTCCGGCACGATCGTCACGATCGCCTGCGGAATCTCAATCCCTTCGAGCTTCACATACTCCAGGCCGCCGGCCTTGGCCATCGCCTTGGCTACCAACTCCGGCGTGCAGTACCCGAGCTTCACCAGGGCGTCGCCGATCTTGATGTTCGCCGTGCGCGACGTCTTCTTCGCTTCCGCCACGCGCTTCTCGTCGAGAAGCTTATTACGAACGAGGATTTCGAGAAAATCAGGCATGAATCGATTCTTGCTGAAAAACGGCGAAAGATGGGCGAAATGCACGCGCCGCCGAGAAATGCACGATCCGTGGGCGACGCAACGGTTCAGCGTAATGGGGCCGAAACCCACTGTCAACGAACGGGTTGCGCTCGATTTGCCCCTGCCGAGCCGGCCTCGCGGTGCCGGGCGGCCGACCGTCGCCGATCCGCCTTGTCGCCGGGGGCCGCGCTCGTCATAATCCCGCCCTCTCACAAGGCTTCGGTTTGTCGCCGCGGCCGCGCCGTCGAACTTTGCGCTCCTCACGCGTCCGCCTCGCGCATTCATGGCTCATCGTGTGCGAACCGCCGTGCTGCTATTGGTCGCCGCGGCGACCTGCGCCTCGAGCGTCGTCGCGATTGCCGCGCCGCCGAAGCCGAAGCAGCTCCCGCGTCGCGTGCCGGGCTACGAAACCGAAGCCGAGCCGACGTATTACGCCGCCGATCCTTCGACCGAGGAGCCTGAGTTCGATCCGCGCTCCGTCGACCTTGCGCCGCGACCGCCGCAACTGCCCGCCGTGCCGCGCATGCAACTCGGCGAAGAGATTCTGCAAGACGATCTGCCGGCGCATGAGTCGGTCGTCGAAGAAGCGCCGCGGATTTATTCCAATGAGCCGGCGATGCGTCCCCGCGGTCCCGGCGACAGTCGGCTCGGAAGCGTCACAGACGACCTTGTACCCGCCGACGCAGCGCCCGCCGAGTGGTACGGCGCTCCGCCCGGCATGCACCAACGTCTGCAACATCATCCGTTGCGCACCTATCTCGAAAACCGCCCGCGGCAAGTTCCGCTCACTGCCGATAGTTGGCTCACGCGACCGTTCGGCATGAGCTATTTCGCCGGCGGCATGTTTCTCGACGACCCGATTCAGAACGTCGTCGGCGGCGACGCGGGCATCACCTACGGCGGTCGACTCAGTTGGGACTTCGGCCCTCACTGGGGAATTGAAACCCGATTCGCGGGCACCAATTCCGGCGTGCGCGATCTCGTGACCGGCAATGATCTCGACCCCGCCAAGATTTTCTATTGGGACGTCAACTGGCTTTGGTATTGGACCGGCGATACGCGTTGGCGACCATATGCGCTCGTTGGCAGCGGCATGTTCGACATCGACTTCGACAGCCCCGCGCAACGTTATCACGACACGCTCGTCACGCTGCCGTTCGGCGTCGGCATGAAGTATCGCCATAGCACGCGTATGGCGTTGCGGTTCGAACTGCTCGATAACTACGTCTTCAGCAGCGGCCGGCTTAGCGACATGCACAACGTGTCGCTCACGGCGGGACTCGAAATCCGCTTCGGCGGCGGCCGCTCGCGCAGCTACTGGCCCTGGAACCCCGGCCGCAATTGGTGGTGATCGCCGAACTCCCGCGCGATGTCGGCCGCACCTTCTACTTGGCCCGCCGTCGGCGACGGTGGCCCGCCCATAAAGGGGCGATCCGGATCTCAATGGCGCTGGGTTCGTTGGTAACGATTGTGCCGTTGACGCTCCGTCGCGCCGGACGGCTCCGCACGGATTTACGCTCTCTGTCTGTTCTGAACCTATGCTTCTTAGGGAGGGCCAACAGGCGGCAACTCCTCTCGGGCACGACTGGGGAGCTTGGCGATGTTTTCTTTTTTTTCGGCTCGTAAGCGGCACGTCGAAATCGCACCTTACCTGCGCAGGATCTGCGACACCACGACGCCCAACAGCGGCCGCACCGAACAGCTCGATCGTGTGGAAGACCGCTACAACCGCGCGCTGCCTGCCTTAGTTTGGCCTTGGCAAGACGATCACGCCGTCGCGCAGCAGTGCCTGACGGCGATCACCAAAGATGTCACCGATCACGGCATGGGGCTGATCCTCAACGCGCCGCTCGACTGCCGAGATCTCGTCATTTGTCTGCTCTCCGACACGACCGGCGAAGTGCAACCGTGGTTCTTCTTGGGGCATGTCGTACGCAGCGAAGGGATTGGCGCCGGGTATTGGCTCATGGGAATTGAAATCTCCCAAATGCTGAATAAGGAACGTCCGGAGTGCGTCGAGTTCCTCTACTCCCAAGCGGAACGACTGCTCCCCCCGGCGGCGCATCCGGTTCTCGCTTGAGCAAGTCCGCCACGCGCGTCGTTGCCGTCGGTGTCCGGTCGTTGCACGACTCGAACCACCCGACGTACGCGCCGCCCGCCGAGTGAGCGCCGTGACGCACGTTTTTCGTGAGAACCGTCGGTTCTTCGCGTTCTTTGTTCGGGGCCGGCCGGGGTCCGCTAGTGGCTCTGGCGGCATGCCGCTATAATCAGCGGCGGCAACTCGTCGCGGTTCGGGCCCTCCCCTTCGGTCGTTTCTTTCGGAACGACGGCCCTTTCTTACCGCTTGTCTTGTCGGACTCACCGAGAAGATCAAGATCGGCTCTTGCGCCGCGCCCCTCGTCGTTAGGAACTTCATGAGTATCGAAGCCGCCGCGCCTCGCGCCTTGCCGCGCGCACCCTCGATTACCGCGGAACGCATCAAGCACGCGCTCACGATGACGCCCGGCTTTGCCGTCCACTTCGCGGTGCTCGCCGTTCCCTTCGTGGAGTTCACCGTCTGGTCGATTCCGGCGATGTTGTTTTTTGCCTACCTCACCGGGCTCGGCATCTCGGTCGGGTATCACCGTTACTTTTCGCATCGCTCGTTTAAGACCTCGCGGGCGTTTCAGTTCTTGCTCGGCTGCGTCGGCTGCGCGTCGTTGCAAAACGGTCCGCTCTGGTGGGCCTCCACGCATCGCCACCATCACGCCCATTCCGATGAAGAAGGCGATCCGCACTCCCCCGTGCTGCACGGATTCTGGCATTCGCACATCGGCTGGATGCTCTCGCGCAAGATCACGCAGGGCGACTACTCGCGCATCAAAGACTTCACCGTCTATCCGGAACTCGTCTGGCTCAATCGGCTCTTCATGCTGCCGGCCTTGGTGTGCGTCGTCACGGCTTACTTGCTCATGGGTTGGAACGGCGTGGTATGGGGCTACTGCCTCGGCACGGCCTTGGCCTTTCAAACCACGTTGGCGATCGGTTCCGTCGGCCACACCTTCGGCCCGCAACGGTTCGACACGGGCGACGGCAGCCGCAACAATTTCATTCTCGGCATGGTGGCGTTGGGAGACGGCTGGCACAACAACCACCATCGCGCCCCAAGCTCGGCGCAAGAAGGTTTCCTGCCGCACGAAACGGACCTGGGCTTCAACGTCATCCGCGGCCTCAACCGCCTGGGCATCGTCTGGGACATCAAACTCCCGCCGGCATCCTGCCTGCAAGAGACGAACGCTTAAGCCCTGTATTCTCGCGACGGCGCCACCGTGCAAAGTTGCAGGCACGTTCCGTATGCCGTCCGCGGGTGGCTCAGGTTGCTTTGCAACCTGGGTTTAGGAGAGGCCGAAAGGAGCCATCGCCCGAACCGCTTGTCGCAGCTCCGAGCGCATCGAAGCATCTTCGCGCGTGGCCCGGAAAAGCACCCCCGCAACGACCGAATGCACCGTTGCCTCTCGTACACCCAGGTTGCAAAGCAACCTGGGCCACCCGCGATCTGCGCCGACCGACGAATTAAAACGTCGCCCCCACACGCAGCAGGAACGCATCGGTCGGCGTGAATTGCGAGGTGTCGAATGCCGCGATATCGCGCGAGAACACATAGCCGATCTCGGCGACGCCGGAGAGGCGATTCGTCGCCACCCATTCCGCTCCGAGCACGACGCGCAGGTCGTTGTACGTGAGCAACGTCGTCGTGCCGTCGTCGAGCGTAATGGCCCACGATCCGCCGCCGAACTGACCGGCCGCATACGCCCAAAGATCACCGCCTGCGGACGAGCGAACGCGTCGCGCCAGGCGGATTCGCGGCACGACCAATTCGACGCGCGTGGCCTCGTTCGGACTCCAAATCAATCCGCCCACCGGCAAGACGCGCGATTCCAGTTGTCGCACTACGGCGACGCCTCCCACGAGCGTCCACCGCGGCGAGAGCGCGAAGTCCCCCATGCCCCAGCCGGTGATTTGAAATGCGTCGGAATTCAGTTCTTGAAAATCGCCGTAAAGTCCCGGCGTCACGCCAAGGCTGAGGCCGAGTCGCTCCGTGAGCGGCGATCGCCAGTTTACGTCGACATAGGCGTCGTAGACCTGAGCCGGCAACGCCAAGTCGCTCGGGGCGTTCCAAAGATGCAATCCCAAGCCCGGCGTGATCATCAGGGCGGGCACGTCGTCGAAATAGATCGGCGCAACGGAGGTGCTGAATTCCAGGTCGGTGATGCCGAAGCCGTCGCTGCCACCCTTCGATAGCCAAGTGCCCGAGAAGCGACTCGCATACCAAAAGGGAAATCGCGTTCGCGGCGGAAGAATTTCACTCGACGGCGGACCGACGGCGTCGAACGAAGGGCCCTGGCCGGGCGCCAAAGGCTCGGCCGGAATTAGCGCCGCCGTGGGCGTAGCCGAGCCGGCCGCGGCGGAGTTCGGAATCCGCGTCGCAGAAAACGACGACCGCCCATCGACGTATTGCGACGCGAACGGATCTTCCGGAAACGACGTCAAACCAACCGCCGCCGGTTGTTGTGCGATGAGCGTCGGCGACAGGCCCCACGCTGCCGTCGCCGGCAATAGCAGTATCACCAGGCGAAGCAATCGCTTCGTGAGTGTTCGGCGCAAAGCCATATATCCGCGCACCGGATGCGACTGAGAACGCGGAAATGGAGCCTCCGTACCCATGCTTGATCGATCGCTAGGAAGTAAGAGACGAAGCTCCCCGCGGAGACTACGGAACTTCGCCAATTCACGTCAATTCCGGTTTGTCATTCCTGAAGAAAACGAAATCCGACTTCGCTTGTGACGGCAGGGCTCGAAGCCTAAACTCCCGCCCGACTTTTCGGTCGTGTTTGGCGGAGATTCGCCTTAAGCGGCTGTTCGCACATGTCGACTAATCGGACAAGTCGACGGTGTGCGAGCATTTTCAACTTCTCGCGGGAGCGATCATGATGCGACGAACTTACTTTCTATTGCTGACGGCATGCGGCGCCATGGTTGCCTCGCAGACTTGCGTCTTTGCCGGTCCGCCTGCTCATAGTTTGCGCGCGTCGGCACGAGCGCCGGCCGCGGCTTCCGGTCCTTCCGTCGCGCTTCCTCCGGCGGCCGGCGGTGCGGCGGCGAACTCCGCCGCCTCGCGCGGAATCTCGCAACGGGCCGGCGATACGGCGCGCATGACGAACGGATTCTCTCG
>CAZWDN010000189.1:0-10284 GCA_964633125.1 uncultured Pirellula sp. | reverse complement strand
GCACGGCCCGCGCCACGCGCTGCACGAGCCGCACGCGATCGCCTTGCGAAAGCCCCCCCGACCCGACTTGCTCGCCAAGCGCGCCGAACGCGGCCGCGGCGCTGCGACTGCTTGCATGGCGAGGCGATTCGGTGCCGACCGCCGGATGCCGAATACCGGCGACATCCGGTTGTCGGCCTGAATCCGCAGTGCGACGGGCATCACCGGATGCGTCGGAACGATCGGTCTTTTCGCCGACAATCGTCGTGGCGGCGGCGGCGATGTTCACGTCGGAGGCTGGTGCCGTTTCGCTCGCCGTCTGCAGGGAAGCGGGAACGTCCGAAGCGGCAATCATCGTCGTGTTGAAGCTGCGATCCGTCGCCGAAGTTTTGTCGCCGACCCGATCGGAACGATTTTCCGAGGAGGGCTTTTCCTCAGGCCGCGTAACGCTCGCGGCCGCGTCCGACGCCGCCGTCGATTGTTCCGCAGCAGCGGCGATCATCGGCGTCTCCGCGGGCGCGGCTTCCTGCTCGAGGTCCGCGCTCTTCGCATGCTCTGCGGAGGTCGTCGCCGCAGACGTTGCCGACTTGGGCTGCGTGTCGGAATCGGTCGGGACGTCTTTCGCGCCGGACGCCGCCTCTGCCGCGACTTTCGGCGCGGCAACTTGCTCCGTCGCCACGACGGTCGTTGCCGTCGCATCCGCGGACTTCGGAGATTTCGGCGCTATGGGAGCCGTCGCCGGCACAACGGGCTTGACTGCGACCGGTTCCGCGGCTTGTTCCTTCGCCGCATCGGAAAGTGTTACCTCGTCCGATTGAGCGACCGGCGACTTCGCTTGTGCTTGAGCGGCGGCTAGTGCCGCCAACGCCGACGCAGCCTGATCCTGCTCCTGCTCATCTTCGTGATCCGACGCGTCGTTCCCCTTCTCATCCGTCACGACCGGCGGCGCTCCTTGATCCACGTCGTCCGCATCTTCGAGCTTGGCTTGCTCCGAATCTCGCGACTCAGTTGCGGTTTGTGCGGTCGACTGCCGTTCCGCCGTATCGTTCGTCGACTGCGAATCGTCCGCGGGTTGCGAACCGTCCTTGGTCGGCGGAGACTGCAAAGCCGAAGTCGCCGACGAATTGGCGGCGCCGGCTCGAGAATCATCGTTCGACGCGCCGTGGTCGGGGCGTTTGTCGCCGCCCGCGCGCGCCAGGGCGTCTTGAAACGAGCCGCCGTCGCCGCGCTCCGCGGCGCGGCTCGGGGCGACGCCCGGAATCGGCAACTCGGGAAGCGCCAGGCTCAGGTTGTCAGCTACGGAAGGTACCACGATCGGCTCGCTTTCTTATTGCTTCATTCGCTCGGTTACGCGGTCGTCGCCTACTTGCCGACTGCCTGGGTTTGCTTCGCCGCTTCGTCGATCAGCGTGACGTCCGGCTCGCCTGCTCGAATCAACCGCAACATCTCCGCCAACTGCTGTGCTTCCTCGGGCGTCCTAAACTCGGTTACGATCTTGGCCCGCTTCTCGATCGGCATCGCGGCAAGCAACGAAACGGCTTGTTTCATCTCGCCGTCCTGCACCATCTTCTGTAACTGCTCCTTCGCTTGCTTCGGCTTCACGTTTTCCAGCAGCGAGCGAGCATTCTCCATATTCGTCGCGATCGCTCCCTCGCGCAGGTTCTTCAAGCGCGTTTCGAAGTCCTGCTTCATTCTGTGATATCGGTCGGCCGTATCGGCGAGCTGCACTTGCATCGTCGTCGTCCGCGCAAGTTGATTGCGCAATTCTTGCTCGCGCATTTCGAAATCGCGAGACTTCCGCGCTCGCGCCTCCGCAAGGTCCGCCAACGACAATCGCTCTTGCGCCGCGTGGGCGCGATCTTCCTCCACCTTCTCGCTGAGCGCGAGTAGATCGACGCCCTGAATCACGGCCATGATCTGTTCAAGCTTGTGCCGGCTGAAGCCTCCCTTCATGGCGACGACCGTGACGATCATCGCCATCGCCAACGCGTGGCCGATCAACAGGTAAACGATGAGCGCCGAGAGGCCGTTGATGAGCTTGCTCATACCTCGGCCTCCTCGCGCTTCCTGCGACCGGCCGCTTCATCGAGCACCTTCATCTCCTGGGCCCGCAACTCGGCGCCATGTTCCTGAAGCCGCTTTTCCCGCAGTTTTTCCAACACTTTGAATTCCCGGTCGGCCTCGACCAGGGCCTCGCGGCGCTTGTTCATTTCTTCCGCGACCGCGGCCCGCTGCCGCTCGACGTGCAGAATCTCCAACGCCACGACCGCTTCATAGCGTTGCGCCTCCAACAGTCGATCGACATCGACGCGCCCGACTCCCAACCGCTGCAAAGCCCGGGCTTCCGACTGCAGCCCTTCCAACTCCGTCAACTGCTTCCGCAGCGCATCGTCGATGCGCATCACCTCCGCGAGCTGCTCGCGACGCTCGTCGCGCGCGGCTTCCCGAAGGCGAAGCAACGTCTGAAGTCGAAACTGAAAACGCATGGCGGACTAATGGTCGCGGGGGTATCGTCGCTTACTAGCCCCGACGCGCAAGCGAAGGGACTTCGGTTAAGTGTCGCTAAACTTCGTGCTGCTATTTCGCTCCGGTCAGTTTCGCTCGGCAAATCGCTTTGATCTGTTCCAACAATCTTGCGGCCTCGTCTACGCTGCTCGCTTCGTCCACCCGCTGGCGGAGGAATTGGTTCAACACGTCCTGCACGTCGATTGCGAGATCGATCGTCGGATTCGTGCCGCGGCGATAAGCGCCGATGGAAATGAGGTCTTCGTTTTCTCGGTAGTTCGCGAGCAGCTCGCGCACGATGCCGGCCGCCTCGCGATGTTCCGGCGAAGCGACCTCGCTCATCAAGCGACTCAGACTCGGCAGCACGTCGACGGCCGGATAGTGGTTGCGCGACGCGATCTTGCGCGAAAGCCAAGTATGGCCGTCGATCAAACCGCGGACGCAATCCGCGATCGGCTCGTTCTCGTCATCGCCGTCGACGAGTACGGAATAGAACGCCGTGATGCTTCCTTCGTGCGTACGGCCCGCGCGCTCGACGAGCTTCGGCAACATCGCGAACACCGACGGAGGAAAGCCGCGCGTGGTCGGCGGTTCGCCCGCCGCAAGTCCGATTTCGCGCTGCGCCAAGGCGAAGCGCGTCAGCGAATCCATGACGAGCAAGACGTTCTTCCCGCGATCGCGAAACCATTCCGCAACGGCCGTGGCCGCGAACGCCGCGCGCACGCGCAACAGCGCCGGCTCGTCGCTCGTCGCCGTCACGACGACGCTCCGCGCCAAGCCTTCCGGCCCTAAGTCGCGTTCCAAGAATTCATTGACTTCGCGCCCCCGCTCGCCGATGAGGGCGATCACGTTCACGTCGGCCGAGGTGTATTTCGCCATCATGCCCAACAGCACGCTCTTGCCGACGCCCGACCCCGCGAAGATTCCCATGCGCTGCCCTTGGCCGCAGGTGAGCAAGCCGTCGATCACACGCACTCCCGTGGAGAGCGAGGCGCTAATGCGCGGGCGGTCGATCGGATTCGGCGGGCGGCGATCCAGCGGAGCCCGTTCGCTCAACATCGGTTGGGGCTTGCCGTCGATCACGCGGCCGCGGGCGTCGATCACGCGTCCGAGGAGCGGCTCGCCGACGCGCAGCCAATTCTTCGTACGTTTGAGTCGCACCCGATCGCCTTGGCGAATGCCGGCCATTTCATCGTAAGGAAACAGCAGCGTAAGTTCGTCGCGGAAGCCGATCACCTCGGCTTCGAGCGGCCCGGCGCCGTGGCGCTGGATTTCGACGAGCGCTCCGACCGGCGCGGGGAAGCCGGCGGCGGCGGCGGTCATGCCGACCGTGCGCACGATCCGCCCTTCCAGCGCGGCGGGCAGCAGTTCGTCGAGTTGTGCGACCAAGTGAGGCATGGCGTTACGTCAACTCTTCTTCGATGCGTTGTAGTTGCACGGCAATCTGTTGGTCGATCGAACCATGTCGGGTTTCGAGTCGGCACCCGCCGCGTCCGATCCGTTCATCGCCGACGAGCTCGGCGTCGCCGAGTCGTCCGAGTTCCGCGAGCAACTGATTTGCCTGGGGGCCCAACAGCGCCAGATCGGCCGGATTCATCATGATGCGAACCGCGTTTCCGGACGTCGCCAGCTCCAGCCCTTCGCGCATCAGCACCAGCGGCAACTCCGGACGGCGTTCCAGTTCGCGCCGCAATACGCGTTCCGCAATGCGCGCGGCCAGAGCTACGCCCGTCCGTTCCCAATGCGCCAGCCAGGCCTCGTGCGAGCTTTGGATCTCGCCGACGACCGATCTCAGAAGGGGCAAAGCGTCTTCCATCCGCTTCGCTGCTTCGACGTCAAGCTTCGCTTGATGCTGCTTTTGAGCCGCCTTCAGTCCGTCGATCTCCGCCTGCTTGCGAATGCGTTCGGCCTGCACGCCGGCTTCCGACAAGATGCGAGCCGCTTGCTCGCGAATGTCGCGCAGATAGGCCTCGCCGTGCCGCATCATATCGTCGAAGTTGAACGTGCTTCCGCGCACGCCGTGTTGGTCGCCCTGCTTGATGACGGATGCCATAGCGCCGATCCTCCTTTATGCGGCGGCGGCGAACGATCGCCGCGCGTCGGAGGATTGTTCGTGGTTAGGCGATGAGCCGACAGTCCATTCCAGACGGCCCGAGGCTTCCAAACGATGGGCCGATTCCACCAGCTCTTGTTGCGCGATTTCGACGTCGCTCAGCCGCGTCGGCCCGAGCGTATCGATGGCCCGACGCAACTGCGCGGCTTGCACGCGCGGGAGCACCGCGACAAAGCGCTCGGTGTAAGCCAATTCCGATCCGGCGAGGGCCACGGCGAGAATCTCCGGATCGGCCTCGTCGCACAATATTCGCAACGTCGCATCCGTCAACTGCGGCAGATCGGCGAACGTAAGCGACGGCCGCGTGAGGCGCGTCGCCAGCTTCGGATCTTGTCGAGAAATGCCCGCGAGCAACGAACGGCGAACGGCGGGCGACGCTTCGCTCAGAATACTTTGCACCGCGCCGACACCCGACGCGCGCCCGCGATCGGCGGGAAACCGGCTACGAAAGCGACGTTCCAACTCGGTTTCCACGGCGACGAGCGTCGCGGAGTCGGTTTCGTCCAAGCGCGCAAGGCGACGCAACACGTCGGCTTGCAAACTTTCCGAAAGCGACGCCACGGCTGCCGCCGCGCGTTGCGGCGGTAAATGCGAGAGTACGACGGCGACCGTTTGCGGATGCTCGCCTTCCAGGAGTTCGGAAAGATCTTCGCCCGGCGCTTCATGCAAGAAGCGAAACGGCGTCGCGACCGAGGGCGTCCGCCGACCTGCTTGATCGTAGGCCGCCGCGCCGTAGAGCGCGGGCGTCGATTCCTGAGGTTCCGCGGTTTTCGCCGATGCGTCGAGCGCTCGCGGCGCGCAGCCGACGAACTCGGCCACCGCCGCACGCTGCAAATCGTTCTCGGTGTCGTCCAATTCGACCAACACGCGCCGCAACAACCCGGCCTGCGCCGGCTGTAAGCGATCGAGGAGCGCGTCGGCCGTTTCCGCATCGAGTGCGGCGACGAACAAGGCGGCCTTCTGAAGGTTTTCGGAGTTTTGAGCCATGGGGAGCAATTAGGTCGTGATAAACGGCAAAACTAAGTGGTGTTACCGATCCAGCCGCGGAGGATGTTTGCCGCCGCTTCGGGATCTTCGCGGACCATTTCAATTAGTTCTTCACGCAACGACGGGCCGGAGCCCAAGCGGCGTTGTAGCGTTCGTTGCGATTTCGGCTTGGCCCCGGCCTCTCGAGACTCGCCGGCCGCGCCGGAGGTCGCCGCGGCGGATTCCTTGGCCGCGTCGTCGTCGTCGTGGATCGTCGTCAAGTGAATCTGCGGTTCCGCGGTGACGGGCACGGCGCTCACAAACGATTTGAGCATCAGCAGGCTAAATACTCCGAGACCCAATAGCGCCACGGTGCTCCACGATTGGGCCAGCCAATCCAAGGCCTTTTCCGTGAAGCTGGGCCCGGCGACGTCGGGCAATGCCACGTGGCTAAACGCGGTCACGGTCACGAGCGTCGCCGGATCGATCGGGTTGTTTGCGTCGCCGGAGTTGGGAATGAGTTGGACGACATGATCTTTGATGCGCTTCGTTTCCGCCGCTTCGATCGCCGCGAGCGCCGTCGCATCCGGCTTTTTGGCTTCTTGTCCGTCGACGACCGGGTTCTGCGTTTGCCAGACCTTGAGGAAGTAGTCGCTCGGGACGCCGATCGCCACGCTGACGCGTTTCGGCGTCAGGCCGGCCATCTTCGTTTCGGTGCTGGAGTGCGAAGCCGCGTTCACTTGGCTGGCCGTGGCACGCGTGTCTTCCGTCGAAGTACCGCCGCCGCCGCTGGGCAGCGAAGCAGGTTGATTCGGCTGCTGGGCTTGCAGGCCGACGCGACCGCCTGCGCCCGTCGCCGAACTAGAAGTCAGCGTATTGTCCGTCGTGTCCACTTTGATCGGCACGGTCTTCGGATCGACTTTGTGGTCGATGATGTTCTTCATCATTTCGCGATCAAGCTCGACGTTCGCCGTGACCGCCACGCCCGGCACGTAAGCCAATGCGTCGCGAATGTTGGCTTCGATCAAATCTTTGTGAGCCCGCGTCATGCTCAAATAGGGGTCATCGAGTGCGCTGCCGCCGATGCCGCCGCTCTTGCCCGAGTAAGCACGGCCGTTGATGTCGACCACGGTGACGCTTTCCGGCGATAGCCCGGCGATGGCCGAGGCCACGAGCGAACGAATCATGGGCACTTGCGTTTCATTCAGTTGCAGATTGCCGCGCGGCTTTACGCTCACCGAAGCGGTCGCGGTCGGCGCTTGGCCGAAGCCGGAGCGCTTCTGCATGTCGTAATGCACCACGGCGTTTTCAATGCCGTTCATGGAGCGAATGATGCCGGCCAGCTCGCGTTGCTTGGCGACCTTCATCATTTCTTCTTGCTGGGCCCGGCTCGTGAACGGCCCGGGATTGTTCGCGGCCTGCGTCAGGTGGTCGCCGAAACTGGCGGGCAAAGCGCCGCCGTCGGCCAGCGCGCCGAGGTACGCCGCTTGGCGCGATTTGGCGATCTTGATCCGCGAACCTTCCACGGTGTAGTCGCCGAGGCCGGCCTTGCCGAAGGCCCCTTCCATCGCCGTGAGCTCTTCGGTCGTGAACGATTGGCCGTTGAGCAGGAAGGCATCCGCCCCCGCCGACTGCGCATTAAAGAGATAACCGATGCTGACGACGACGGTCGCCAGCAGCAGGCCGGCCGTCATCCGCGCGCCGGGGCTGAGCGACTTAAATAGGTCGCTCAACTGCGCCAGCAGCTTATTCAAAAAGTCCATCCGTGGAACTCCGCGTAACGACGACGCATCATGCGTCGTCGGGGGGCGATCAGGTTGTAAACGCTAAGGGGTCGGTGGTCGGGAACGACGAACAACTAAATGCGAATGTTTTGGATTTCTTGATAGGCCGACACGAGCTTATTGCGAATCTGCATCGTCAGACGAAACGCCAAGTCGGCCTTCTGCACGGCCGTGAGCACTTCGGCAGGGTTCACTTCGCCGCCGACCGCCAACGTTTCCACCGCGTGATTCGCTTCCGCCTGCATCGAATTCACCTGCTTCAACGAATCCATCAGGTAGCCGGCAAACGAACCGC
Source organism: uncultured Pirellula sp. (assembly GCA_964633125.1). GTDB lineage: Bacteria > Planctomycetota > Planctomycetia > Pirellulales > PNKZ01 > PNKZ01. The sequence goes on along the minus strand of CAZWDN010000189.1, from coordinate 2,642 downwards.
CCTGCGCCGAGTCGGCCTTGCCGATCGTCGGCGGCATCTGCACGGCCGGCAGCGACGAGTTCAGGTTTTGGATCGAGAGCGACATACGACTACTTTGTGTTGCAAACGGCGAAAGCGATCAACACCGCGACGAACGTTAGGCGAGAATCCGCAAGGTTTGTTGGGTGATGTCTTTCGTAACTTCGATCACGCCGACGTTGGCTTCGTAGGCCCGCGTGGTTTCGATGGCGTCGGTGAATTCGGTCATCATGCTCACGCGCGGAAAGGCGACCCAACCGGCGCGCGGGCCTTCTTTCACGGCGTCTTGATGACCCGGCTGATACTTCCAAATGGGCTCCAACGACTCGCTGCCGATCTCCGCCACTTTGACTCCCGCCGTGCCGGGCGCACCGCCGATTTCCGGCGCCGCTTCGAACACGACGTAGCGCGGTTCGTAGGGGACCGATTCGCCGGCTTCGTTGCGCGTGGTCGACATGTTGGCAATGTTGCTCGAAACGGCGTTGAGTCGCATCCGTTGAGCGACCAAAGCACTGGTACTGACGTCGAGTGAGGAAAACATGGCGTACCGCCGGGGGGAATGTTAGTGAGGAGTGGCCTGCGCGCTAAGCTCGTTCGGACACCGCGGTTTGAAGTAGTCGAAACTGGCTGTTGAGGATCGTCAGAGCCAAATTGTGCTGCATATGGTTCTTCGTGATCGCGGCGACCTGTTGCTCCAAGCCGACGTTGCTATCGTCGTGGTACAGAATGTTGTTCATGCTGTCGCTCACGCGGGCAAACGGGTCGCTCTGGATTTGTTCCCCGGTCGCCAGCGGCCCGGCTCCCAGCGAGCCGACGCCCGAATCACGTTCGCCGATCGCCGCTTTCAACTTCGCTTGAAACTGATCCGTCGACAGGTCCTTGGTGCGGTAGCCCGGCGTGTCGATGTTGGCGACGTTCGATGCCAGCACGCCGTGGCGCGCCTGGGCGAAGTTCACCAACTGTTCGAGTACCGGAATCGGCGAGTTTGCAAACATTTCGTTCAACATCCAGCGTGCCTCCTCCCGATATGTTGGCTGCAATGCAACGGCCGTGCCGCCCGCTCCGGCGGGTTGCCGCAACCGACGCCCCGCGGCGAACGTAAGTGCCGGCGCTGCTTGAGGGTTGCGCTTCCGCGCGGCCTTTTGCACGCATCTAGGCGAATCGCGCGGTTGTTAGACTCTGCGGCCCCGCCGGCATTGCCCACGCGCAGATTCGGCGCAGGGCAAACGGCCGATTCGGCGCGAAATCCCGCGACTTTCTTCAGCTTGATCTGCATTAGCCCGCCCTCGCCAAGCGGCGGCCGTGGTCGGAATAGCCGTACTCTTTGATCTTCGCCGTCAGCGTGCGCAGGCCGATGCCGAGCGCTTCGGCCGTGCGGGCTCGGTGGCCGTCGAAACGTTCGAGCGTCGCCTCGATCAGTCGCCGTTCCATCTCCTGCAAGCTCAGGCCGACCGGAACTTCCGCCTGTGACGCAACTGCCGCACGTTCCGGTTCGTCGAGCAGCCAGGGGCGCAGATCGTCGGCCGAGATCGGACCTTCCCCGCCGAGCACGACGGCTCGGGTCATCAAGTTCTGTAGTTCGCGCACGTTTCCCGGCCAGTGATAGCCGCAGAGCATATCGAGCGCGCCGCGTGAGAGTTCGGCATGCGCGCCGCCGACGCGCTGCTCGGCTTGGCGGAGAAAGTGTTCCAATAGTTCCGGCACGTCGCCGGCGCGCTCGCGCAGCGGCGGCACGATCAGCGGAATCACCGCCAAACGGTAATACAAGTCTTCGCGAAACGTCCCGTCGGCCACGGCGCGACGCAGGTCGCGGTTCGTCGTCGCCATCACGCGAGCGTCCACCTGAATCGTTTCGCTCGACCCGACGCGCTCGAACGAGCGCTCCTGCAAGACGCGGAGCAACTTCGCTTGCAGCGGCAAATCGAGCTCCGTCACTTCGTCGAGCAGAATCGAACCGCCGCCGGCCGTTTCAAAGCGGCCCGCCCGCCGCACGTCGGCGCCCGTAAACGCGCCGCGCTCGTGGCCGAAAAGTTCGCTTTCCATCAAGTGCGCCGACATCGCGGGGCAGTTCAAACCCACGAACGGCTTCTGCGAACGTGCGCCGAGCGCGTGCACCGTGCGGGCCACGAGTTCTTTGCCCGTGCCGCTTTCGCCGCAAATCAGCACGGTCTCTTCCGTCGCCGCGGCCCGGGCCATCCGTACGCGCAGCGCCTGCATTTGCGGGCCGGCGCCGATGATCGCGGGCCCTTGCTGCGTACCGGCTTCCAACACCGCGGCGACGTTCGCGATTGCGGGATTCGTACGCCCGGCCTGCACCGCCCGGCCGACGAGGTCTTCAAGCGCCTCGAGCGCAAACGGCTTCTCGAGAAAATCAAACGCCCCTTGGCGCATCGCTTCGACGGCCGTTTCCACCGTCGCATAGGCGGTAACGAGGATCACTTGCGCCGGATGCCGGCGCTTTTTCAATTCTCCCAGCAGCTCGACTCCGGTCATGCCCGGCATCTTCAAGTCGGTGACGATCACGTCGGCCGGATCGCGTTCGAGCCGCTTGAGCGCTTCGACGGCGCTCGCGCAACTTTGCACGGCGTAGCCGGCTTGCTTCAACGTGAAGACCACCGATTCGC
>CAZWDN010000188.1:0-10297 GCA_964633125.1 uncultured Pirellula sp. | reverse complement strand
GGTTCGATTGTGAAAGCAGGCCGGCCGAGTGTCAAGGAAAGACCGGCAAAGCGGGGCCGAATGGCGAATGATTCATCGCCCGCGGGGTGTAGAACCCACGACGCGCCTTCGCTCGCCGGCTTAAGGAGCGGGCGAAGCCTCCGCGCGGCGGGGATTGGTCCCGTTGAGCCGTTCCTCAAGGTTCGTATATCCGTCGCCGTCGGCATCCAGCGCCTGGTCCGCGGCGTCGCTGGAGTCGAGTCCATGCTCGGCTTCCCAAGCGTCGGGCAGGCCGTCGGAGTCGGCGTCAATCGGAGGCGGCGAGCTTGCGAAGTTCGGCAGGCCGCCCACATCTTTCGGTGAATTAATCACCTTGCCGCCGCCGCTTTGCACATCACCGACGATACGCAGGTCGATCGCGTCGCGACGAGGGAGCGTCGCGCCGCCGTTCGCCAACACGCGATCGCGGGCCTGTTCGGCGGAGTCCGTCGTCACCGGCGCCGTGGTTAGCGCCTCGACAAGCTTATTTACAGGCTCGGCGTGTTCGATCCAGTCCCAATCGTCGGGCCCTCGCAGTCGCGAGAAATCGAGCTTGTTGTCGGCGACGAACATCCGCGTCGCCGCGCCGCCGATGTTGAACATGTAGGCGCGCTCCGTCGTCGAAGGGCCCGGCTTCAGGTAGTTCCCCACGTAGTTGATGCGCGCAGGATCCTCCGACGTGTAGCCGGCCGGGCTGATCCAGTCGTAGACGACGTTGTTGCGGAAGTCCAACAGCAAGCCCGGCGGCTTGCCGTAGGTGCCCGGCCGGGGACAGCGCGTGCGATGGTGCGCGTAAAGATTGTGATGGTAGGTCACGCCGCCGTCGGTGCGGATGAGCGAGCCGTAGCCGTGCGTTCCTTTGGCATGCACGCTTTGGTCGAGGCTTTCCGTGATAAAACACCACTGCACGGTCACGTCGCCGCAACCTTCACCGGTGACGGAGAGCGTTTCGTCGATGCTCCACGACGCCGAACAGTGATCGAGTATCACGTTGCGACATTGATACACGGCCAGCGCGTCCATCTCCTTGCCGATGGAATCGCCCGGCCGAAAGCGCAGGTAACGAACCACGACGTCGTCCGCGTCGATTTGCGTGCCGTAGTTAGTGAGACAAATGCCGTCGCCCGGCGCGGTTTGGCCGGCGATGGTCACGCGCGGCTCGGTTATTTTCAGCGGGGCGACTAGTTCGATCACGCCTGAAACGCGAAAGACGATCGTCCGCGGGCCGCTCGCCGAGAGCGCGTGGCGCAGGCTTCCTTCGATCGGGCTCTCCGCCTTCGCCTTTGGGTTGTAATCGGCGAGCGTCGTGACGAAGTACACCTTACCGCCGCGCCCGCCCAGGCTGTGGCGACCGAACCCCTCGGCACCGGGAAAGGCGAGCATCGAGCGGGTTCCGTCGGGAGGCTCCGCGGCACGTGCGCCGGAGAACAGAGCCGCCGCGATGACACAACTTAGCGACAGAAGAAACTTGAGGTGGTGCATGTTTCGGCGCCATGCGAGTAAGGCAACGTGATGCGCAAAAAAGAGCCCGGCGACATTCTGTCCCGGGCTCACGACCGTTGCCAACAATTATTTACAAGTCGTCATTGCACGTTGTTGCCGAATAGGCCGGTGGCGTACCAAATGCCGTTTTCGCCTCGCTGGATGTCGTAGCCGAATTGCGGCTGATCGGCGCGAACTGCGCCCCAGTGGCCCGGCGATTGCCGCCAGCAGTCGACGCAATCGATGGCCGCGTCGACGAGGTTTTCGTTCGGCCAGCTTTCGGCGACGACCTCTTGCGGCCGCAAGCCGCCGCCGAGAATGCCGACGAGCTTCTGAAAGCGCGAGCCCCAATTGTGGTGACCTTGCGAGCGAATGCGGGCCTGGTGGGTTGAGTGTTCGCGGGCCGCGGCGAAGAGGTTGTTGTTGGGTCGGCCGCGCGTGCTTGCCGGACCTTCGGGATGGACTCGCACCGCGAAAATCATCGTCCGCTGCGTCAGCGTGCCAGAAGGCAGCTCGAGCAACACCGACAGATAGTGCGGCTGAAACCGGTAGTACTTTCCGTTTTCAAGCGGCAACACGCTGACGACGAAGCCGGAATACTCTTCGTTCCGATGCGCGTAGTCGATCACGGCGATACCCGGCCGACCATGCAGATCGGCGAAAGCTTCGAAGCTCAACAATGGGCTGTGCTTGCCGCCGACGCTCACTTCATAGCCGAGCGGAACTTTCACGGCGACGTAATCGCGGGTGATCTGCTCGATCACGCGCGGATCGCTAAACGAGTGCGTTTCCAAGCGACGTTGGTTCTCGCCCGGTTCGTTTTCGTAGAAGTAGACGAGCAGCATCTTGCGCCCGAGCTCGGCGCGCTTCATGGCGTCGCCGTAGTCGGAGAGCCATTCGATCTGCGGAAGTTGGTCGGCGGCCGTCGCGGCGCCGCCGAGCGACAGAAGGCAGACGGAAGCTAAGATTCCCGGCAGGCCGAATCGTAGTTTTGCAAACATGACGGTTTCTCCTGATGACCTATCAACGCAGCGGGCGAGCGATGCCGCGAAGATCTCCGACGGAAAGGACGCCATGGAACCGAGACGCGACGCCGTCATGCCGTGGGCGTTGCCACGGCCGGGTTAGTCGATCGGAACGCATCGCATCGGGTCGGGCATCGCACGCTTAGGGCGACGGGCAACCTACGAAGGTCCGATCTTTCGCGACCGAGATGCTCGGCGAGCTCTCGGTCAGGTTGGGGTCGGCCGAAGATCGACCGAAAACTCCCCGGCACCACGCGAGACAAGGTCGACGAGCACCCAGTCCCTGGCGCTGCGCAGTTTCCTGCGACTTTTCCGTTGGGCTTGACTTTAACGACTTTGCCGGCGGGGTCTAGGTGCTAGAATGCCGCGTTGACGGGTTTTAACGTTTCGGAAAGTGAGATAAACAGCGTAAAAAACTGAGCTTTTCTTTCTGGCGCTAAGTGGGTGTAATTGAGCGTAAGGTTAAGCAAGGTAGGCAGTTCCAAATAGCTGCCGAGTTTAGGAGCGATTCAAATGGCCACTACAAAACGGCGAGTACGGGCAAGCTCAGGGATTCTGGCAGCTACGGCAATGTTGGCGTTAATTGCCGTCGCCGCCGCGCAAGCACCGAAGCCGTCGGACACGAAGGCGGCCGCAACCAAACCTGCCGCTACGAAACCTGCGGCGACTGCTCCCGCGGCTACAAAGCCTGCGACCAAGCCCGTCGCCACGGCACCGGCGACCTCCGCGACGAAGCCTGCGGCCAAGGCTACGGCCGAGGCTGCGAAGCCTGTCGCCACCGCACCGGTCGCCGCTGCACCGGTCGCCGTTGCGCCCGTCGCCGCCGTAAAGGTCAAGCCCACCGCGCTTGGTAACGAAGTGCGCGCCGCCGCCAAGGGATTCCGTGCGCATGCACCGGAAGCTCTTCCTGCCGCCAAGGCCGAACTGCAACAAGCCGTCGGCGCGCTCGACGCTTACCTAAGCGGCCTCGGCAGTTGGGGTCCGCAATGGAAAGACTATCTCCACTGGGATGCAATGAGCAAGGAACTGGTCAAGGCCGGCGACTACGACGTCGCCGCTCTCAACCGCGTGCAGCGGCGCTATTCCGGCGGATTCACCGGCTTGGAAGAGCCTGAGTTTCAAGCCGTCGGTAAGGCTCTCGCGAAATTCGCCGCCGCCGCCGACGCCGCGCAGAACAAGAACCTCGCCGCCGACACGGCGAAGCACTTGAACGCCTTGGCCGACGTCATCGACGCCGTCGCCGACGGAACCCCCACCGCCGCGCAGTCGATCGCCATCGCGGAAAACGTGAGTTGGCTCGAGCGCAGCAGCCAAGCCTCGGCGCTCACGGCGAAACTGAGCGAGCGCTTCTCGCACCCGAACCTGCTCATCGACGTTTCGGAGACGTTTGTCGCCGACGCCCTGAGCCGGCCGATCGACCAAACGGAACCGGTCGTCGATTGCATTCTCGGCACTTCCATCTCCGGCACCGGCCGCACGATCGGCGAAGTAAACGTCGAAATCGTCCCCAACGCCGAGCAAGTGCAACTCGCCACGCACCTGCAAGGGATCAACTACTCGCGCACCGTCGGCCGCAATCGTTCGGCGCTCATCTATAGCCGCGGGACGACGACGCTCGCCGGCGATTCGACCCTCTTCGTCAACGAGCAAGGGCTCGCCGGCGGAGCGATTCAAACACGAGCCCACGTCGCCAATCGCATCACCGGCTACGGTTCGACGAAGGGAGGCGTCATCGGCAACCTCGTGAAGAAGATCGCCGCTAAGAAAGCTCCGCAACAGAAAGCGGAAGGGGAACGGATCGCCGCGGCCCACGCCCGCACCCGACTGTCGCGCAGCATGCAGAAGGAAATCGTCGCCCAAGTGGCCGACGCCAACGCGCAACTCGAATCGCGAATCCGTCACCCGTTGCAACGCTTCGGCCAGTATCCGGCGCATTTGCACTACGCGTCGACCGACGACGCCTTGACGATCCGCGCCGTGCAATCGACGGCCGGTCGCTTGGCCGCGCCGAGCGCCGCTCCGGCCCCGGCCGCCGGGGCGCCGATCAGCGTCCGCGTGCATCAATCGCTCGTCACCAACAGCACCCAAGGCATGCTCGCCGGACGCAAGTTCGATCAGCCTCGCATTCAACTCTTGGCCGAAAGCATTCTCGGCGAAGTGCCGGAGCGTCTGCGTCCGGTCGAAGGACAAGAACCGTTTTCGATTACGTTTGCCGACGTCGAACCGTTGAGCCTCTCGTTCGCCGGCGACAGCGTGACCTTCACGGTCCGCGGCAAGGCGTTTACCTCCGGCGAGCGAAAATTCGACGGTATGCACATCACCGGCACGTACAAGCTTTCGAGCGACGGCCACGGATTGAAGGCCGTGCGCAGCGATGATTTCGACATCATCCCTCCCGGCTTTCAACGGGGCAAAGACAAGCTCAACACGCGCGAAATCGTGCTCAAGCGAATTCTGCAAGAGAAGTTCGGCAAAGCGCTCCCGACCGAAATCGTGCGGACCGGCGAGCCGCTGGAAGGGGAAGCGAGCAAGCTCGGCGTGATGTACGTCTCCAGCATCAAGGCTGACGGCGACTGGCTCGTCGTGGGCGTCAAGCGCGACGCCGCTCCGGCCGCCGTCGAAAGTCAATAACGAGCCCGATAACGCCCGAACGGGAAAATCGTTAGAATATCGGGGCCGGTGCGACACGGAGCGCACCGGCCCTTTTTCGTCTCGGGAATCTTGTTATGGATCGCTTCGTCGACATCTCGTTCGATTGCCTCCCGCTCCGTTCGATCGGCCGCATGGACGTGCCGCTCGACGCCTCGCCGAAATTCCGCGCGAAGTGCGAACGGATCAAGTCGGCCTTGGAGCGGCACGGTTCATTGAACACGTATTACCTACACAACGCCAAGTGCGTTTTCCATCTGACGAACGCGCCCGACCTCGGCATGCTCGAGTTCGAATTCGACGGCGTCGTCACGACGAACGAAGCCGACGATCAAACGCTCCGCGCCGATCTCGACGTGCGTCTGGTGCGCGAGACCTGCGATTGGCTCACGGAACCGATCGTCGCCTGGTTTACCGACACGGTCCGCCAAGCGGTGAGCGCCGACTTCAATCTCTACATCGCCGCCGGCGACTTGCAGCGCACGAAAGAACGCCTCGCGCGCATGCAGGCCGAAATGGAAAGCAACGGCGGATTCGTCGGGATGGGGCTGTGAGGAAGTAGCTAGTTGCTAGTAGCCGGTAGCTAGTGACGAATCGGAGTACATCCGTCCCGTCTGTTCTAGCAACTAGCTACTAGCTACCGGCTACTTCGTCAATCTTCGCCGCGAGAATGAAATCGTTCTCCGAGAGCCCGCCGATGGCGTGGGTCCAGAGCTCGATCCACACCTTGCGATACTCTTCCAGGTGCAGGTCGGGATGATGCTGATCCGCCTCGGCCGTGCGCGCCACGGCGTTGAAGAACTCGATCGCCGCCACGAAGTTCTTCATTTTCCAATCCTTGCGAATCCGCTTGCCGTCGTGCGTGAGTCGCCAGCCGGCGAGTTGGGCGAGTTGCCTTTCGGCATCGGCGCGCGAATAAGCGGCGACGCCCCCTTCGCACGGCAAACACTTCTTTCTCGCCAGTTGTTCCGTCGTTTGTGCGTCCATCGATCGGCTCCTCGTGCGCGTCGAATTACGGAGGCGGGTACCGCGGTCCTACTTCGCGGCGCGCCTGGGGGCATGATACCATTTCTCCTACCTGCTTCCGCGGCGCGGCCGAACTTCGACCGCCCCCGGCGTCGGAATCTCCCTACGGAGTTCGCTCATCGCTTCCGCTCCCCCCGCCAAAATCTCGTCGCTCGTCCTGGCCGCCGTTGCGGCGCTCGGCATTGCGCTCCATCTGTTGCTCCGCTTCGCCTGGAGTTTTTCCGGCCATGCGGCGGCGTGGCCGTTGTGGATCGTGCTCATCGTCGGCGGGCTGCCGCTCTTAGGGCAACTCGGCGGCAAGGCGCTCGAGCGTGATTTCGGCGCCGATTGGCTCGCCGGATTGTCGATCGTCACCGGAGCGTTGCTCGGCGAATACCTCGCCGCCTCGATCGTGGTGCTCATGCTCTCGGGCGGCGAAGCGCTCGAAGCCTATGCCGTGCGCGAGGCGTCGCGCGTGCTCGAAGCGCTGGCCAAGCGCATGCCCGACACGGCGCATCGCCGCTTAGACGGCACGCTCGTCGACGTGCCGCTGGCCGAAATCGCGATCGGCGACTTGCTCGTAGTCTATCCGCACGAAAGCTGCCCGGTCGACGGCACCGTCGTCGAAGGGCACGGCACGATGGACGAGTCGTACCTCACCGGCGAACCGTATGCGATGTCGAAAGCGCCGGGCGCCGCGGTGCTCTCCGGAGCGATCAACGGCGAAGCGGCGCTGGTGATTCGCGCCGACCGCAAAGCGGTCGATTCGCGCTACGCGCAGATCATGCGCGTGATGCGCGAAAGCGAACAGCGCCGTCCGCAATTGCGCCGGCTCGGCGACTTGCTCGGCGGTTGGTACACGCCGCTGGCGGTCGCTTTGGGGGCCGTCGCGTGGCTCGTCTCCGGCGAACCGTCGCGCTTCCTGGCCGTGCTGGTCGTCGCCACGCCTTGCCCGCTGCTGATTGCGATTCCGGTCGTGATTCTCGGCAGCATTTCCCTCGCGGCGCAGCGCGGCATCGTGGTGCGCAATCCGGCCGTGCTCGAACAGATTCCCCAGTGCCGCACGATGATCTTCGACAAAACCGGCACGCTCACCTACGGCGAGCCCCGACTGACCGACGTCGTCGTCGCGCCCGACTTCGCCGTCGCCGACGTCCTGCGCTGGGGCGCAACCGTCGAGCGCTACTCCAAGCATCCGCTGGCCCGCGCCGTCTGCAACGGCGCGGCCGAACGCGGCATCGCTCCGGGGGAAGCGTCCGACATTAGCGAGCGAGCGGGCGACGGGCTCCGCGGCACGGTCGCCGGACGACGGCTGCGCGTGACCAGTCGCAAAATTCTCACCGCGGAACAATCGCCCGACCTCGCCCGGCTGCCGCCGGCCGAGCCCGGCATGGAATGCGTGATCTTCGTCGACGAGCGTTACGCGGCGACGCTCCAATTTCGCGACGAGCCGCGTCGCGACGGCGCGCCCTTCATCAAGCATCTCGGGCCGAAGCACCTCTTTCGCAAGTTGATGCTCGTCTCCGGCGATCGTCTTTCGGAAGTGCAGTACTTGGCCGACAAAGTGGGCATCACGGAAATCTACGCCGGCCAAAGCCCCGAACAGAAGGTCGAGATCGTGCGCCGCGAGACCGCGCAAGCGCCGACGCTCTTCATCGGCGACGGCATCAACGACGCTCCGGCCTTGCTCGTGGCGACCGTGGGCGTGGCGTTCGGCCAAACCAACGACGTCACGGGCGAAGCGGCCGGCGCGGTCATCATGGATACGTCGTTGGAGAAGGTCGACGAACTGCTGCACCTCGGCCGCCGCATGCGCCGCATCGCACTGCAAAGCGCGCTGGGAGGGATGGGCCTGAGCATGGCCGGTATGGTGCTCGCCGCGCTCGGCTACCTGCCGCCGGTCGCCGGGGCCGTGTTTCAGGAAGTGATCGACGTGATCGCCGTGCTCAACGGGCTGCGCGCCGCGTGGCCGCCGCGCGAACTAAGCGACCTGCCGAGCCCGCGCTAGCCGAGCGACCATTTCGCGAATTACCTGGCTGCGGCGCACCGTGCCAGCGTTCGAACATTCAAGATGAACGTCTTGCTCGTAATAATGCCCGCTTTGGAATCGTCGTCGCTGTAGTTCTTCAGCTTCCCCGGCTCGACCCACGCCCCGCGCTCGTCGAGAGCCTGGGCGACTTTCGCGGCGTCAGCGGCCAGGCCCGACGAATACTTTACGCTCTCGCGCTTCGGCGACTTCTTCGCCGGCGGGCCTTCCGCGGCGAGCTTCTCGTATTCGGCCTGCATCCGATCCAAGCTGCCCCCGCCGACTTTGAAGCCGTAGTGCGTCGGCAAGTCGGAATCGTCGTAAGTGAGCACGTAGTCCTTCGTGAAGTAAAGCGGCTTGTTGGTCTGGAGTTCGTAGAACCGGGCCAGCTGGCCGTCGGCAAGTTTGGATCGCTTTAACCATGCCATGGCTCGCGGAATGGGCTCCAGATACTTCTTGTCGCCGGTGGCACGATACAAGCTCATGAGAATTCTCAAGATTCCCTGCGACTCGTTACCGCTGATCGCCGGCGGTTCGAACTTACGGGCCCAGACCGGCTGCATCGCCGGATCGTATTGCTGCGCCCACCCCGGCTGCGGCTCCGGCATCTGCGCGGCGATGATAAACGATCCGGCCTTCTCGGCCGCGGACTTGTAACGCGGCTCGCCGTACGTCTCTCCCGCGGCGAGCATTAGTTCGACGACGTCGGCGATCGTGTCGTCGTTGAACGTGTAGAAGCCGACGTAGTTGATCTTCGGAAACGTGCGCGACCAAGTCTCCGGATAGCTTGCCTTGAGCACCGGAAACTGCGCGGCGTCGGGCGGGGCGGAAAACTGCTGCGGCCAGGCGCCGTTGGGATATTGCACCTTGACCAGGGAGTCGAGCCCGTAGAGCACCGCTTCGTGCAGCGCGGCGTCTTTAAATTCGAGCTCCGCATCGAGCCGCATGAGAAACGTCAAGCACGACTGCGTCTTGTTGTCGTCGAGCGTCGTCTGCTCCGCTTTGACTTTCGGCCGCTTCTCGCCGCTCGACGTCGCATTCTTCCGATACGGATGGGTTCGCCGCAGTTCCGGATCAAGTTCCAGCGGATTCTGCCAGCCGCCGCTTTCGAGTTGCGAAGCCAGTAAGCAAGCCGCCGTCTCTTGGGCCGCTTCCAACAGATACTTCTCGCCGGTCGTGCGATACGCTTCCAATAAGGCCATGCCGACGGCGGGCGTCGCCGGCGGCTCGATCCAGGCCTGAGTGGCCGTGATCTTGTTCTCCCCCTCGCGCTTCGCAAGGTCGGCACTCACGGCATACCCGTAGCCGCCGTGATAGCCGACCTTCGTGCGATAAAACTCCACGGCCCGCTTCAAAGCCGCCGAGGCGTCGGCCTGCGAGAACTCGGCCGCCTGCGTCGCACGCGGCGACGCAGGAATGCACCAAGCACCAAGCACCAATAACCAAACAAGTTTCCACGACGCCGTGTTAAGTCGAAGGTTCATGGGTTGCCTATTCACGTAAGCGTGCGGATCCGTTTGGGATTTGGTGCTTGGTAGTTAGTACGGAGTACTAGGTACTCGGTACCGGGTACTCCGTACTCGAATTTAACGCGCGACCTATGCCGGCGTGTGCTTAAATTTCCGCGGCCGGCCGTAAGGCAGCCATTCGACCACGTACAGGTCGCCGCGCGAGTCGACCGCCAGCGCGTGCGGCGTGGCGAATACTTCCGGGTGCCGGTCGAGCTCTTCCTTCTTTACCCCCTTGCCGTCGCCGAGTTGCGCGACCACTTTGTCGTCGCCGTCGATAATCGACACGCGTGCGTTGAGCTCCGGCACGTAGAGATGGCCGGCGTGTTGATAGAAACAGCAAGGTGCGCGCATGTCGGGCACCGTCCGCTTGTATTCCAAATCGAGCGAGTAAACCTCGAGCCGGCCGTTGGCCCGATCGGCGATATAAACCTCGGGCTCTTTGCCGATCGTGCTGATCCAAACGCCGTGGCAGGTTTTAAACTTCCCGTGCTCCGCTCCAGGGCCGCCGATCGTCTTGATGTGCTTAAAGTTCTTGTCGAAGCGGTAGACCAACTGGCTGCCGTAGCCGTCGACGATGTAGA
>CAZWDN010000187.1:0-10309 GCA_964633125.1 uncultured Pirellula sp. | reverse complement strand
GCGTATGCGGATCGACGATCGTCAGGGCGTGCAGGGCGTCGAAAATGCGCGTACGAAGCGAATCGGACATGGCGACAACTCGGGGTGGTAAGAGACCGGCGTGCGGGAAAGACTCGGAAAACGAGCGGCCTTTTATAACAGATCGAGCATCGCCGATTCCACCCGTCGGCGTCCGGGAACTCCCCGTTCTCGCTTGACTTTCCCGCACTTTCGACCGCAAAATGGCACTACCGGCCTAGCTCTCCTGCACCGCACCATCCCTCCTGCCTCCGCGGTGGCTGTTCCTCCGGTACCCCGAATTTTCCTTGGGAGTATCGCGTATGGTCCGTCGACCATCCTGTCGGCTTTGCCTTTCCGTCCTTGCGGTCGTCGGTATCGTCTGCGCGGCGGTTACCCGGGTTCCGCAATTCACGGCCGCGGCCGCGCCGAAAACCTCGGCCAAAATCGCGGCCGGCGACGTCGCGCCCGAACACCGCTTCGAGCGGCAAATCAAACCGCTGCTCGCCGAGCATTGCCTCCAGTGCCACGGCCCGGATAAGGCCGAGGGGGGGCTGAATCTGCTCGACCGGAAGTCGGCGCTCAAGGAACTCGAAAGCGGCAGCATCGGCATCGTGCCCGGCAAGCCCGAGGCGAGCGAACTACTGGCGCGCATCTCAAGCCACGACGAAAGCACGCGTATGCCGCCGGAAGGCAAACCGCTCACTGCGGCGGAGATCCAAGTCTTCAAGACCTGGATCTCCGAAGGGGCCGAGTACCAAACGCATTGGGCCTATCGCCCGCTGGCTCTCGGCGTGCCGCCGAAAATCAAGAACACGGCCGCCGTGCGCAACCCGATCGACGCGTTCGTCGTCGCCAAACTGGAATCGAAACAGATTGCGCCGTCGCCCGAAGCGTCGCGCGAGACGCTCATCAAACGGCTCTACTTCGACCTGCTCGGGCTCCTTCCCACTCCGGAAGAAGTCGACGCCTTCGTTCGCGATAAGTCGCCCGGCGCCTATGAGAACCTTGTGGATCGACTCCTCGCTTCGCCCCACTTCGGCGAACGCTGGGGGCGCCACTGGCTCGATATGGCCCGCTACGCAGATAGCGACGGCTACGAAAAAGACCGTGCGCGGCCCGACGCCTACGTATTCCGCGACTGGGTGATCAACGCCTACAACACGGACATGCCGTTCGATCGATTCACGATCGAGCAAATTGCCGGCGACCTGCTCCCGAACGCGACGCCGAGCCAGAAGATCGCCACCGCTTTCAATCGCCAGACCTTGACGAACGAAGAAGGGGGCGTCGATCAAGAAGAGTATCGCGTCAATGCCGTATTTGATCGCACCGACACCCTCGGCACCGTCTGGCTCGGGCTCACGCTCGGCTGCGCGAAGTGCCACAACCACAAGTACGACGAAATTTCCCAGGCCGAATACTACAAGATGTTCGCGTACTTCAACGACGCGGACGAAGTGCTCACGCGTCTCCCGGTGAAAGCCACCGACGCGGCGGCGCTGGAAAAGAAGCTGCAACCGCTGGAACAAGCGTTGGAAAAACGCAAACGCGAACTCGCTCCCTTGCAAGCGAAGTGGGAAGACGAACAACGCGAAATCGTGGAGAACCGGCCGAACGCAAAGCTGGAATACGTCCATTTCACCGACGTATCCTTCGCCGCCGCAAGCGGCCTCGCCTTCACGGAAGACAAGAAGCTCAACATCTTTACCGCCGCGCCGAAGCCCGGTGCCGCGCCGGCCGCGACCGACACCTACACGCTTACGATCGCCGGCCTGCCGTCGGCCATTACCGGCCTGCGGATCGACACCCTTCCCGACAAAGCCGCCAAGGCCAAGGGTGCCGGCCATTCGAAAAACGGCAACTTCGTCATCACCAATCTCCGCGCGAACGTCGTCGACAAGAACGGCAAACTGCTGCGCGCGATTCCGCTGCAACGCGCTACCGCCGACTTCGAACAGTCGGGCTTCAAGGCGACCGACGTCCTCACCGAAACGCCGAACAAGAAGAAAGGCTGGGCCGTATTGCCGAAGGTCGACGCCGACCATTGGTTGCAAGTTCGCACCACGGCTCCGGTCACCTTCGCGAAAGGCGAGCGACTGCAAGTCGTCATCGAGCAAGCCTACGGTTCGCAGCATACGCTGAATCGTTTCAAAGTGCGGGCCGTAACGGGCGACGCGCGCGAGCTCCATTTGCCGCCCGACGTCGCCGCGGCGCTACGCATGTATCCGGAAAAACGAATCGCGCTGACTCGTGCGACCCTGTTCAACTTCTACGTCGGCCTCGATCCGCAAGTCGCCAAGCTGCAAAAGGACATCGAAGCGACGCTTGCCGAATTCAAGGCCCAAATGATGCCGGTGCGGACCATCGCCACCTCGATCCGCGGCCGCGAAACACACCGCTTCGAACGGGGCGACTTCCTCTCTCCCGCGGAATTACTGACGCCCGCCACGCTGCATGTCGTTCCCAAGGGCGCCTCCGAGAATGGTTCGCCCAAGAAATCCAATGACGTGAGTTCCACAGGCGGGACACCTGCACAATTCGTTTCGAACGGCAAGGCGTCGGCGGCGGAAGAGAAGACGCCGCGTTCGACACGGCTCGACTTGGCTCATTGGCTCGTAAGCCGTGAAAACCCGCTGACGCCGCGCGTCGTCGTCAATCAAATCTGGGCCCGGCTCTTCGGCATCGGCATCGTGCGCAGCATCAACGACTTCGGCGCCCGCGGCGATTTGCCGTCGCATCCCGAGTTGCTCGATTGGCTCGCCGGCCAATACCAGCGCGATCTGAAGTGGAGTACCAAGTCGTTGCTAAAAACCATTCTCATGTCGGCGACGTACCGGCAATCGTCGGCGCATCGGCCCGAGCTGGTCGACGTCGATCCGCAAAACGTGTTGCTGGCGCGGCAAAACCGCCTCCGTGTCGAAGGGGAAATCGTGCGCGACTTGGCCCTTTGTTCCGCGGGCTTATTAAGCCCCAAGATCGGCGGCCCGAGCGTCTTCCCGCCGATGCCGCCCGAATTGGCGAAACTCAGCTACGCCGGTTCGTTTAGTTGGACCGACAGCACGGGCGAAGACCGCTACCGCCGAGGCATGTATACGTTCTTCAAACGGACGATTCCGCACCCGACGCTGATGACGTTCGATTGCCCGGACGCCAACATCGCCTGCGTCAATCGCACCGTTTCCAATACGCCGCTGCAAGCCCTGACGCTGTTGAACAACGAGAGCTTCGTCGAGGCCTCCCAGGCGCTGGCCAAGCGACTATTGACCGAGGAGCCCGCCCCGGCCGGCGCGAAGCCGCAAGCCGTCGACACGGCCCGCTTGGGCGAAGCCATGCGGCAGTGCCTGGCGCGTACGCCGCGGCCGGACGAACTTGATCGGCTCGACACCTTGCTCGACAACGCACGGGCCTACTACCGCGATCATCCCGAAGAAGCGGAACAGATGATCGGCCGCTATACCGCGCCGACCGTCGCGAACGCCGAAGTCGCCGCTTGGACCGCCACGGTGCGCGTACTGCTGAACCTCGACGAATTCATTACGCGAGAATAATCGCCATGCATAACATGCCCCATCAAGCGTTTCCCGGAAATGCGCTTCACAACTGCCCGCAGGATGCGCGGATGTTCGCGGAAATGTTGCGCGATCCGGCGGCGTTGCAAGCCGCGGCGCAAGCGCAATCGCGACGCCATTTCCTCGGCCAGGCCGGCTACGGTCTCGGCATGGCGGCGCTTGCCGACATGCTGGCGCGCGACGGCCACGCGAAGCCCGTGAAGCCTTCGACCGACGACGATGCGGCGGCGGTCAATCCGCTCGCCCCGAAGCCGTCGCACTTCCCGGGCAAAGCGAAGAAATGCATCTTCATTTTCTTGGAAGGGGCGCCGAGCCAGATCGATCTCTACGATCCGAAGCCGAAGCTCAACGAGCTCAACGGCAAGCCGCTCCCCGAATCGATGACGAAGAACGTCCGTTTCGCCTTCATTAAGAAGGAAACGGCGGTGCTGATGGGCTCAAACCGTAAGTTCAAAAAGCACGGCGAATGCGGCATGGAGTTCAGCGACTTCATGCCGCACATCGCCACGTGCGCCGACGACATCCTGATGGTCCGTTCGATGCACACGGACCAGTTCAATCACCATCCGGCTCAGCTCAGCCTGCTGGCGGGTCGCCCCTTCTTCGGCCTGCCGACGATGGGCGCTTGGCTCACCTACGGCCTCGGCAGCGAATCGCAAGACTTGCCCGGCTATGTCGTGCTCTCGGCCGGTCGCGGCACGAGCGGCGGCGCATCGCTGTGGGCTTCCGGCTTCTTGCCGTCGATGTACGCGGGCGTGATGTTTCGCAATCAAGGCGATCCGGTGCTGAACCTCTCCAACCCCGCCGGCCTGCCGCCGGAACTGCAACGGCTGGGGCTCGACGTCGCGCGCGATCTCAACAACGAGCGCCTCGAACAGATGCACGACCCGGAGATCGCGAGCCGCATCGCCAGCTACGAGCTCGCCTTCCGCATGCAATCGGCCGCGCCGGAGTTGATCGACTTAAGCGACGAAACCCAAGAGACGATCGACGCCTACGGCATCAACCGCGTGGAGCCGGCGATCCAAGCTTCGCGCGGCGGCGGCCCGGGACAATATAAGCAGTTTGCCACGAACTGCCTCTTGGCCCGCCGGCTCGTCGAGCGCGGCGTGCGCTTCGTCAGCTTGTTCCACGCCTCGTGGGACCACCATTCCGGCCTCGACAAAGAGCTCGGCCACAATTGCGGCATGGCCGATCAACCGGTTGCCGCCTTGCTCAAAGATCTCAAGCAGCGAGGCCTGCTCGACGAAACGCTCGTCATCTTCGCCGGCGAGTTCGGGCGCACGCCGCTTGGCGAGAACCGCGGGGGCAATCCGAACGCGACCGGACGCGATCACCACCCCTATGCGTTCAGCCTCTGGATGGCCGGCGGCGGCGTAAAGGGGGGACTCACCTACGGCGCGACGGACGAGATCGGCTGGTCGATCACCGAGAAGCCGGTCCACGTGAACGACTTCCATGCCACGCTGTTGAAGCTCTTTGGCATCAACCACCTCAAGCTGACGCACCGCTTTCAAGGGCTCGACCAACGCCTAACGGGCGTCGCGGGCAAAGTGATCGACGAATGGATCGCGTAGGCGATAGGTAAGTCGTCAAGCACATATTTGGGCCGGCCAAAAACGTCCTTGCTTCTCGTTGCGCTGCGCGCTAACGTGGCGGCGGGAGATTCTTGCTCGGCCGAGCGATGGCGGCGTCGAAACGCGTGCGGCGCGTCCGCGCGAATGCGGTCGAAAGCGGCGTCGTTTGGCGAGCGCGGTTTCTCGACTTATATCGATTTTGGAAATCGCGTCGTGCGTACATAACTCAGGGTTAAGTACGCACAACCCCAAAACCCACAAGGGGTGCGTACATAACCGGAGTTATGTACGCACCGGCCGATTCGGAGAATCGACATAAGTCGGAATCGAACGACGCATCGAAAACCGTCCGTTGCGAAACTCCCGGGGGCAAGCCCCGGGGCTCAATGAGACGCCAAATCAGCGCCACCTAAGGAACACTTGCCATGTCGCTTGCCCGTCGTGAGTTTTTGAAGACCGCCGCCGCCGTCGCGGCAACGCCGTACTTTTTCTCGTCGCAAAAGTCGCTCGCCGCACGAGCCGCGGCTTCGCCGAGCGAGCGACCGCTAATCGGCGCCATCGGGCTCGGCGGGCGCGGATCGAGCGTCGCCGCGCAAGCGTCGAAGTTCGGCGACGTCGTGGCGGTCTGCGATGTCGACACCAAGCGGCTCGAAGCGGCCAAAGCCAAAAAGGAATTCGGAGCCGGCAAGTCGGAAGCGTTCGTCGACTACCGCAAGCTGCTCGATCGCAAAGACATCGACGTCGTCACGATCGGCACGACCGACCATTGGCACACGAAGATCGCGCTCGATGCCATGCGGGCCGGCAAAGACGTGTACTGCGAAAAGCCGCTCACGCTCACGATCGACGAAGGGAAGATTCTTTCCAAAGCCGTCAAGGAAACCGGCCGCGTGTTTCAAGTCGGCACGCAACAGCGGAGCGAATATAACAACCAGTTCCTCACGGCCGCCGCGCTCTGCCGCCAAGGGCGCATCGGCAAGATTCAGCGCGTGACGTGCGCCATCGGCGGCGTGAAGCCGAGCGGCAAGCTCAAGAAGGAAACGCCGCCGCCGGAACTCAACTGGGATATGTGGCTCGGCCAAGCCCCGCTGGTCGATTACATCAAGCAACGCTGCCACTACGAATTCCGCTGGTGGTACGAATACTCCGGCGGCAAGATGACCGACTGGGGAGCCCATCACGTCGACATCGCCCAATGGGCGCTCGGCATGGACGACACCGGGCCGACGTCGTATGAAGTGCTCGCCGCCGAGCATGCAGTCCCCTTCGCCAAGGGTTGGCCGACCGTGGACGACGAGTACAACGTCGCATTGACGTTTCACGTACGCTGCCGCACGGCCGACGGCGTCGAGATCAACATTCGCGACAAGGCGTCCGATCTCGGCTTCGACAACGGCATTCTCTTCGAAGGAGACAAGGGAAAGTTCTTCGTCAATCGCGGCAAGCTCACCGGTTCGCCGGTCGACGAATTGAAGACGAACCCGATCGACGAGAGCGTGCTCGTGGCGATGCGGCACGGCAAGCCGCTCGGCGGACACATGGAAAACTTCTTCGCCTGCATCAAGGATCGAGGGCTGCCGGTTTCGGACGTGCATACGCATCATCGGGCCATGACGACATGCCACTTGGCGAACATCGCTATGCGTTTGAACCGCAGCCTGAAGTGGGACCCGGCGGCGGAGAAAATCGTCGGCGACGATGAAGCCGACGGCTTCCAGAAGCGCGAGCAACGCAAGGGGTATGAGATTGTTTAAGTTCTTTGTACTTCGAGCTTCCATTGGCTGCCTCGCGCTCGCAACCGCTTGCGAGTTCGCAGCCGCGCAAGCTCCGGAAGCCCGCAAGGCGAAAACCAAGCAAGCCGCGGTTCTGCCAGCCGGCGTGCGTGTCGAGCGTGATCTCGAATACGCGCGCCGCGGCGAGCAGCGGATGTTGCTCGACTTGTATCTGCCGGAAAAGCCGAGCAAAAACCCGCTGCCCGTGGTCGTGTGGGTTCACGGGGGCGGCTGGAGCGGCGGCAGCAAAGATCGTTGTCCGGCGGCGTATTTGGCCGCCGAAGGCTTCGCCGTGGCGAGCATCAATTATCGGCTGAGCCAAGAAGCCCGCTGGCCGGCGCAGATCGACGATTGCCGCGAAGCGATTCGTTGGCTGCGGCAGGAAGCGAAATCGCGGGGCTTCGACGCCGCGCAGGTCGGCGTGTGGGGCGGATCGGCGGGCGGCCACCTCGTCGCGTTGCTCGGTACGCTCGACGCGCCGAGCGCTGAAGCGACGTCGTCGCGCGTGCAGGCCGTGTGCGATTGGTACGGGCCGAGCGACCTGCTGACCATGCCGCCGAACGTGCTTAGCGCCGGTAAGACGGAAGCGGACCTAGCCAAATCGAACGGCGCTCAATTGCTCGGCGGCATCGTCCGCGATCGACCGCAGCTCGCACGGCAGGCAAGCGCGCTCCATCAGGCGAGCGCCGGAGACGCGCCGTTTCTCATTATGCACGGCGACGAAGACCCGCAAGTGCCGCTGGACCAGAGCACGCGTTTGCACGAGGCGCTGACGAAAGCAGGCGTCGAGTCGACGCTCGAGGTTCTGCCGGGGGGCGGCCACGGCGGCCCGAAGTTTCAAACCGAGGAAGTCAAACAAACGGTGCGCGACTTCTTTCGCCGCACGTTGTGCAAGAAAGAATAATATGGTCGTCGACCGCCGATGGTCTTGCACTCATCGGCGATCGACGGACCTAAGACAAGCTAGTCAAGAATCGGCATCGTGTAGCTCAGAGCGCCGATCGCACCCTTTTGACCTTCGTAGTGGTCATGGCACATCACGCACTTTTCCATGACGACCGGAACCGCCGTGGCGGTGCGCAGGTAGCGTTTGCCGTCGCGTTCGACGATTTCTTCGGGAGCAGGCTTACCGGCGAGCAGCGCCTTGATCGCGGCCTTTTCGTAGGCGTCGCGCGGGGCGTTTTCTTCGACGATCGGCTTGCCTGTCGCATCGAGCAAACGGACTTCGTGCCAGCCGTTTTTCTGCATCGCGGAGAACAGCAATTTCGCTGCGGTACCTGCCGAAACGTCCTTCACGCCGTCCACGTAATGCGTCGTGATTTGCACGACGGCGGTCTTGTAAAGGTCGTCGAGCATTCGCACTTCACGACGAGCGCGTTCGACGGCGGGATCTTTTTTTCCGGCGGCGTCGCCGGCTTGCGACGTAACACTTCCGGCAAGAAGCAAAGAGGAAACTAACGCGAGCGAGGCAATTGCCGCAATCCAACGACGTTTCATGGGGCGTCTCCAGCAATGGGGCGTGGAAAAAAGACGTACGGGGGCGAACATTGCAGACAAGAAGACACACATATCCCTTATCTGCCGCAAGCATACCCTAGCCATAAAAGACGTCAAGGTCTACAATTATTCGGATTGCCGCAAACTCGGAGCCTAGCCGCATGTTTTCGCAGACAGTCGAATATGCCCTCAGGGCCATTGTTTATTTGGCCGGCGACCCGGATGCGGCCCGCACCAGCGGCCAGATCTCCGAGGTCACGAAGGTGCCGCAAGCGTACCTTTCGAAGGTGCTCAAAGGCCTGAGCGAGGCGGGGCTACTTAGTTCACAGCGAGGCGTCGGCGGCGGCTTTGTTTTGGCTCGGAAGCCGACCGAACTGACGATCCTCGAAGTGGTCAACGCGGTCGATCCGATTTGCCGCATCCGCACTTGTCCGCTCGGCATCAGTACCCACGGTAGCCGGCTCTGCCCGTTGCATCGGCGCGTGGACGACGCCTTGGCGAGCGTCGAGAAGGCGTTCGGCACGACGACGTTGGCCGAAGTGCTGGCCGACCCGAACCCGAGCATTCCGCTGTGCGAGTTTCCACCGAGCGGGCATTCGACCGTGGTTGACGCTTAGACCGGATCGATGGGCGCAGCGCCGGGCGGAGGCGTGCCGCCGCCAGACTTGATGTACGCGGCCCGGTTCTTGGCGTAGTCGAGCGCGGCGGGATCTTCCGTCGGAGCGGCCAAGCCGGCTTGATGTGCTTCGAACATCACCGTCATGTACTTGCGACACCAACCGCAGCCGGTCCCGGCCCCGAAACATTCGCTCATCTGCGCGACGCGCCGCGGCTTCTCCACGCGGAGGAAGTTTTGCAGCTTGCGCTTCGTCACATGAAAGCAGAGGCAGACTTCGTCGTCGAGTTGCATTGTCGGCGGCTCCGAAACTTAAGACGAAGCCGAGGTGGTAGCGAGTTGCAGGCCGATGCGACAAGCGTTCAAGAAGGCCTTCACGTCCAGTTGCTCGCTCACGGTATGCACGTTCTGCTGGCCGCAGCCGAGCGTGACCGTGGGAATGCCGCGGGCCGACAGCCAATTGGCGTCGAGTCCGCCGTTGCTCACGGCACGAATCGGCGCAAGCCCCACGGCCGCGACCGCCCGCTCCGCTTCCAGTACGCAAGGTTCGTCGTCGTCCAACAGGAACGAATCGTAGTCGAGCCGCTGTTCGAACTTCACCTTGCCGGACTTGCCCGTGGTACTCGTTACCGACGCCGCGGCCTTTTCGAACGCCGCCCGGAAGGCCGCCAGAATCTCTTTGCGGAACTTCGGATCGTGGCTTCGGCATTCGGCCCGCAGATCGACGCGATCGGTAATGACGTTCGTCGCGGCGCCGCCGTGGACGACGCCGACGTTGCTGGTACCGCGGGTGCCGTCGCGCATCACGAGGCCGAGCCAGCCGCTCTGGTGCAAGTCGGCAATCGCCAACGAGGCGATCGTCACGGCGCTGACGCCCTTCTCCGGGCAGTTGCCCGCATGCGCGGCGAGGCCGTGAACGGTGATCTGCATCCGAAAGGCGCCGGTCGCGCCGATAGTGAGCTTTTCCGCGGGGCCGCCGTCCCAATTGAACGCCAACTTCGGCTTGCCGAGCAAACTCAGGTCGCCGTGGTGTGCGCCGAACAAACCGACTTCCTCTTGAACGGGCCAAAAGAACGTGAGCGGCGGATGCGGCAACCGGCGACGGAGGATTTCGACGGCCGAATTCAGCAACACGGCGCAGCCGGCGCGATCGTCGGCGCCGAGCCCCGTCGCCTTGTCCGCCGAATGGACGAAGGCCCCCTTTCGCACCGGCCGCGAACCGACGCACAACGGCACCGTGTCCATATGCGCCATGAGCATGCGCCGCGGCCCGGGCAA
>CAZWDN010000186.1:6720-10315 GCA_964633125.1 uncultured Pirellula sp. | reverse complement strand
TGAATCGTCGTCAAGCAGACCACGACGATCAGGGCCAACATCACGGCGTATTCAACCGCCGTCGGGCCGTCTTCCGATTTCAAAAACTTCTGAATCTTCAATGCAAACGTCTTCATAAGTGCGTCTCCGCTAAAAGGCATAATTGCCGGAGTTTCGTTGAATGCTCAGACGAGCTTCGCGGCAGAAAAGCGTCGGACGTCTGTTTACTTGAAAACACGTTCCGACATCGAAACCGTAGGTCGCACGGCAAACTTGTCAAACGACGTCGGTGCGAATTTCGGAAAATCCCTGCGCACCGAAACCTGCTCGCTGGAATAAACGACGACGCCTCTTGTTGGAACCATGTCCGACAAGAGGCGTCGTCTTATAAGTGCGGCCAGATGCTCGCGCCAAAGCGACGGCAACAGTTCCGTGCTAGCTCGAAGCGCTGGTGAGCGAGGTGGAGACCTTCGAGAAGGTCGCGTTGGCGTTGGTGCCCAACGACTGAATCGTCGTCAAGCAGACCACGACGATCAGGGCCAACATCACGGCGTATTCAACCGCCGTCGGGCCGTCTTCCGATTTCAAAAACTTCTGAATCTTCAATGCAAACGTCTTCATAGCGAGCTCCAGAATTGGATGGTCGTCGGCGAACAGTAAGCCCCAATCCCCTTCGGCCGGCACCGATCAACAATTGGGGATTCAGGAATTTCTCGCGGCAGGCTTTACGGCGATGCCTTGAGACTCACTCAACCGTAGGTCATGCCGGCGGTTAGTCAAATTGGCGAAACAGATCAACTCAGGCGGCGGATCGACATCGCCGTGATTGAAGGATTTCGCCATAATAAGCGGTGCAAAGAGTCCGTCGCGAATCGTCATCCTGTCGCTTCTTGACATCCGTGTTGCGAAAAGGCGACAACCGACGGTTGTTTCCACTTATTCTTAGTCCGCAGCGTTATGACCACCACCGAAACGATTCTCGACTCGCTTGCCGACTCCCGCCGCTGGGGATATCGCGAAGGAGAACTTCCGGCGGCCGAGCCCTTGGCCTGGGCGGCGACGGCTCTTATCGGTCACGACCGAACATCGCAAGCAGTGCCGTTGCTCGACGAACTCTGCCAACTACAAACGGCCGGAGGCGCACTCGGAATCTACGAAGGACAAGCGGCGCCAAATTGGGGCACGTCGCTCGCCGTGCTCGCTTGGAGCGCGGCCTTGAAAAGCTCGAGTCCGCCCGAAGCCGCCGCGGCCGAGCGTTATCGCGCCGCCGTAGTTCGAGGATGCCGATTCCTCTTGGAACTCAAGGGAGCGACGATCAAGCCCAGCGGAGAGGTGACCCACAATACGATGCTCGTCGGCTGGCCGTGGGTCGAAAGCACGCATTCCTGGCTCGAACCGACGGCGTTCTGCTTTCTTGCCCTGAAGGCCGCCGGAATGAGGGCCCATCCGCGCGCCGACGAAGCGGTGCAGCTCATGCTCGATCGCATTTTGCCGGGGGGCGGCTGCAACTACGGCAACACGATCGTTCTCGATCAACTTTTACGACCGCATATTCAACCGACCGGCATCGTGCTGCTGGCACTCGCCGGTGACGCAAACCGAAGCGAGCGCGTGCTAAAAAGCATCGCTTGGCTTGAACAATCACTGGACGAAAGTACAACGATCGCGTCACTGGCCTTCGCGGCGATGGGACTGGCGGCCCACGACCGTTCCCCCGTGGATATTCTATCCCGCTTGGAGACGGCCGCGGCCAAGCCGACGGCAGCCATGGGCGCGGCATTGCCCCGGCGCTCGCTGGCGGCACTCGCAACGCTTGGTGCGCAAAACCCGCTCGTGATCATGAGCCGGGAAGGAGCGGCCGCATGAGCGACGCACTCACGAACCCGGCCGGTGACGAACCGAATCCGTCTCAAGGCGCGGCGGCGGCCCGGAGCGTGAATCGTCGCAAGTTGCTCATCGCCGGGGGTGTCGCCGCCGCGGGAGCCGCCGGTTACGCGGGCTATCCCTTTATGCGACGGGTCGCCGGAGGCAGATCGCCGGTCTTCGTCGCGCGCAATCAGAAATATGACGGCCCGCTGGCGAAGACAATCGAAGACGGCTTGCTGGCAGCTGGAATCAAGCCGCACTTCTTTAAAGACAAACGCGTCTTGTTGAAACCGAACCTCGTCGAACCGATGCGCGGAAGTCCGCAAATGACTACGCATCCGGCCATGGTCGTGGCGTGCGCCGAGGTCTTTCGCAACGCGGGAGCCTTCGTCACGGTCGGCGAAGCGCCCGGCCACATGCGCGACACCGAGGCCGCGCTCGTGGAAGGCCGTCTCGGCGACGCACTCCTCGACGCCAAACTGCCGTTCGCGGACCTCAACTACGAAGAGAGCCAATTCCTCCGCAATGCCGGGGGCAATTCCAAGCTGCCGGGCTTCTACTTTCCCCGTTCGATTCTCGAAGCCGACCTCGTCGTATCGATGCCGAAGCTCAAGACGCACCATTGGGTCGGGCTCACCGTATCGATGAAGAATCTCTACGGTACCCTGCCGGGCAACCGCTACGGCTGGCCGAAGAACGTGCTTCACCATGCCGGCATTCCGCAGACGGTCGTCGATATTAATGCCTCGCTGCCGCCCACGATCGCCGTCGTCGACGGCATCCAATGCATGGAGGGCGACGGCCCGATTCTCGGCACCGCCAAAGAGATGGGGCTCGTCGTGGTCGGAGCCGACAAACTGGCGGTCGACGCAACCTGTGCGCGAATCATCGGCATGGAGCCGTCGCAAGTTTCCTATCTGCAAATTGCCCATCAGGCAGGGCTTGGGCAAATGCACGATTTTCTCATTCGCCAGGTCGGCGAACGTTGGCAGCCGCTGGTTTCGCCGTTTCGAGTTCTCGATCGGCCTCATTTACGCAGCCTGCAAACCAAAGAAGCCGGGCGACTGACGTCGTAGCCGAGCCGAGGGCGACCGAACTACGCGATGATCTCGCGTACCACGTTGCCGGCGACGTCCGTAAGCCGGTAGTCGCGGCCGTTCAGACGGAACGTCAGCTTCGTGTGTTCTAGTCCCAGCAGCGCGAGAATCGTCGCGTGCAGATCGTTGACGCTCACCCGGTCGACCGCCGCTTTGAACCCCAGTTCGTCGGTTTCGCCGTAGTGCGTGCCCCCTTTCGCTCCGCCTCCGGCAAACCAAGCGGTGAATGCGTGCGGATTGTGGTCGCGGCCCGGCTTTGCGGACTTCTGGGCGATCGGCAAGCGACCGAACTCCCCGCAGCAAACCACCAAGGTCGACTCCAGTAGGCCCCGGTCCTTCAGGTCAGTCAACAGCGCCGCGATCGGCTGGTCCGTTTCCTGGGCAAACCCGCGATGGTTTCCTTCGATGTCGTTGTGGCCGTCCCAACTCAGTTGGTTCTCCATGCCGCCGCTATAGATCTGCACGAAGCGTACGCCGCGCTCCACCAAGCGCCGCGCGGTCAGCGCCTGCTTGGCGAAATGGGTGCATTTCTTTTCGTCGAGGCCGTACAGCTTGCGAATATTCGCCGGTTCCGAGTCGAGATCGAATGCCTCCGGCGCCGCCGTTTGCATGCGGTACGCCAGTTCGAAACTCTCGATCCGCGCGGCCAACTC
>CAZWDN010000186.1:0-6620 GCA_964633125.1 uncultured Pirellula sp. | reverse complement strand
GTCGTCCAACTCCCCACGCAGGGAAAGCCCATGCGGCTCATCCCGGTGTTGATCTGAAACAACGCCGGAGAGTGGTTGTTCGTCTGGGTATAGCACGAATGAATGAACGCCATATCGTCGACGTGCGCCGACAGGTTCGGAAACAGGTCCGAAGCCCAAGTGCCGCTCTCTCCGTATTGCTTGAACGCAAACGGCGACTTCATCAGCCCGCCGACAGCGTTGGCGAAGAAGCCCGTGTTCTTGTCGAAGCCTTCGAGATCCTTGCCGTCGCGCTTGGCGAGTTCCGGCTTGTAGTCCCACGTGTCGACATGGCTCTGTCCGCCGTTCATGAAGAGCCAGATCACGCTCTTGGCCTTCGCCGGGAAGTGCGACGGCTGCGGCGCGAGCGGATGCAAGCTCCGCACATCACGCGCCGCCGCGGCGGCTTGCGACGAGAGCAGCCCTTCGTCGGTCAGCAAGTCTGCCAGCGCCAGCAGTCCGAAGCCTTGTCCGGCGCGAGCGAGGAACGAGCGGCGGTCGGCGAGCATGGGGAACTTGTTATGCATGAGCTCCTCGCGTCGTTTTGTACATTTCCGTCTCACGTGTGCAACTTAGTCTACGTACACAAACTCATTCAGCCCAAAAAACACTTGGCAGAGGTCGGTCCACGCCATCAGTTCCGCCGCGCCCCCCTTCCCTTCCGCCCGATAGCTCGCCGTCTGCTCGCGTACAAACTCCGCCGCGCTCCGCGCCTCGTCGTCCGACGGCAATCGGCCGATCGCCGTCAGGTACGCCGCACGAATTCCCGCGGCCGCGTCGCCGGCCGACGCCGCCGTGAGCTTCCTCGCCCACGCTTCGGCGTAGCCGCGAATCGTCTCGTTGTTCAACAGCAGCAGCGCCTGCGGAGCCACGGTCGTCTCAGGACGCACCGCCAAATCTTGCAACGTGTCCGGGCCGTCGAACAGCGTCATCATCGGCGTGAGCTTGCTCCGCTTCACGAAGAAGTAAATGCTCCGCCGCGGCTGAGCTTGATCCATGCTCCCGGGCCCGAACATCGTTTCGTCCAGCGTACCGGCCACGGCCATGATCGCGTCGCGCACGACTTCCGCTTCCAGCCGGCGGAGCGAACGGTGCCAACAATACTTGTTGTCGGGGTCCGCCTTTGTGCGTGCCGCGTCGGTCGCCGTCGTTTGCATGTACACGGCGCTGGTCATGATCAGTTTATGAATCGGCTTCAGCCGCCAACCGCCGCGCACGAGTTCGCCGGCCAAATAGTCAAGCAATTCGGGATGCGACGGCGGCTCGGCCTGAAAACCGAAATCGCTCGGCGTCGCCACCAGCCCGCGTCCGGTGTGGTAATACCACAAGCGGTTCACGATCACGCGCGCCAACAAGTTCCCCGCCCCCGCATCGACGTCGCACAGCCACTCCGCCAAATTCCGCCGGTCAAACGCCGTCTTCGCCTGCTTCGGCGCGGGCTTGCGCCATCGCGCGTCGTCGTCGGCCCGCACCAGCACCTGCACGAACCCCGGCTTCGCTTCTTCCACCTTCTGGTTCGGGTCGCCGCGCCGCACGACGAACGTCTTCTCATAGAAATCCGGCCCTTGCGTATGCAGACGCACGGCCGGCAAGCCCTCGCCCGAAATCAGCGCCTTGACGACCTTCGGCGTCGGCCGCGCGGCTTCGCTCTTGGCGACCACCCCCTGTAAGCGGCGCCACTCGGCGTCTTGCGTCCGATACCAAGCGGCCAACGTCGTGATCTCATCGGCCGTGAGATCGCCCCGCTTGTCCCCCTGCTTCGCACCTTCCCGCGGCAGCATCAAGATATTCAGCGCCGCCTCGGAAATCTCCGAGCCGCGAGGTTCCGGCACCGTGCCGCTCGCGAGCGACGCCCGCAGTCGGCCGATTCCCTGATGATTGCCGGCAAACTCCAGCGTGAGCGTCAGCTTCGCGCCGTCGTCGAAGTCAATCGGCTTCTCCAGTTCAAACACGGCCCGTCGATCGCGCCCGTCCGATTTCGCCACGGTCCACGCCGCCGGATTCTTCGTCTCGACGTCCGCCTTACCGTCGTCGCCCGCCGTCACGGTGCGGCGCACGAACTTCACGTCCGCCGACGTTCCCTTCCCCGCGCGCGGCGTCACTTGCAGCTTCACCTTGGCCAGATGAAAACCGCCGGCGGCCGTCATGCCGGGTCCGCCGCCGGGCAGCGAGTCGTCGTGCAACGCCTCCAATCGCAACGCGCGGATATCGCGCAAGCTCGTCTCGGCGTGGAGCGTGTAGTTCACCGCGAAAAATTGCGTGCCCCGGGCCTGCACCGTGCCGTCGGCCTCGACGTTAAACTTCACGACGTCCGGAGCCGAGGTTTTCGTCGGCTTCAAGACGACCCAATCCGCGTCGACGTCCGGCGTCGCGCGGCTCGCAAGCCACGACTTCAGCGCCGGACGCACGACCTTCTCCTCATGCTTATCGCGCTCGGCGATCAGCTTGCGATGCTTCGGCTCCCACTCAGCCAGTGCCTTCTTGTAGCCGGCCGGATCGAGATTCACGTCGTAATCGCTGCGCACGGTCTTCGTGAAGGCCGACACGATTCGATAGTAATCCGCCTGCGTTACCGGATCGTATTTATGGTCGTGGCAGCGAGCGCAGCCGAGCGTCAGCCCGAGCATCGTCGTGCCGATCGTGCGACTAATGTCGTCAAGTTCGTCGTACCGTTCCTTCTCGGCTTGGTTCGCGGTGATCTGCGTCGCATGCACGCCGGCGGCCAAGAAGCCGGTCGCCATCAGAGCCTGCGGATTCCCCGGTTCATACTCGTCGCCGGCGATCTGCCACTTCACAAACTTGTCGTACGGCAGGTCGTCGTTCAGCGCGCGAATCACGAAGTCGCGATAGTGATACGCGTTCGGCCGATCGTAGTCTTGTTCGAAGCCGTGGCTTTCGGCATAACGGGCCAAGTCCAGCCAGTGCCGGCCCCAACGCTCGCCGAAATGCGGGTTCGCCAACAAGCGATCGATCAGTTTCTCATAAGCGTCGGGCGCGGGATCGTTGACGAATGCCTCGACCTCTGCCGGTTTCGGCGGCAGACCGAGCAAATCAAAATAAGCGCGACGCACCAGCGTCCGGCGGTCGGCGATCGGGTTCGCCGTCAGCTTCACCGCCGCCAACTTCTCTTGAATGAATCGATCGACGGGCGTGCGGCACCAATCCGTGTTCGCAACTTGCAGCGGCTTCATGTCGGCCAACGGTAAAAACGCCCAATGCTTTTTGCCCGCCGCGATATTGATGGTCCGCTTATGCTTCGACGGCGCCGCCTCCAGACGCGGGTCGGGCGCGCCGAGCCGTACCCATTCCACGAGCACGGCCACTTCGTCATCGCTCATTCTCCCCTTCGGGGGCATGTGAACGAATTCGTCGTTCAGATATTGCACGGCGCGCACGAGCAGGCTTTCATCCGGCTTGCCGGGAACAATCGCCGGGCCGCTGTCACCTCCCTTCTCCCAGCCGGGCCGGCTGTCGAGCAACAAGCCACCTTGCAGAATCTTCGACTCCTGCGAATGACACTCGTAGCATTTGGCCGCTAACAGCGGGCGGACCTTCCGTTCAAAGAAGTCCTTGTGTTGGGGCGAGAGTTGCGCCGAAGTCGCGACGGGCGCCGCGGCTCCGGCGAAATTACTTACAACATGAATCGCGGCAAATACGGCGAGCGGCAAGACAACGCGCATAGGATCGACGTCCCGAGAGTCGCAAGGGGGGCGGAAGGCGTTACGCCAACAATTCTTTCACCACGCGGCCGTGAACGTCGGTCAGGCGGAAGTCGCGGCCGGCGTAGCGATAGGTGAGCTTCGTGTGATCGAAGCCGAGGGTCTGCAAGATCGTAGCGTGCAGGTCGTGAACGTGCATTCGGTTTTCGACCGCCTGGAAGCCGAGTTCGTCGGTCGCACCGTGTACGTACCCCCCCTTCACGCCGCCGCCGGCCATCCAGACGGTGAAGCCGTAGTGGTTGTGGTCGCGGCCGTTGATCTTACCCGCGTTGGAGCCTGCTTGCGGCAGTTCGACGGTCGGCGTTCGGCCGAATTCGCCGCCGAAAATCACTAGCGTTTCCTCGAGCAAACCGCGCTGCTTCAGGTCGGTGAGCAAAGCGGCAATCGCTTGGTCGCATTGTCCGGCGAGCGTGCGATGCCCCTTCTCCAGGTCGTCATGATTGTCCCACGGTTGCCCCGCCCCGTGCCACAACTGCACGTAGCGGACGCCGCGTTCCACGAGCCGACGAGCGATGAGAATCTGCCGAGCCTGCGTTCCTTCGCCGTAGGCGTCGAGCACGTGCTGCGGCTCGCGCGACACGTCGAAGGCGTCGCTCGCCTCGATCTGCATTCGCGCCGCGAGCTGAAACGAATGAATCCGGGCTTCCATCGCCGGATCGGAACCGCGCGCGGCGAGATGGCTTTTGTTGATCTCCTCCAAAAACGAAAGCTGCTTCTCTTGCTGCTCGGGGGTGATCGCCGAGTTGCGGATGTTTTCGATCAGCTTGTCGATCTCGGTGTGTCGGCTGTCGATGTAGGTGCCTTGATAGACGCCCGGCAAAAACGCCGCGCGCCAGTTCTCGGCCCCCTTCACCGGATAGCCGTTCGGGCACATCACGATGAAGCCCGGCAGGTTTTGATTCTCGGTGCCGAGTCCGTAGGTAAGCCAGGAGCCCATGCTGGGGCGCGTCAGCGGGAAGGTGCCGCAATTCATCAGCATGAGCGAGGGCTCATGGTTCGGCACGTCGGCATACATCGACCGCACGATGCACATATCGTCGATGTGGGCCGCCGCGGTTCTGGCGAACAGTTCGCTCACCTCGATGCCGCTTTTGCCGTACTTCTTAAACTTGAACGGCGACGGAAACGCGGCGCCGGTTTTGCGCTCGGTGCGTAAATTGTGCGGCACCTCCTTGCCGGCGTACTTCTCCAAAGTCGGCTTCGGATCAAACGTGTCGACGTGTGACGGTCCGCCGTTGGCGAACAGATGAATGACGTGCTTCGCCTTGCCGGGGAATTGCGGCTTCTTCGGCGCCATCGGGTTGCCGTAGCCGGCGGCCGCGTCGGCGGCGTTTGCGGCGCTCGTGAGCATCCGCTCGTCGCCGAGAATGCCGGCCAAGCCGAGCATGCCGAGGCCCGTACCGGTGCGCTGCAACATCTCGCGGCGCGAAAGCGGAGCGCGGCCGGCGCCGTCGACAAACGTAAATTCGTGGTGATTCATGGTACTAATCGACAAACATGAACTCGTTACTCATCAGCAACACTTGCGCCGCCAATTCCCAAGAAGTCATAGTCGGGGCGGGCGGGCCGTGAAACTCCTTTTGGTAGTTCCATTTTTGATTCGTCGGCGCACCGACCAGCGTGAACTCCGGAATCCACGCGAAGCTATCGAAGCTCGTGGTTTTGCCCGGATCGATGACGAGATCGATCACGTCGCCGCGACGGACCCCGATCTTCGGGATGGCCGTCGGCTTCGAACCATTATGCACCGAGAAGCTGCCGACCTTGCCCGAGCGCGACGACACGACATGCGCCGTGACGCCGTCCCCTTCCTTCGAATCGTGCTTGAGCACGCCGCCGAGCGCGACCGTGCCGTCGATCGGCGCGATCCAGCGAATGGTGCTGGTGTGCGCCGCGCTGCTGCCCGCGTGGCCCGATTCGGGCCGTAATAAAGCGTGACCGAGTTTGGCGTCGGGCACTTTCGCGCCGGGCTGCCATTGCTTGCCGGTCCAATGCGCAAACGGCGTGAATGCAACCGTCTTACCGTCGGCGGCCACGTACTCCGCGTAGCCGTATTGCCACGTCGGAACCGGCGGCTTGAGCGAACCGACCTCGGCCGCGAAACTCGCCAAGCGCGCCGCTTCCGCGTCCGTGGCGCGGCGATTCAGCACGATCTCATACACCGCGCGGGCTCGAGCGCCGTCGTCGCGGGCTTGCGCGATCTCCGGACGCTTGACGATCGCTCGGGCCTGTTCTTGCACGAGCGGCGAGTTCATCGCAAAGAGCGCTTGCTGCGGCACGGTCGTCCGCGGGCGATCATCGATTGTGACGTCGGGATTCGCGAAATCAAACACGCCGAAGATGCCCGGCAGGTCTTGGCGATCGATGTAGCCGTAGACCGTGCGGCGCGCCGTGTAAGGGGCCTTCCACAAATCGACCGGGCGGCCGAATTGTTTCGTGTCGAGCTTGCCGGCGACGAGGAACAACGAATCGCGCATCGGTTCGAGCTCGAGCCGGCGGCGATTCATGCGCCACAGCAGCCGATTGTCGGGATCGACCATTTGCGGCGACTTGCCGCCCGCCGACGCGGCGGCTGCGGGAGCGGACGACGATTGGGCGTACGTCTGCGACAGCACGAGCAGACGGTGCATCCGCTTAATCGACCAACCTTCGTCCATGAACGTGCCGGCCAAGTAGTCGAGCAATTCCGGATGCGACGGCGGTAACGTGCGAACGCCGAAATCGCTCGGCGAGTCGACGAGCCCGCGGCCGAAGTGATGCAACCAGAGACGGTTGACCATGACGCGGGCCGTGAGCGGGTTGTTGCGATCGGCGATGGCGTCGGCCAAGCCGAGCCGGCCGCTGCCGTCGGCGAACGGCTTGTCGTCGCTGCCGCCGAGCACG
>CAZWDN010000185.1:0-10472 GCA_964633125.1 uncultured Pirellula sp. | reverse complement strand
TCATCCCGATTTTTTGGCCCGTCATCTCGCTGCAGAAGAGGGTCATGAATACGCAGATCGATTTGGCGCGACAACGCATCTTGAATGCCGTCGACGTTTGGAAAGACGACCTCCGCGCAGCCGGATTTGATGCGAGCCTCTTCGACTTAACTCAACCACCCGGCGACGCGTCAAACGATGCGCCGCGGTTTTAACGATCCTTAGCAAAGGTTCCCGGCGTACATGAACGACGAATTGACGATTGACGGAGAAGTCGCGCAGCCCGTGCGTTGGAGCGCCGCCGACTTGGCGGAACTCGCCGCCGAGCACCAAATCGCCGACGTGGCGACGCTCGACCCGAAACGGTCGGGACAGGCCGTGTGTTTGGCCGGATTGCTCGCCGCGGCCGGCGCGCGACCCGAGGCCCGCTGGCTGACGCTCCATGCCGAAACCGACAACTTTCATGCGAGCATTCCGCTGGCCGACGTTCGCGACCGGGCCGTGCTGATTTATCGGCTCGACGGCGGGCCGCTCCCCGTGAAAGCCGGCGGCCCGTTTCGCTTTTTCATTCCCGACTTCGCCGCTTGCAAGACGCACGAAATCGACGAATGCGCGAATGTGAAGTTTGTCAATCGCATCGAACTGACGCGCGAGCGCGGACAGGACAATCGTCCGCACGATGAAGCGGGGCATGCGGCGTTGCACGATAAACAAGCTTAGCCGACGAATGCGACGCTCAGCTTTTCTTGATCGTGCGCGGCGCGAATAAGATCATGACCATGCCGAAGAAATAAACCCAAGAGCTGATGGAGCCGACGCGGGCGAAGTCGTCGTTGAACAGCTTCATCAGCGAGCCGAAGTAAAGAATGCCGACGGCCGTGAGGATGCGTCCGGAGTTGTAGGTGAGGCCGATCCCGGTGGCGCGGACGGCCGTCGGATAGAGTTCCGGAAGATAGAGCGGGAGCCAGCCGAAAAAGACGGTACCGGTAACGCCGACGAGGAACACCATCGGCATGAACCATGGATCGTTCGGCTGAAGATTGCCGTAGACGAAGAGATTGATCGCGAGCGCGAGGAAACTGAATACGAAGTACGTGGCCCGACGTCCGCAAAGATCGGCCAACCAGCCGCCGGTCGCGCTGGCCAGCACGGCGCCGTAGGCCCACACGGCTTGCGTACGGGCCTGCAAACCGGGATCGCCGATTTTCTGCCCGACGGCGTCGGCCCAAGGAAACATCCATTTGCTGGAGCCCCAAGCGCCGAGAAGCGGCACCGTGGCCAACCCGATGCCGAGCAACGTGTAACCGAGCAGGGCCGGGCGGAAGAGTTCGCGCACCGGAGCGGCCGTTTGTGCAGCGGCGGGTTGCTTGCGCAAGGCCAACCAACTGGGCGACTCGGGAAGCCATAGCAACGTCAACAGCCCCAACAAGCCCGGCACGGCGCCGACGAGCATCGCGTCGCGCCAGGTGTCGGGACCGATTTTCATCAGATGCGTGCCCAATTGCCCGACGAGCAGAATGCCGACGTTCGCCGCCATGCCGATGACGCCGGCCACTTTCGGCTTGGCGGCGCCGGGCCAAGCTTCGCCGGCCAGCGCCACGGCCGTCGGCCAAGCGCCGCCGATGCCGAGACCGCACAGAAATCGCACGCCGAGCAACTCTTGCGGCGTGCGCGCGAAGTAGCCGAGCCCGGTGAAGAGCGAGTAGCACAGAACGCTGAGGCCCATCGCGCGAGCGCGCCCGTGACGATCGGCGCTCCGTCCGAACAATACGCCTCCGACGGCCGCTCCGAGTTGCAGTGCGCAGAGATGCTTGGCAAACCAATCGCCGACGGACTCACCGCCCGCGGTCGCCGCGGTACCGAACATGTCGAGCAGCGCGGGGCGCGTGGAAAGCTGCGTCAGCCCCATTTCCACGCCGGCGCAGAGCCAACAGAGAAACGCGGCGGCCAGCACCGTGCGCCGTTGGGCCGGAGTGAGAGCCGGCGGATGGTCGATCGCGGCGCCTTCGCCGATCGCGCTGGTCATTTCACGTCGTCTCCGAGCGGTTTTTCGACACCGTTGGGCTTACTGGAATCAGTAGCAACGGAGCCGACGTAATGTTGATAGACGCGATCCAGATCGGGCTTCGTCGCGGCAGCGGACTCGTGCACCAGCGCGGCGTAGCGGAACGTGATTTTCTTACCGACGGGCACCTTCAGCCGCGGCTCGGCCCCTTCCTCGACCGAGCGCGGCCCAAATCCGTTGGCCACGAACACGCCGTAGTCGCGGGTGTGCCACCATGTGGGGCGCGGGTTGCTCGGATGCGGCATCAGCGTGATGCCGACTCGCTTGCCGTCGATCGTGCCGGAGTAATCGCACCAGCGGTCGCGCGTGCCCCAGATCGCTTTGGCCCCGGTGCGGCCGTCGGCGGAAGTGACGGTGCCGCCGGCCTTTTCCGTGAGCGGGGTCGCCATGCGTGCGCCGAAGCCCATCTCTTCCTGGACTCCGAAATCGAGCGGCTCGCTTTGTCCGTGCAGCGTGAACTCCCAAGCGTACAAGTATCCTTCCGGCACTCGCTGAACAATGACATTGATCAACTGCCTCCCCAGCGTCGTGCCGT
Source organism: uncultured Pirellula sp. (assembly GCA_964633125.1). GTDB lineage: Bacteria > Planctomycetota > Planctomycetia > Pirellulales > PNKZ01 > PNKZ01. The sequence goes on along the minus strand of CAZWDN010000185.1, from coordinate 7,893 downwards.
CGGCTCGCGCGAGCTTCCCTTCGCCGCGCAGCGCGATCGTAAACGGCTCGACGATGCCGTGGAGCGCGCGCTTTTCCGCCGGACGAATCTCTCCCTTGTTGCGCCAAAAGTCTTCACCGTTCAAATCGCCCAGCGCGAACCAGATACCGGGGTGCATCGTGTCATGATCGACGGCGTCTTCTCCGGCGACCGGCGGATGACGGCGCGTGACTTGAATGCCGCTAGGCGTTTTCACGTCGGCCAAGTACGGACGGCGAACAACCTTGTCGCGCATGACCAGTCGCGCGATGGGCCGCCCTTGGTCGGTGAAGATGACTTCGTCGCCGTCGCGGAGGAACTCGGCGTCCAACTTCGCTTCCGCCGCCGACAACATAACCGCGCTTCCCAACCAGGCGATGCAGCAACACCACGGCAACATCCGACGGGCGGCCATAAACGACTCTTGCGAAGCGGGCGGGGCGGACGGAACATAGGCGGTTATCGGCGATTCGCGAGGCCGATGCAACCACGTTTTCCCGGCTTCGCGACGGGGGTGATTTCCCGATGAGAACCGCTTCATGAGTCAACGCCGTTTAGGAATCATCGGCCTCGGACTACTCGGCGGCGCCATCGCGCGCAAGCTTCACGAAGCAGGCCACGCGCCGACGGGATTCGATATGAATGCCGACCGGCGCAGCGAAGCGGTCGCGGCGGGCATCTCCGTCGTCGCCGACGCCGCCGAATTGGTGAAGGGGAGCGACGTTGTTTTGCTGAGCTTGCCCAACGGCCAAGTCGTCGACGCCTTACTCGCCGAACTCAGGCCGCATCTGCGCTCAAGACAAATCATCATCGACACCACGACCGCCGCGCCGCAGCAGATGGTCGCACACGCCGAGATCTTGCGAACGCTCGGCGTCGGCTACGTCGAATCCGAAGTGGCCGGCAGCAGCGCACAGGTCGCACGCCGCGAAGTGCTGGTGTTCGCCGGCGGCACGGCGGCCGATGTCGAGTCTGTACGTGAATTGCTCGAGTGCTTTGCGGCGGAAGTGCGCTACGTCGGCCGGACCGGCACGGCCGCGCGTTGGAAGCTGGTACACAATCTCATCCTCGGGCTGCATCGCGCCGTACTGGCCGAAGGCTTGGCGTTGGCCGAAGCGATGGGACTCGACGCCGCGAGTTTGCTCGACGTCTTGCGCCGCACGCCGGCTTCGAGCGCGGTGATGACGACGAAAGGCCCGAAGATGCTGAGTCGCGATTTCGCTCCGCAAGCGACCGTGAGGCAACATCTCAAAGACGTGCGGCTCATCATCGAAACGGCGGCTCGGGCCGGCGCCGACGTGCCCCTATCGCGACTCCATCAAGAATTGCTCGAACGGGCCATTGCGCTCGGCTATTCGGAAGCGGACAACAGCGCCATCGTCATGGCGCTGCTACCGAACCCGACCGGCGACGGAGGTCGCGATCCGGACGACTCCGAACTTTGATCGCCGGATCAACTAGATTCAGATCAGCGCGACACGGTGAGCGTGCGGTAATGTGCATGTTGCACCAAAGATTTCGTAATTCCCGGGAGCAACTGCGACGTTCCGATTGCGGTTTGCAACAGTCGTGGTCGGCGAAGAATTCGACCGAACCAAGCCGCCGCTGCGATAGGCCGAGCGAACTGCCGCCGCCAGGCCGACTCGTAGCGGCGTTGCAGTTCGGCGTCCGCGGTCGACGCATCGGCATCGTGCAAGAGCGAGGCAATTAATTGTGCGGAGGCGAGCGCCATGGTCATGCCTTGGCCCGTGAGAGGTTCGATCGTGCCCATGGCGTCGCCGACGTAAAGTACGCCGGGCAAATCGTGACGCGAGCGTTGTTGGGCGACTTCCGGCATCGAATGCCAGGCGGCGAGCGGATCGCTTGATGGCGCGAGCAGCGGCGCCAGCGGCGTATCGCGAGGAAGCAGCGATTGCAGCGCGTCGCCGATGCGACCGTGAGCCTGCTGCATCGCTCGCTTCGGCACCGTACCGCACAGATTCACGACGCCGGGCATCACGGGGCAGACGCCGATGTAGCAGCCGGGAGCGGCGTGCATCGTGATGCGGTTTTCATACAGGGCAAAGTCAGCGACCGGAACATGGCGTTTGAAACCGACGATATTGGAACGCCCCGCCTGGAGCCGGCCGGTTTCTTGGACCACGCGCGACCGGCGCCCGTCGGCCGCGATGACGAGCGGGGCGCGCAATTCACGAACCGATTCAGGGTCGGCGACGTCCACGACGTCGACGCCGACGATCCGCCCTTGCACGCGCGACACCGATCGCAACCGCAGCCCGCAATGAAGCGCTGCTCCGGCCCGCCGGGCGGCCTCGACCAAGCGGAGATCGAACACATCGCGGCCGAGCGCCGCGGGTTGCCCGGCGACTTCGATTGGGTAAGCGACCGTCACGCACCGTTTCACGGAGGCGGAAAGCTGCAACGAAGTCAACGGCATCGCAAGGCTTCGCGGCACGTCGAGTTCCAGACGCTCCAACAACTGCCACGCGGCGGCACTGAGATACTCGCCGCAAACCTTCTGGCGCGGAAAGCGCGCCGCATCGACGAGCACGACGCGACGCCCTTGCCGGGCCAGTAGCGCCGCCGTCGTCGCACCGGCGGGTCCGGCGCCCACGACGATTACGTCCCACTGATCGCTCGACATTTGCGCCTCGAAGAATCGCGTCGTTCGACATCCTGACAATCACGAAAGGTTGCACATGCCGGCGTGCGACGACGTCACAGGAAACCCCCGCACACGAGCGATGACGTCGGGCCTAGCGTGAGATGGCGTATCAGTAACATCGCGCAACCCTGATTGCGGTATCGGCTGAAAACCGAGTCGGTTAGATTCGGTTCCGTCACTCGCGCTAAAACGCGTGCTCTCATCGAAGGGATTCGCCATGACTTGTTTTACTTCGTCCGTGTTTCTGCGCGCCGCATTTGCAATCGCCGTCGCGGTTACTTTCACCGCGAATACGGCCTCGGCTCAAAGCGGCTCGGTAAGCCTTGAGCATAGCAAAATCTACGTCTTCGTCGGTAAGAAGGGCGCGGGACACGAACACGGCGTCGAAGGAAGATTGGCCGCAGGCGAGCTTCATTTAGATCGCGCCCAGGACTCCGGATCATTGACGTTCGACATTCGCAATTTCGCCGCCGACACCGATGCCGCTCGGAAGTTCTTTAATTTACCGGGCCAAACCGACGCCGACACGCAAGCTCAGGTAAACGCCAACATGCACGGCAAAGCGGTGCTCGATTCGGGTAAGTTCCCCACTGCGGAGTTCGTCATCAAGTCCGTTCAAGCGCTGCCGCCGGATGCGAACGTCGCCGGCCGGCCGTATCAACTCGACGGCGAGTTCACGCTTCACGGAGTTAAGAAGCCGTTGCGCGTGATCGCGACGGGCGAATCCGTGAACGGTTGGCGCCGTTTGCGCGGCCGCTTCGCCATGAAGCAAACCGACTTTGAAATCACCCCATTCTCCAAGTTTCTCGGCGCCGTGGGCGTGACGAACGAGTTGCGAGTGTACGGCGATCTTTGGATTCAGCCATAGCAGCGGTCGTACACGATTCTACTTTCAACGATGATTGACGACCTACGCTTTGGCCTCTTGTGCGGAACGACCTGCCGATGATTTCCTGCCCGACGATCAAAAAGAGCGAGATTCGCTTCCATTACGACCTCTCCACCCTCTTTTATCGGTTGCTGTGGGGGCCGCATATTCATCACGGTCTTTGGAGCGGGGAAGAATCTTCCGATGTCGCACAGCGGCAATTGATCGACGCCGTCGCTCATCGGGCAGGCATACGCGGCGGCGAGAAGGTGCTCGACGTCGGCTGCGGGATGGGAGGCTCCTCGGTCTACCTGGCGCGCCATTACGATTGCCGCGTGACCGGCGTTACGCTCTCGCCCGTACAACGGCGCTGGGCACAAGCCGGAGCGCTGATGCGGGGAACCCGGCGACGGACCACCTTTCTGCGCGGCGACGCCGAAGCCGTGAATTTTCCGGCGCAATCGTTCGACGTCGTCTGGAGCATCGAATGCACCGAACACCTCTTTGACAAGCCGGCCTTCTTCCGCCGTGCCGCGAAGTGGCTTAAGCCCGGCGGGCGGCTGACGATCTGCGCCTGGCTCGCCGGCGACGAACCGCTCGACGCCGCGGCGCGGCAGCGAGTGTTCGACGTCTGCGAAGGATTCCTTTGTCCTTCGCTCGGCAGCCGCGCCGATTACGAGCAATGGTTCGCCGCCGCGGGTCTGCAAATGCAATCGTTCGACGACTGGACGGAGCGTGTCGCACGGACCTGGGAGATTTGTCGGCGGCGCGTACAAAAAACCGGGGTGCGCGTTTTGTCGCGCCTGATCCATTCCGGCTCAACGCTCTTTCTCGACCGATTCGAAGCCATCCTCGATGCCTATCGCACGCGCTCCATGCTCTACGGCTGCTTCTCCGCGCAATTGCCGGAGAATCCCAAATAGCGCGCCGTCCCGTTCTATTCGCTCACCGCCGGTCGCACGCTCCGCGCGCGACCTACGTTCAGGCAGCACGCCACGACCATGAATCTCGTTAAACAACGCCCCTTCTGGACCGGCTTCGGCTTGGCGACGCATGCGCTGTTCGCCGTCACGGTATATTACTTATACTTCTACCTTCGCGGCGACGACGAAGCTTTGCCCGCCGCCGATAGGAAAACATTCGTTCGGGCCGCGCTTGTCGATACTTTGCTGGCGATCCAGTTCGCCGTGTCGCATAGTTGGCTGCTGCATCCTACGACCCGACGACGATTCAGAAGCCTCGTTCCGCAGCCGGCCTACGGCGTGTTCTTTTGCACCTGCACCTGCTTGTCGCTACTGCTGACAATCGCCTATTGGCAACCCATCGGGGGCGCCGTATGGCAACTGACGGGAACCGGCTTCGTTGTCATGCGCGCGGCGTTTATCGGCGCATGGCTGGCCCTATTTTACAGCCTGCATCTGGCCGGCATCGGCTATCAAACCGGTTGGACGACTTGGTGGCCTTGGGTTCGCGGACATGCCGTGACCAAGCGGGAGTTTCAACCACGCAGCTTGTTTCTCTGGTTTCGACACCCCGTATATCTAAGCTTTCTCGGATTGATCTGGTTCGCTCCCGTCATGAGTTGGGATCGTGCCGTCCTTACGTTTTGGTGGACGATCTACATCTTCGTCGGCAGCTATCTCAAAGATCGCCGTCTCGAGCACTATCTCGGCGACGCCTACCGTGATTATCAGGCGCAAGTTCCCGGCTATCCGGGCATTCTCATCGGGCCGTTGGGCAAAGTGTCGCACACCGCCGCTTAGCACATTGCCGAGTTTCCGACTTGCCCTCAGTGCCGGCAGAGCATACGAAATGAGCGACGATTGACCAAATACCGCAACTGTTCACGAGTTTTTCCCGTAATTCGCGGGATAGTAGGTGCAAACGGGATAGGGCATTGAGGTAAGAGCGGTTAAATTTGGCACGACGGAGTCCGAAAATTGTTGCGAAGTTTGAGACAGCGGGACTTGCAACCGGAAGTGATGGATCGGCCCGACCTCGAAGTAGGTCGTCACCGACATGCTCTCGATGCGCTAGCTCTCGTAAACACCCTGAGTCAGAGCGGTAAGATCGTTTATCGTCCGATCAAGGCCTGGGCGCGCCGGCAGGGCATCAAGACGTTTCGCATGCTCGACGTGGCCTGCGGCGGAGGCGACGTAGCCCTCGACGTGCAACGACGTGCATGCCGCGATGCCTTGCATGCCGACGTCGTCGGGTACGACCGCAGCCCGACGGCCGTGGAACGTGCGCGCGAGCGCGCCTCCCGAAAGCCGACGAACTGCCGTACGAAAGCGTCTTTTGTCGAGCAGGATATTCTAATACCTCTGCCCCAGCGTGCCTTCGATGTGGTTTACTGCTCTCTCTTTCTTCACCACCTCGACGAGGTTCAAGCCGTAGAATTGCTTCGGAACATGGCGGCAGCGACAAAGCACTTGTTGGTCGTCAACGATTTAGTACGCAGTCGAATGGGATACTTGGCGGCCAAAGCCGTTTGTCACGCCGTCAGCAAGAGCGACATTCTTCGTACCGACGGGCCGCAATCGGTCGCCGGGGCCTTTCGTACGGAAGAAGTTCGCCGACTTGCCGACCGCGCCGGATTGCACGACGCCGTGATTCGCCGCACGTGGCCGTTTCGATTTTTCTTAACCTGGGAAACTTTGTCATGACGCAGCCTTCCGCTCACGCAGCCATTTTGGGAATCGGCACGGCGCAACCGGAATTCATCATGACCCAGGATGAAGCCGTTGCGCTGGCGCAGGAAGTCTGCTGCCGGACGGAAGAGGATCGCCGTCTCGTTAAAGTTCTCTACCGCAAAACCGGCGTGAAACAACGCGCCCTGTGCGTCCCCCACCAACTCGCATTAGAGTGGATGGTGATGGGTCAGGCTGCCGCCGTTGCGCTGGCCGAAAGCCGCGCCGCCGTCGGCGGCGCCGACGGCATGATGGACGACGCGCCGGAGCCGGTGAGTAAAGGGATGGGCACGGGCGAACGGATGCGCGTGTACGCCGATGCCGCGCCGAAGCTCGCCGTCGACTGCTCGACCAAGGCGCTCGCCGACGCGAAACTCGCCGCCGGTGAAATTACGCACCTCGTAACGGTCAGTTGCACCGGCTTCTTCGCCCCGGGCCTCGACCTAGCGTTGATCAACGGCCTGGGCTTGCGGCCGACCGTCGGACGCGTGTTCGTCGGCTTTATGGGCTGCCACGGCGCCATTAACGGCCTGCGCACGGCCCAGGCCATCGCGCAAGCCGACCCGCGCAATCGCGTACTGCTCTGCGCCGTCGAGCTTTGCAGCCTGCACTATTCGTTTGAATGGGATCCGGATCGGGCCGTGGGGAACGCCATTTTCGCCGACGGCGCCGCGGCGCTGGTCGTGGCCCATTCGTCGGCGGCGCCGAGCGACGACACGCTTCAAGTCGCCGCGACCGGCTCGTGCTACATTCCCGACTCGGGCGATGCGATGTCGTGGAACATCGGCGACCACGGGTTCGAAATGTTCCTCTCGTCTCGCGTGCCCGATCTGATTTCCATCAACGTTCGCCCATGGTTTGAAAGCTGGTTGGCCGAGCAAGGTCTGAAGATCGAAGATATCGGCTGCTGGGCCGTGCATCCCGGCGGGCCGCGCGTGCTTTCGGCCGTCGAAGAAGCGCTCGGCCTCGATCGCACGCATACCTATATGTCGCGCGAAGTGCTGGCCGAATGCGGCAACATGTCGTCGCCGACCGTGCTCTTCATCCTGCAACGCTTACGCGCCGCGGGTGCGAAGATGCCGTGCGTGGCGATCGGCTTCGGCCCGGGCTTGGCCGCGGAAGCGGCGCTGTTTCGGTAATAGATTTTAGTTGCCGGAGCGAGAAGCTAGGAATGCGTTGACATTTCCCCTAGCTTCTAAACCTCTGGCCTCCAACTCTATCCGTGAATAATTACGGTCTTCGTCTCGGTCATTTCTTGCACGGCATACTTCGGCCCTTCTTTGCCGAGGCCGCTATCTTTCAGGCCGCCGTACGGCATGAGATCGGCCCGCCACGCGGTGCCCCAATTGATGTGGATGTTACCGCTTTCCACTCGGCGAGCGAACTTTAGCGCCCAATCAATGTTCTGCGTGAACACCGCGGCACTGAGACCATAACGCGTGCCGTTGGCGACTGCGATCGCTTCGTCGATCGTTTCGACGCGCGACACGCCGACCGCCGGCCCGAACAATTCCTCGCACCCCAGCTTCATCGACGGCTTCAGGTCGGCGACGACCGCCGGCTCGACGACCGCACCGCGACGCTTCCCGCCGGTTAACACGCGAGCGCCGCCGACGCGGGCCTCTTCGATCCACTCGGCCACGCGCACGGCG
>CAZWDN010000184.1:0-10484 GCA_964633125.1 uncultured Pirellula sp. | reverse complement strand
TGTTGGCCAACGGGAAGCCGGGAAACACGTCGATTTCCTCATAGCTGCCCCGGTTCTTCACCATGAGTTCGCTGGTGCCGGTGATTTCGCGCGTAAACCGGACGCAACGCGTACACATCACGCAACGGTCGGCGAACAGCGTGACCGTCTCGCCCATGTCGCGCTTCGGGCTATGGAACGGCCGGATGTCGGCGCGGCGTTCCGGCTGGCCGTGCTCGAAGTAGTAGTCTTGCAGGCGGCATTCGCCGGCCTTATCGCAGATCGGGCAATCGATCGGATGGTCGATCAGCAACGCCTCTTCAACCTGGGCCCGGCATTGCTTGACCTTGTCGCTATTGGTGATGAACACCGTGCCGTCTTTGGCGGGCGTTTGGCAAGCCGGCACGACCTTCGGGATCATCGTGATCTTGCCGGTCGCGGGATCCTTCGTTCCTTGCTCGACCAAGCACATGCGGCAACTTGCCACGACCGATAGGCCCGGGTGCCAGCAATAGTGCGGCACGTCGATGCCTGCGCGTTCGGCCGCTTGAATGCCGTTGAGACGCTCATTGTCGGCTACGGGAACTTCAATTCCGTCGACTAATACAATGCCCATAACTTGCGATCACCACGGACGTCACGATGAGGATTGCGTTTCGCAATCACCGTCTTCCCCGTGTCCTCCGTGTCTTGGTGGTGAAAATTCGTTGTTTGGAAATTCTTCAATGGGAAACTAGTGCGCGCTGAGCTGGAGCAACGCGGGCACCGGTTCGGTGACCATGTAGCCGGTCGGGTTAGTGCGCTTGATGTATTCTTCGAAATCGCCGCGGAACTTGCGGATCGCGTTCTTGATCGGCCAGGCCGCGCCGTCGCTGAGTCCGCAGATCGTCGTGCCGGGAATGATCCCGATCGAGTCGCCGATTTCGAGCAACAGGTCGAGGTCCTTCAGTCGGCCTTTGCCGGCCTTGATCCGCTCGAGCATCGTGAGCGACCAATGTGTCCCTTCGCGGCAGGGGGTGCATTGTCCGCAGCTTTCGTGAGCGAAGAAGCGGCAGCTGTTGTGCAGGAAGTCGACCATGTTGACGGTCTCGTCCATGACGACCACCGCCGCCGTGCCGAGGCCTAAGCAGCCGACCTTGCCGGGCCCTGCGAAATCGAGCGGCGTGTCGAATTCGGCTTCGGTAAGCAGGCCCATGCTGATGCCGCCGGGAATAGCCGCCTTGCCTTTGCGACCTTTCCAAATGCCTTCGCCGTATTCGTTAATGAGCTCGCGGCACGTGATGCCGAGCGGCGCTTCGTAACAGCCGGGCTTGTTGACATGGCCGCTGAGGCAATAGAGCTTCGGGCCGTAACTGCCGGGATCGCGAGGGTTCTTCGGATCGGCGGGTACGCCGATCGACTTAAACCAATCGGGGCCGCGATCGATGATGTGCGTCACGCAGGCGGCCGTTTCGATGTTGTTGACGACCGTCGGCTTACGAAACACCCCTTCGATGGCCGGGAACGGCGGCTTGATGCGCGGCCAAGCCCGCTTCCCTTCCAGGCTTTCGATTAATCCGGTTTCCTCACCGCAGATATACGCGGCGGCGCCGACATGGATGAAGATGTCGAGCGAGAAGTCCGTGCCGAGAATGTTCTTGCCGAGCAACCCGGCCGCGTAACATTCGTCGATGGCCGACTGCAATCGCTTGCGCGACAGCGGGTACTCGACGCGGATGTAAAGGTACGCCGTGACGGCCTTCGTGGCGTAGCAACTGAGGATAATGCCTTCGATGACCTGATGCGGATCGAGTTCCATCAGGTAGCGATTATTAAAGGTGCCCGGCTCGCTCTCGTCGGCGTTGATGCACATGTAGATCGGGCCAGGATGGTTCTTCGGCAAGAACGTCCACTTGAGGCCCGTCGGGAAACCGGCGCCGCCGCGACCGCGCAGACCGCTGGCTTTGACCGTTTCGGTCACTTGATCCGGCGTCATTTCCTTCAGCGCCTTGCGCAAGCCGCGATAGCCGCCGCCGGCTTCGTACACCTTGAGGGTGTGCGAGTCGACTTTGTGCATGTTGGCCATCAAGACCGGTTCAAACTTCGCCACAGTCGTATCCTTCTCAATTGAGCCGCGGAATTCGACTCCGCGGACATCACGCGTCGACGAGCGACGCGGCTAAACACACTTATTTGTACTTTTCCAACAAGGCGTCGGCCTTCTCATGCGTGACGTCCGCCACCAAATCGTCCCCCTCAAGAATGCAGGGAGCCATTTCGCAGGCTCCCAGGCATTCGCCGAATTCAATCGTGAGTTTGCCGTTGGCCGACGTCTCGCCCGGCTTGAGTCCGGCTTTGTGGCACATGTGCTCCAGCAGTTCGTCGGCCCCGCGGAGCGCACAGGAAACCGAGCGGCAGACCCAAGCACGCACTTCGCCGTGCGGCTTATCTTGCTTGAAGTAGCCGTAGAAGCTCAGCGTGTCTTGCACTTGCGCCGGTGCGAGACCGAGGATCTCCGCGATTTCGACGACCGCCTGCAGCGGCACGTAGCGCAATCGGTCGTTGACGATGTGCAACGCCGGTAGCGTCACCGCCTGCTTCGACGGATAGCGCGGGATGTACGCCTTGATGGCGGCGATCATTTCGTCGGTGAGTACGCGAGCGACGGTCGACATATGGTTAGCGGTCCAACTCCGCGGCGATGATGTTCAGGCTTCCCAACACGGCGACGACGTCCGACAGCGTGTGCCCGCGAATCAGGTGCGGGAACATGGCAAAGTGAATAAACGAAGGGGGACGGCAACGAGCGCGATACGCCACGTCGGTGCCGTTGCCGACCAGATAGAACCCGAGTTCGCCGTTCGGCGCTTCGATCGCGGCGTACGATTCTTCATTCGGCGTTTCAAAGCCGCGATTGGCCATCGCCAACTCGAAGTGATTGATCGTTCCTTCGATGGTCATGTACACCATCTTCTTCGAGGGCAACGTCGTCCGTTCGGCGGGCGTCACGTTAATCGGTCCGGCCGGGATGTTTTCCAGGGCCTGCGCGATGATCTTCAGGCTCTCGCGCATTTCGGCCTGGCGCACAAGGTAGCGGGCGAAGCAATCGCCGACCTTCGAGCAGGGTACTGTGAAATCAAAATCAGCGTACGCGAGATACGGTTCGTCTTTCCGCAGATCGCGCGTGACGCCGCTGGCTCGAGCGATCGGGCCGGTCGCGCTGCGCGAGAGCGCCTCTTCGCGCGTCAGGATGCCGACTCCCTTCGTGCGGTCGACGAAGATCCGATTGCGATTGAGCAACCGTTCCATGTCTTCAAGCACTTTGGGGAACGTCTGGATGAACTTACGGATCTTCTCGATCACGAGCGGGGTGATGTCTTGCGAAAGCCCGCCGGTGCGCGTGTAGCTGTTCGTGAAGCGAGCGCCGCACAGCGTCTCGAAGATGTCGTAGATTTCTTCGCGTTTGTTGAAGGCGTATAGGAAGAATGTGAACGCGCCGCTATCGAGCCCCACGGCTCCGTTGCACAACAAGTGATCGCTGATGCGGGCCAATTCGCAGATAATCGTGCGGATATACTTGCAGCGCGGCGTGATTTCGATGCCGAGCAACTTTTCGACGGCCGTGTGCCAGGCCACGTTGTTAGCCATCGGCGAGATGTAGTTCATCCGGTCGGTGACCGTGACGTACTGGTTGTAATCCAGCGATTCGCCGATTTTTTCAAAACCCGAGTGCAGGTAGCCGATGTCGGGCATGGCGTCGACGACGCGTTCGCCGTCGAGCTTCATGACGATGCGCAACGTCGTGTGCGTGGCGGGATGCTGCGGACCGAAATTCAAGGTCCACAGGTAATCCTGCTGCTCGTCGTGAGCAATGTCTTGCGTGCGAATTTGCGAGGCGGCCAATGCCATGATTTCAAGTCGGAAGTTAAAAGTCAGAAGTCAAAAGTTAAGCCGACAAGGCCGATCGTCGTTTTGCCTTTTGCGTTTTGCGCTCTGTGTTTGCGGCTATGCCTGGTTGCGCGTGAGCACGGGGAAATTGTGGCGTTCGCCGCGACCTTGCAACGGATAATCTTTTCGCAGCGGATGGGCCGTGAACTCATCCGGGCAGAGGATGCGTCGATGGTCGGGGTGTCCGGCGAACGTAATGCCGAACATGTCCCACACTTCGCGCTCCATCCAATTGGCGCCTTCCCACCAGCCGGTCGCGCTCGTCACGGTGAGGTCGGGTTCGTCGACGTAAACACGGAGCGTGAGACGCTCGTTCGTCGAGACGTTCGTCAGCAAGTAGACAAGGCCGAAGCGATGTTCGGCGTCGGGATAGTTCAGATAGTCGACGCAAGTGACGTCGACCAGCAGGTCGAAGCCGCGCTGATCGCGCAACGTCGTGAAGGCGTCGGCCAAGCTTTCGCGAGGAACAACGACGCGCGTCTGCCCGCGGAACTCGCTTTGTGCGAGCGACCCGACCGACAATTCCAACGCTCGCAAGGTTTCCGGACTTGCGACTGCCATGGCAACCTACTTTCTACAATCTCACCGATGACCGACGGATTTCCAACGTGCGACTCTCTCGGCACCGTTACCGCTGCGGCAAGCCTTGGCCGACGGGGCCTAAGGTCGACATGCCCGAACCGACCACGCCGGGCAATTCGATCAAGGCTCGCTTCCGTTGTTGACGCTCCGAAGTATCGAACTCACGGCCCGACATAGTTCCTTCGCGCTGAATCTTGTCCTGCAAATCAATGATCGCTTGAATCAATTGTTCCGGGCGCGGCGGGCAGCCGGGGATGTACATGTCGACCGGTATAAAACGATCGATGCCTTGCACGACGGAATAAGTGTCGAACACGCCGCCGGTGCTGGCGCACGCGCCCATCGAAATGCACCACTTCGGCTCGTTCATCTGCTGCCAGATACGCTGCAGCACGGGGAGCATCTTCATCACCACGCGGCCGGCGACGATCATCAAATCGCATTGGCGCGGGCTGAAGCGAAACACCTCGGCGCCGAAACGGGCGATGTCGTGCTTGCTCGCACCGGTCGCCATCAGTTCAATACCGCAGCAAGCGGTGGCGAAAGGCATGGGCCATAGGCTGTTCTTGCGGCACCAACTCGCCAATTCGTCGAGCTTGCTGATGACGACGTTTTCCGGCAGATCTATCGCCATCGAAAGATCCCTTTCTTCAAGGCGTAGAGGAAGCCGACACCAAACAGAGCGATGAAGAACATCACTACGCCGAAAACCACGCCCCGGTCGGCGATCATGTTTTGAGCCACCGCGAGGTCGAAGCCGCGGGTCGGTTCGTCGCCGGTTGCACGCTTGGCGGCGACGGCCCAGGGATACATGAAGAGCACTTCCACGTCGAACACGAGGAAGGCGATCGCAACCAAATGAAAGCGGATGTCGAAGCGACGCCGCGTGTCGTGAATCGGATCCATGCCGCTTTCATACGGCATCTCTTTCACGGCAGTGTTTCGCGAGGGCCCGAAGAGCTGCCCCATCAGCAGCATCGCCACCGATTGCACGGTCGCAATGACAATGAAAATAAAGATCGGAATCGTGAGTCCGATTGATTGCATAACAGCAGCCTGTCTAACGATTTAGAACGATGCTCCGCTTCGTCTTTTCTCCGCACCGCCGACGACCGGCCACACTACTTTGTGAATCGTTTCACAAATAGGTGCAAAAGAAAAACCCGACCTGCCTCCATGCCGGGATACGACAGCAATGAATGTAGGAATCCCATGGCAGATGGTCAAGGCAATCAATGAGCCAAGTCGAAAGCTTTCTAAAGCTTGCGGCGACGTAACTCCGACTGTCATAGCTCCTGAACCGACCGGAACTTGGGCGAGCGTTTTGTCCGCTTGCTGCTCGCTGCTAGACTACCGATCCCGCCCGGTCCGTCCTCTGGTCGATGCAATCGCGACCCGGGCTGTTTCCCGCCCGTCCCTTCGCACAAACAGGTGTTTCGCATGCCGCTCGATCTCGTCCCCACGCTCTCCGACCTCATTGCGATTCCGAGCGTGAACCCCATGGGGCGCGATGTCGATGGGCCCGAATATCTCGAATACCGGGTCACCGACTATTTGGAAAAGCTATTCCAGCATCAGGGATTCCGTTACAAGCGGTATGTCGTCTCGCCGAAACGCGACAATATTCTCATTCGAGTCGACGGTGATCTGCCGCTTCCCGAGCAGGGTGGTCCGCTGGTACTGATGGAAGCTCATCAGGACACCGTGCCCGTCGAAGGGATGACGATCGACCCTTGGACGCCGACCGTGCGCGACGGCCGGATCTACGGGCGCGGCTCTTGCGATATCAAGGGGGGCATGACGGCCATGCTCGGCGCGATGGTACGGCTGCGCGAGGAGCAGCCGCGCAACCGGCCGACGGTCGTGCTGGCCTGCGTGGTTAACGAAGAGTTCGGCTTCACCGGAGCTACCGATCTCACCAAGCTCTGGGCTCCCGGCGCCAAGCCCGACGATCTCGTTCCGAAGCGCCCCGACGTTTGCGTTGTCGCCGAACCGACGAGTCTCGACGTGGTCGTGGCACACAAGGGAACCATGCGTTGGCGCATCCATACGCATGGCCGCGCATCACATAGTTCGCAACCGCACCTGGGCGACAACGCCGTCTATAAGATGGCTCGCGTGCTTTTGGCTCTCGAACAATACGCCAAGGAAGTCTGTCCGACGCTCGGCAGCCATCCGCTCGTCGGCAAGGCTACGCTCAGCGTCGGCCTGATTCGCGGCGGCATCAGCGTCAACACGGTGCCCGACCGTTCGACGATCGAGATCTGCCGCCGCGTGCTTCCCGGCGAGAAGGCTGCCGACGCGCGGGAGAAGGTCATTGATTGGCTGGCCGCTCGCGAAGAGTTGCAACCGATCCTCGGCGCCATCGAACACGAACCGGCATTTATCTCCGGCTTCTCGCTTTCCGACGACAACAACGGTGCGCTGGCCGAGCGGCTCGGCGAAGTCTCGCATCGCATCACGGGCCGCGGCAAGCGCATCGGCGTGCCGTACGGAACCGACGCCTCGCGCATCGCGGCGGCCGACGTGCCGTCAGTCGTCTTCGGTCCCGGCAGCATCGACCAGGCCCATACCTGCGACGAATGGCTTCCCCTCGACGAACTCCCGCAAGCCGCGGAAGTGCTGTACGAGTTCTGCCGTACGTGGAGCTAGTCGGCAAAGGCGACCAACAAGTAACTAGCCCCGACGCGCAAGCGAGGGGACGCGTCGCAATCCCCTGGCTCGCACGTCGGGGCTAGTGTGGTTCCTTAGCGCCGAACGCCCAGCAGCACCGCTTAAAACACGTCCAGTTGGAAGTGGTGCCCTTGGTGATACCGGCGGGCTTGCGGATATTCGTTGTGCCAAGCGCGATTGTAGACCGGAATCCGCATTTCTTGCGGATAGCGGTAGTACAAGCTTTCGCTGCTCTTGTAGTAGTCTTTCGACCAATAGTTTTGCGGATAGTACGTGTACGGGTAGTGGTAGAACCGCTCCCATTCCGTCGTGTTTTGGCTGCTGCCCCACTGCCGGCCGTAGGCTCCGGCCGCGGCCATGTCGGCCGTCGTGCTCAGGGCGGCGAGCGCCAGGAAGGCGCAAACGAGCGTCCGACGAATCATCGTGAATCCCCTTGAAAGTTCCTGCGGGCGGATGCTTGCATCGAGGCCGTCGCCGCGGAGCGAGGTCGTCGAGCGCAACGGGCTGCATGCACAGCCTGCGCAGTCCGCCGAATTGGGTCTATGAGTACCCATCGGCAGCCGCTACGCCCGGTATTGAGCGAATGTTCCGCACAAGCGGCACAAGCGGACGTAAACGCAGAAGTCAGAAGGCAAAATGCAAAACGGCATCGCCGCGGCCTCAAGCATTCTCCGGTCGTTCTGACTTTTGCATTCTGACTTTTGCCTTTACTTCGGCAGCTTCCCTTCGGCCAGTTCGCGATCGAACTCATCCATCAGCGGCCAATCAATCGCGCACGTGCCGAAGTCGGCCATGTGCAAGTAGCCGTCCAGTCGCGCGATCGTCCGGTCGAGCACGGCGTCGTCCTTGCGGAAGATCGGCCCATGGCTCGGCAGCAACCATTCGACGTTCGAGGCCCGAATGCGCCGCAGCGATTGGACGAACGCCTTGATGTCGCTGCCGTGGTGCGCGTCGATCACGCCGACGCAGCCGTCGCGGTAGATGTTGTCGCCGGAGAACAGCAGGTTGCCGAGTCGAAACGAGAGCTGGCTGTCGGTATGTCCCGGCGTGTGCCACACTTCGAGTTCGAGCGCGCCGACCTTGATTCGATCTCCTTCCACCACGGTATGTTCGACCTTCGGAATCACCGGCATCGGAATGTGAATCTTTTGCGCCGCGATCTCCGAGAACGTCTTGATCGGGTCTCCTTGCACGAGCGTCTCGACCGCCAACGGGTGCGCCGTCACGCTGGTGCGCAGCGCTTGCTTGAGCTTCGCCAAGCCTTGCACGTGATCGACGTCGGCATGCGTTGCGACGATCGTCTTGCAGGCCGACAGCGGGAAGTCGAGGCCCCGGATCAGATCGACGATTTCGTCGACCGATTCTTCAAAGCCGATGTCGATCAGAATCCATTCGCCGCCGTCGTACACCAGGTAGACGTTGCAACCGAACCGTTCGCCGGCCTGATAGTTGACTTCGATGACGCCGGGAAAGATCGGCTTCCGTTCGCGCAAACCCATGGAATCGCTGCCCGTCGAGGTGATTCGAAACGGCCGGGCACACGGCAACCGGCACGCGGAGAAATGACCGCCAAATTGTAGGAACCGAGCGCGCGCCTGCCTAGTGCCTGCTTCTTCCCCTCCAGCGCCTAACGCCCGACGCCTAGCGCCTCCATTCTATACCTTCTCCGCCCCCGGTTTGCCCGCTTCCACCACAAACGCTTGCCGCGTCACCAGCGGCGCGCCCGGCTTCGTGACGAACGGCACCGTGCGGTAAAAGCTCGTCCATTGTTTCGGCGTCAGTTCGCAACTCACATAGCCGCGTTCGGCGTTGAAGAACTTCACGAACGGGTTTTCCTTCAACATCTCCGGCGTGTTCTTCTGCGTTTCGCTGCCGTCGCCGCTCGAGCTGATCGAGGTGCCGACGAACTCCGTCGCCACGACGGGCGACTTCTCGTCGGCCGAGTTCACTTGCAGGTCGTTCACGTAGCTGGTGTGAATGTCGCCGGTGAGCACCACGTTGTTCTGCTCGGGATGTTCGGCGAAGTACTCGAGCACGCGTTGCCGATTTGCTTCGTAGCCCGGCCATTGATCCATGCTGTAAGCCTTCACTTCGCCGGCCGTTCGATCGACGCGCCCCATCATCACTTGCTGCGTCAGCACGTTCCACTTCGCCTGCGAACGATCGAGCGTCTTGTAGAGCCACTGTTCCTGAGTCTTGCCGAGGATCGTGCCGCGCTTCGAATACACTTCGGGGCACGGCGGCTTGTTGCCGTCGCCGCAAGGCTGGTCCGTCCGATACTGCCGCGTGTCGAGCACGGCAAACTCCGCCAGTCGGCCGAACGATACGTTGCGATAGAGCCGCATCGAGGGGCCTTGCGGTATCTGCCGCGCGCGGAGCGGCATGTGTTCGTAATAGGCGCGATACGCATTCACGCGGCGCCGCGTGTAGATCGGCGTCGTCTCTTCCGGCTTCTCGGAAATGAGCCCGGCGCAGTTGTTGGCAAACTCGTGATCGTCCCACGTCACGATCCAGGGGCACTTCGCGTGCATCGCCTGCAAGTGCTCGTCGGTCTTGTACTGCGCGTGCCGGTTGCGATAGTCGATGAGCAAATCCAACAGCGGGCCGACGTGCTTCCGCACTTGGTTTTCCTTGCCGGGATACTCGTAGATGTAATCGCCGAGATGGGCCACGAGGTCGAGGTCTTCCTCGACCATGTGCTTGTAGGCGGTGTAGTAGCCCGACTCCCAATGCTGACACGAAGCGAAGGCGAACCGCAGCCGCTCCGGCGAATCTTCGGCGCGCGGCGCCGTGCGCGTCCGGCCGACGGGGCTCAATTCGTTCGCCCCGGCAAATTGATAAAAGTACCAGCGGTTCGGTTCCAGGCCGGGTACTTCGACATGCACCGCGTGCGCCAACTCCGGCGTGGCCGTGGCCGTTCCCTTGGCGACGACCTTCGTCAGCTTCTCGTCTTCCGCCACGGTCCAGCGGACTTCGACGTTCTCGGCCGGCATCCCGCCCCCTTCCAGCGGCTTCGGCGCCAGTCGGGTCCAAATCACGAACCCGTCGGGCGCGGGTTCGCCGCTGGCGACGCCGAGCGCAAACGGATAATCGCCGCCGCTGACGTTGCGTCGCGCTAATGCCGATGCGACGGGGCCGAGTAGCGGCCAAGCCATTAGGCCGGCACCGGTTTGCAGAACTCGACGACGACTCCAAGCACGACCAGGCACGTCGATGCGCAAAGCACACATGGGCAGGCAACTCCAAGGCGGGAAGGGCGAGGCGGGAGAACGATCAGTTTAAAGCCACGGATATCATGACACAACTCCGCAGGATTAGCCGCG
>CAZWDN010000183.1:0-10488 GCA_964633125.1 uncultured Pirellula sp. | reverse complement strand
TCGGGGTTTTCCGTGGCACCGACGGCCAAACTGTCGATGTTGTAGCCGCGCGATGCAAGCATGCCCGAGATGTGCGCGAGCACGCCCGGGAGGTTCTGCACGACGGCCGACAGCACATGACGCATGACGAACTCCGCAAAGGAAAGAAACTACTAGCTTAGTCGCGACGCGGAGACTCGACAAGGCGGGGGCCGAGGAGGTTCGCGCTGCGGGAAACAGGGCAAATGCCGCAGGATTTGCGGCGTTTGGCGGTGCCGCGGCGGTTAGGCGAGCCGTGCCGCGTAGGCTTCCGCTTGCGCAGCGAAGTCGAGACCGACGCGAGCCGTGAGCGCGTCGCGCAAGAGTCGGGTTACCCGGCCGAGGGTGCCGTCGCCCAGCGGGCGTCCTTCCAGGGTGCGGGCATGGATGATGCCGATGCTGGTCGACGTAACGAACGCCTCGGCGACGGAGAGCGCGTCGTCCAGCGTCATGTCGGTTTCCCGCGCGGCGACGCCGAGCTCGTCGGCGAGTTCGAGCACCGTGCGGCGCGTGACGCCGGGGAGGATGTTTCGCGTGGTGGGCGTGAGGAGTTCGCCATTGCGCACGAAGAAGACGTTGCCCGTGGTTCCTTCAGTGACGAAGCCGTCGGGGTCGAGCAACATTGCGGTCGAGCCGCGCAGCTTGGCGTCGGCTTGTAGGTTCGCGAGCTGATAATGTACCCGACTGCGGCACTTGACGGCGGCGCTGAGTAGCTCGTGCGGCAGCGAGCGCTGCTCCGGCACGACGAGATCGATGCCCGAGGTGTAGGCCGGAGCGAGCTGTGCCATTTTTTCGGCCAGCGGATAACAGGCGACAATCACGGTCGGGCGCAGTTCGTCGGCCGGGAAGTACGAACGGAAACCGGAAGCGGGGCCGCGTGAGATGTCGTGCAGAATCGTCCAATCGACGTCGGCGGCTTCCGTCGGCTGGTTGCGGGCCAGAACGTCGAGCGTGATCGCAGCGAGTTCATCACGCGTAACGCCGGGCTGAATACGGAGCGCGGTGAGACTGTTCCAGAGCCGCTCGAGGTGGTCGTCTAAGCGAAACGGTCGGCCGTTGTAAGTGCGAGTCACCTCGAACGCCATATCGCCGACTTGCAGCGCGGAGTCGAAAATCGAAACCTTCGCGTCGCGCTCGGGAATGATTCGGCCGTTGAAATAGCAGACGCGCTCGGCCATTCTTTACTCGGCTCCTCCGGCGCGGTGGACGAGTTCTTTCAGTTCATCGATCTGACGGACCACACGATCGACTTGCCGCTCGAGGTCGTCGCGCAGGATTCGGGCGCGGTTCTTGATCTCGTCGCTCCCCTTGATGATGGAGTCGGCGTACTTGTTGATCTGGTCGAAGTCTTCGTAGCGCTTCTGGATTGCGAGCAGCGCCTTGTCGACGGTCGTGAAATCGACCTGTTGCGCTTGCCGTTCCGCTTGGGCGCGGCTGCAAAGGGCGCGGGCTACGGTAAGGCCGAGCTTGAGGAAGATGTCCGTCGTGGCATCTTCCGCGTCCCAGATTACGAATACGTCGTCGCCGAAGCGCGAGATCGGCTCCAGGCCAGCGGGCGCCGTCTTTTTAGAATAGACGAACATGCCGATCCGCGCGTCGCGGTTCTTACGCCCTTCTTCGATTTCGGCGCGGGCCTGACGTAGGTCGAAGCCTTGTACCTCTTTTGCTTCGACGCAAATACGCGCCCCGGCCGCCGCGTGCTCGGGACCGAGTTCGACGAGGCAGTCCCCCTTCTTGCAGTTCTTGATCAAGCCGGTGGAGTTGCCGGTGAACTCGACCATGTCGTTCGACTGCCGGCAAAGATCTTGCAGGAACGTATGTAAGGCCTGCTCGAACACAAGGCCGTGCCGAGTCGTCTGCTGCTCGGCCTGCTTCTTCGCCGTAATCGTGGCGATGGCGACCTTCACTTCTTCCTGAAACTCGCGATTGGTTTTCGATTGCGCGTCGAGAATCGTCACGAGTTCGCGTTTGAGGCGCGCCAGGGCCGAAGTGTCGCTATCAAGCGTGAGGTTGTCGTGAATCGCGGCATCGGCCGACTTGAGCATCTTCGTCAGCCGCGACAACGCCGAGTTTTCGTTGTCGAGCGAGAACTCGCTGGAGATCGTTTGCTGGGCCGTGGTGACGTTTTTCACCAGTCGGCTCAATGCCGAATCTTCGGCGTCGAGCGAGAATTCCTTCACGACGGCGTCGATGCGTCCCTGCAGATTCTCGGTGAGCTTTCCCTGGTTGGTCGTCAGTTCATGCACAAGCCGGGCCAGCGCGCCTTCGCGATTGTTGAGCGAGAACTCCTTGAGCACCGCATCCCGTTGCACTTCGAGTTGCTTGCCGAAAGTTTCGCGCAAGGCGGCGAGCAACCCTTCCGCTTCGTGCGGACTAAGTCGCTTCATGAGCGGGCTTTCCGTGCCAAAATGCGCCGAAAGGGTCTTCGCGAGTTGCGAATCGTCGACGCCGATTTGGCGTCGCAACACTTGTTCGAGTTCGCCGTCGCGCTTAATCAGACGCTCAACGCGATCTTGAAACCGGCCGTTCTGCGGATCAAAGTATTCCTGCAACGTACCGGAGAGCCGCGTTTGCATACTGCCGGCGTGTTCGCGCAGTTGGCTTTGCAATGCCAGGAGCATTCGCTCGCATTCGCCGCGCACGGCCGAGGTGTCGATTTGTCCGCGAGCTTGGCCGAGCGCCAACACGCCGATACGCAACGCCCGACGGGCAAAACTCTCACGATCCGGCCCGTCGGCATGTTGCACGAGCGCCGCGATGGTTTCCGGATCGTCGACCGTCAGCTCAAGGAACAACTCCGACGGGTGCGTGCGCTCGTTCAGTGCGTACGCGGCGGATTCCAAAGGAAGAGTGTCGGACACGGCGGCATCCTTTCGCGACGGGACGATTCCTCAGAGCCGGCTCACGGGAGTGAACGTGTGTTCAATATGGCAAAGCACGAACGACGTTTCAAGCCTGCGCGACGGCGGCATCTTCACGCTTCCCAATGGCGCATTTGCTGGAGCGCTTCTTCCCAGGTAAGCGTCACGCGGGGAATGCGCTCGTGTAGGCTCGGGGGAATGGCCGAACGGCGGTCGGTTTGAGCCTGCACGCGGCGGGCTTCGTCTTCCAGCGCCAAGAGCCACGCCGGGACGTCGAGGCCCGAACCGCACGGGTTGTCGGTGAATTCGAGCAATTCCTGTTCGAGCAAGGAAAACGCCGTGTGGTCGCCGTCGGTGCGGAGTTCGACGACCGACGGGCGAACCAAGGCCCGCAAACGGTCGACGGCCAACGGCCGCACGAAGCGCTCGCCGAGGCGATCGGAGATGGTCGGCAGCCGCACGCCGTATTTTCGCGTCAGTTCGCGCAACTGGACGATATTCCAATCGGCCGCTTCGCAGGTGCGGTCGGTGACGGCGCGGCGCCAAAGTTCGGCGGTGGCGGTCTTCTGTCGGCGAACCAGCACTTCATGCACCATCATGACGGGCCGCAAGTTCCAGGCGAAGCGCTCGTAGCCGAGACGCAGGCGGAGAAAGTCGAGCAGGATGAACAGCATGTCCCCTTGGTCGCTCTGCGTCGTCGTGCTGTTGTAGTCTTTGAACTCGGCGTAGTTCTCGATGAGCGTCTCGATCACGATACTCAAGAGCTCGACGGCCTCGGCGCGGGGAATGTCCCGATCGAGCGCGTCGAGCAGAGCCGGCCGCACTTCGGCGTCGTCGTCTTCTTCGAGGCGTCGCAAGTACGTATCAACGCGCTGGTGCAGCACCGCGCGGAGGTTGCCGAGATTGAGAAACTTCGGTGTGAAGAGATCGCGACCGTAGCGCTTGATGAAGTCGACGAGCGCTTCCCAGCGTTTTTTGTCGGTCGCCTTTTCAAGCGACGAGAGGCGTAAGCTGCGTGAGTGCGTGTTCCAGCGTTTTAGCCACGCTTCCGTCAGCGATTGCAGTCCTTCGAAAAGTTCGTTGGAGTGGTCGACGTCTTCGCCGTAGCTGGGCTGCGGCGTGTTGAATTCGATCGCGTCGATCAATGCGTGGACTGATGCTTCAAAACCGACTTGGAACAGACGATCGAATTCCGTGACCGCGCCTTCGCCCGTCGGTCGATGCCGTTCCATGAGTTGGGCGACCGAAACGAGCCGGAAGCCTTCGGAAAGCAGGCCGGCGCGGGGCATCGCCTGCAGGAGGATCACCGCCGCCGATTGCACGCTTTGCGCCTCGACGATGTCGCGCGGTTTGCCTCCTTTGGAAAGGGGCACGTACAGAATCGGCTGTTCCGACAACGTACTGCGCAGCCGCGGCATGGCCTCGACGAGCGCCGGGCGGTCGCCGCGTTTCAGGCCGCGCACGACGTCGACGAATCGCGCCGACCATTCCACGAGGTCGCAATCGGCGGGCAGGACGTCGAGCGTCGCCAACAAAAACCGGCCGGCTTCGACGGTCTCGACGGCCGACACGATGACACGGGCTTCAAGATCCTCTTTCACCTGACGCCGCCGATCGTATTCGACGAGCGACGCATGCGTGCCGCGCGGCGTCGGCAACTTATGGGCGTGTAACTGATCGAGCAATCGCAGCAAGCCGCGGCGATTGGCTTCCGCTTGCCGATACCAGCCTTCGAGCCGGTCGACGTCGAATTGCAGCGTATCGGTTCCGGCGGCGACGGTCGACGCGCCGATCGCCGCGGTTTTCCAAAGTCGCGCGGCGGTTTCGATTAAAGCCAGTCGCGTAATCAGCCGTTGCGCTTCGAGTTCGAGTTCGTATTCGCCCGCTTCGCCGTCGTCGCCGGAAACGGTGTTCCCTTCGTTGCCGTCGCGCGTGCTGTCGCGATAGGTGACGTCTTCGTAAGCGGCGCCGAACAAGGCATCTTCGTCGTCGTCCGCGTCGACCGATTCCAACTCGTCGCCGAGCGTCTTGCCCGGGCGCGGGCGTTTCCCGTCGGCGGAGAGTTCGAAGCGCGGCACCGACCAATTCTCATCGGCGTTGGCTTCCAGATAGTCGAAAAACTTCGCGATGAGTTCGCGACGCGCGGCGGGAGTCGTGAGGCCCGGAGCTTCTTCGAAGCCGAGCATTTCGTGCAACCAGCGGGTCGCCAGCATGTGAAAAGAAAAATCTCCTTCAACCAGCGGCAATTCGCCGAACCGGCTGAGCCATTGCATGAGCAGGCCCATCGCCGCCACGTAGTTGCGCTTGTCGAGCAGAGTTTCGACGACGAGGGCGTACGTTTTCGGGCTGGTGAAGTGGTCGACGTGCTTGCGCCAGAATTGGATGTCGCCCGAGGCCGTGCCGCCGCCGCGGTGCCAGGCGCCGAGCGCCTCGGCGACCTGTTCGGCCGATTGTACGGCGTCGTTGCCGCTCACGGGGTCGACGCCGGAGACCGTGGTCGAAGCGAACTGGTCCCACCACTCGGCGAGCGAACCAAGAAGGTTTTGCAGCCGTGTTTGCAGGTCGTGTTCACCGGCCGCCGCGGCTTCGCCGACAAGCCGCACCATGAGCGCGAGGATTCGCTTTACGAGGTGCACGAGCACGTCGACCCGGTGGTCGCGGACCGTGTTTTCCAGCGACGGAAAGAGGCTGAATTGCCCCTGAAAGCCGAGCATGTTCCACGGATCGACCAGCGCCCCGCATTCAATGGCGCGATGCAGCAAGGCGACGGCTTCGGGTACTTCCGCCGCCGCGGGAACCAATTGGCCGCGATCGACGAGTTGGTGGATCGTCGTGATGACGCCGTTGATCTCGCACAACATTCGAGCCGAGGCGACCGGGACGATCTGCGCCTGCCGGCGGCCGGCGTCGGCGTAGCCCATCTTGGCAAATAGCTGCGCCAGATGAACGTGCTGCAATTGGATGGCGCGCAGGCGGGCCAGTCGTTGATTGAGATGCTGCCGCGCACCTCCGAACGGCTGGCGAAGCGTTTCGCTCTCCGCGCGGAGTCGGTCGCCGTGCGGGCCGGGAACTTTGCTCAGGAGGCGGTTGTAGAAGTCTTCGCGACAGCGCACGATCCGCGGCAGCAACGTCGACAGCGTCACGCTGGAGTCGTGCGCGTCGGGTCCGTTGCCGCTGACGGCCGAGGCCATGAGCATGGTGCCGGCCAATACGGCGCCCGCCTCAAACAAGACCTCCTCAGGCGCAAGCTCCTGCTGGTCTTGCGTGCGCTGAAAAACGGCGTCTAGCGTTACTTCTTGCAAAACGAATCGTCGGTAACGACCGCGACCGTCGATGCGGTGCGGATCCCACTGGCCGAAATGATAGTTGGGTCGCTTGTTGACGGGATGATCGAAGTCGTAAGCCCGAGGGTCGACGGCGAGCTCCTCCAAGAGGGCCGGATCAAAATAGGCGCGCGTCAGCACATCGGCATCGGTCGAGCGCAAAATGGCGAGCGCTTGTTCGAGCACCGGTCGGTAGTGATCGTGGGCGAAGCCGGCCCCGTCGAGGAACAGCGGCAGCGGCGCGACCCACTCATGTTCATACGGCTCGAGCTTTCGCTCATTTTGCAGCACGGCCGTCGGGCGATGGCCGAGGAAGTCGTTGAGTTTCGCGAGCGTATGCGGGACCAGTTCGTCATCGTCGATGCTCGCGACTCGGAAGCGAAGCACCGTTTGCAGAATCCGCGCCGTAAAGTAGGGGCGAAAGAGATCGTCGTCCGGCTGGTGGAACAGCAGATCGCGATGAAACGATCGGTAGGCGGGAATCACGTGGTCGAATGTCGACGCCATGACTCCTTCCGCCTGTTCGATGCTGCGGAAGGCCGGCTCTTCGGCGGCAAGGCGAACCGCTTCGGATCGGAGCCAATCGGCGAAGCGGCGCCAGATCGGCATTGGTTCGGCGGCACGTCCCGCGACGGCGTGCGGAAGGTCGTGACCGTGGCGCAGCCGGTGGAAGGCTTCACTGACGGCCCGATAGAACTTGGCGTCGGGGGGGCCTTCGGAAAAGTTTAGGTAACCGACGATTTCCTGGCTGAGCGAGCGCTCCGGCGGCGTCACGTTCGCTAAATCCATGATCTCATCGTCGCCGACCGGGGAAAATCGTTCGAAATGGCCCTAATTTGCCGCTTCGAACGTCGTTAGGAGCAATTATCATAGAATCCTCGGCTCACCTTCGCCATTGCCCCCCGTCTTTACGGGGGCACGGTAATTCGCGAGCTGAATTTCCTCGGCACGGCGGCCGGATGCATCGCATAATTTCGTTACGGCACGTCAGACGCTCGGCGGAATGAATTCCGTCGCCGTCAGGGTGCCGTTTCGGTCGGCCTCACATCATTCCGAGTCACTTCGCAGCAAGCAGGCGGTCATGGCAAACGGGATTTTTTCCGGCGTTCTCGCAACGACGATGTTCTTCGGTACCCTGTTCTTCGGCGCTGCGCGACCTTGCGCGGCGCAGTCGGGCGGAGAGCTCATCTCGAATCCCGTCGCGCAACAACTCGGCCTTGAACGCGTGTGGTCGACGGCGCTGCGCGTCGATCCGGCGCGCGGACGAGTGGAAAACGTCATTGTTCACCGCGGGTTGATCGTTGCGCAGACCAATACGGCGCTCTTGCAGGGGATCGACGCCGAGACGGGGCGCACCTATTGGGTGACGGAGATCGGCAAAGCGTCCTATCAGACGCACCTGCCGGCGGTGAACGACAAATATGTCGCCGCAACCAACGGTGACACGCTGTATTTGCTCGACCGTGCAACCGGCGGGCAGATTTGGTCGCAGCGTTTGGGAAAAGCTCCGTCGGCGGGCCCGGCGATCAGCGACGATCGAGTTTACGTACCGCTCGACGGCGGCCTGGTCGAAGGTTACAAGATCCTGCGCGAACGTTTGCTCGACCACGTACCGACGCGATTCAGCGGCACGGGGGGCACTTCGCAATCACCGGTGACCGTCGGCAATCGCGTGCTTTGGACGACTGACAAGGGCTACGTCTACTCGCGCGAGCAAGCGAAAGAGTTAATTCAATTCCGCTTCCGCATGAACGACAAGGCGACAGCGGCGCCGGTGTACATGTCGCCGTTCGTCTACGCCGCCGCACTGAGCGGAACCGTCTATTGTCTTGACGAAGTATCCGGGTTGGACGTGTGGCAGGCGAGCGGCACCAATTCGATTTCGCGTCCACTCATCGCCATCGACGGAAAGCTGTTCGCCATATCGGAAACCGGCGAGATGTTACGCCTCAACCCGCTCTCGGGCATTCAAATGTGGTATACGACCGGCATCGCGAAGTTTTTGGCCGCCGGTGCAAAGAATCTCTACTTGCTCGATTCACAGGGAAGGCTGCAAGTGCTCGACGCCGAAACCGGCGGGCGTAAAGGTTCGATGCCCGTCTCCGGCATTGATTTGGCCGTGCGCAACACGTCGAGCGATCGTATTTACGTGGGGTCGTCGACCGGGATGTTGCAGTGTCTGCGGGAACGTCAACAAGCGAAGCCGCTGGAACACATGACCGGATTCGCCATCGCACCGAAGCCGAAAGACGGCGCTCCGGTTCCGGCTCCGGCGGCTACGGACGCCGCTCCGCCGGCGGATGCCCCCGGTTCGCCGTTTGGAGCTCCCGCCGCCGCACCGGCTGCACCCGCGGCCGCGCCTTCGGCGAATCCCTTCGGCAGCTAGAGCCTTGCCAGTCTTGACGCTTTACGGCGGAGCTATGTCGCAGCCGATTTTCTGACGCGACCCGTGATGTAAAGGTCGTCGCCGAGCTGCCGCCACTGCACGTCGTCGAGCGCGTGCGCATCGGCCATCTTCGCAAGGCCGCGGCCGGCGATGGGTGCGGGGGCCGCAGCGCCGCCGATGAGTTTCGGTGCGATGAAGGCGTGAACCTCGTCGATTTCGCCGAGGTCGAGCAGCGTGCCGAAGACGCGAGAACCACCTTCGACCAGAAGATTCGTGAGGCGACGCCGACCGAGTTCGTCAAGCAACGCGGCGAGGCGATCGGCCCGCGATGCGCCGGCGAGCGTCAGAACTTCCACCTTCGCGGCCTTCAAACGCGAGATATTGGACTGCGGCGCCGCGGCCGAAGTGGCGACGAGCAGCGGCGCCTCGGCGATGGTGCCGACGAGTCGGCCTGCGGTGTATAGTGCCGCGTGGTCGTCAAGCACGATGCGCAGCGGCGCGCGCAGGCCCGGCGGGCGAACCGTAAGCTGCGGATCGTCGGCCTTGGCGGTGCCTGCCCCGATGAGGATGGCGTCGCAACGTCCGCGCAACTCATGAACGACGGCTCGTGAAGCTTCACCGGAGATCCAGCGGCTGTCTCCCGTCGCCGCGGCGATTCGGCCGTCGAGCGTCATGGCCCATTTCGCGATAATCCACGGTCGGCCGCGCTCGAGCAGTTTGAGATACGGAGCGTTCAGTCGCTGCGCGGACGATTCAAAGAGCCCGCTTTCCACGGCAATGCCTGCCTGTCGCAACAGGGCCGCGCCGCCGCCGGCAACCTTGGGGAAAGGATCGTCCATCGCATAAACGACGCGCGCGATGCCGGACGCCAGCAAGGCATCCGTGCAAGGAGGGGTCTTGCCCTGGTGGCAGCAGGGTTCGAGCGTCACGTAGGCCGTGGCGCCGGCTGCCCGCTTTCCGGCAACGGCCAACGCTTCCACCTCGGCATGCGGACCGCCGAAGTTGCGGTGGTAGCCCTCGCCGATGATCTCGGCGCCTTGCGCAATGACGCAGCCGACCATCGGATTCGGTTCGACGCGCCCGCGTCCGAGCACCGCCAAGTCCAAGGCCCGAGCCATGTGCCAAGCGTCGATCTCAGGCTGGATTTCGGGTTGTTGTGAGGGACGCATGGGGAACGCTATGAGTCATGAGTTAGGATGTGAGACCAACTAGGTGCGCCTCGCGGCTCAATGCTTCATCACTCGTCACTCACGACTCGCCTCCACTTCGCTTAGTCCATCCCCGGAACCCAAAGGCCCGACTTGCCGCCGCCGGCCGGCGCCGTGCTGCTGCCGGCGTCGGGCGTCCAGAGGCCTCCGGATTCGGCGGGGGCCGAAGGCATTGCCGCGCCGGGGACCGACACGCCGGGAACTCCCACTCCGCCGCCGGGGAGGTTGCGCGGGCGTCCGTCTTGGCCGATGATGCCCGCCTGATAAAGCAACTGCATCAATGCTTGCGCTACGCCGGGCTCGCGAAGATGCTGCGATTGGATATGTTCGACCAGTCGGCCGAATTCCTGTGGTTCGCCGCGCCGCAATCGGAGTTCGACTTCTTCTAAGTCCCAGGGAGCCGTCGATTGCTTTTGCTCTTCGGCCTCCTTGCGCGCCAGGTCGATGTAGCGAATCGCTTCGTCGCTCGCTTCTTCCAAATCGGCGAGGTGGCCGTAAACGCCGGCGAGATCGATCTTTCCCTTCAGGCTCGCGCGGCCGACCACTTCGAGGCCGAGCTTTCGCACGGCTTGCCGCGCGACGACTTGCAGGGCCCTCTGGAAATTCATCACAAGATCGTCGTCGGTAAGCTTTGCGGCGTCGAGCCGATGAAGCCGCGTGTACGGAACGCCGAGCGGACCGAACGCCGCCGG
>CAZWDN010000182.1:0-10512 GCA_964633125.1 uncultured Pirellula sp. | reverse complement strand
CTCGTCTACGAAAAGAAGATTTCGAACGTCAAGGAAATGGTTCCGGTGCTGGAAGCCGTGGTCAACTCGGGCAAGCCGCTGTTGATCGTGGCGGAAGACATCGAAGGGGAAGCCCTCGCGACGCTCGTGATCAACAAGCTCCGCGGCACGTTCAAGATCGCGGCCGTCAAGGCGCCGGGCTACGGCGATCGTCGTAAGGCGATGCTGGAAGACCTCGCGATTCTGACCGGCGGCACCGCCGTGTTCGAAAGCCTCGGCATCAAGCTGGAAAGCCTGACGCTGAAGGACCTCGGCCGCGCGAAGCGCGTGGTGATCGACAAGGACAACACGACGATCATCGAAGGGGCCGGCAAGACGGCCGACATCAAGGCGCGCGTCGATCAAATTCGTCGCGAAATCTCGGTGTCGACGAGCGACTACGATAAGGAAAAGCTCGAAGAGCGTTTGGCCAAGCTCTCCGGCGGCGTGGCGAAGGTCAACGTCGGCGCGGCGACCGAAAGCGAAATGAAGGAAAAGAAGGCCCGCGTCGAAGACGCTCTGCACGCCACGCGTGCGGCCGTCGGCGAAGGCATTCTGCCGGGCGGCGGCGTCGCTCTGCTCCGCGCCTCGAGCGGCTTGAAGCCGACCGGGCTGGCGCACGACGTCGAAGTGGGCTACAACATCGTCCGTCGCGCTTGCCGCGCGCCGATCACGATGATCTCGCAGAACGCCGGCCAAGACGGCAACGTGGTTTGCGAAAAGGTGCTCAACGAGAAGGGGAACGTCGGCTACAACGCCGCCACGGACGTCTACGAAGACTTGGTCAAGGCCGGCATCATCGACCCGACCAAGGTCACCCGCTCGGCCCTGCAAAACGCGGCGAGCGTCGCCACCCTGCTGCTCACGAGCGATGCCCTCATCGCCGAGAAGCCGAAGGAAGGAAAGAAGGGCGGCGGCCACGGCGGCCACGACGACATGTATTAATCGGGCAGTAGCTAGTTGCTGGTCGCCGGCAGCTAGTTTGTAGGGGACGCCCTCCGCGGCGTTCCGTGTGATTGCGATTCAGAAGAGCGGCGGGCTTTCGGGCTCGCCGCTCTTTTTTTGCGCGCCGATCGCACTGCCGGCAGGCGTGACTCCGCCTCCCCATTACTAGTGAGCATCGCCGTTCAACTTTTGCGCCTTGGGAAACTCTGCCGCCGCCGGCTGTGCCGAAAAACGCCGACACTCGGAGTGGTGCGAGAAGCTGGGTAAACCTTGCCTGTGGGTCATGAAACTCTACATGCTCCGACGATGCCGGGACGATCACTTGTATTGGATATGCCGTAGGTACTCGTTCCAGCGTTGGAACGGGAGTTGTCCGCCGGCGTCGAGTTATCGTGCCCGCGCTTTTGGGGAGTGTTGCGATGTTCATGCGTGAGACCCGTCGCTCTTGCGGTCTTGCCCTCGGTTTCTTGCTCACGTGGCAAGGCATGGAAGCGCGTGCCGAAGAGGCGCCGCTGCCGCTTCCGAAGAGCCTCGATGGGGAAACCACGGTAGAAGCACTCGAAGCCGCGCCGCTTGTGCCGCAACTTGCACATGTTTCCGGCCCGACGGAACGGGTCGTCGAACGCTACCCGAATCGGCTGGTGAAGGTCGAGCGTCACGTGGCGCAAGACGAGCAGGGCAACTTCTTCAATCATGGCCCTTGGGCCAAGTGGTCGGAAGAGGGGCGGCTGATGGGCCAAGGCGAATTCCGCAACGGCGCCCAGCACGGCCGCTGGGTGCGGCTGTACGACGCCGCGGAAACGAAAGACGCCTTCGCAGCGACGCTGGAGCTCGGCTTTGAAGCGCCGTTCAGCTCGGTGGCCGAGTTCGACAACGGCCATCTCCACGGCACCTGGGTGATTCTCGACGCCAAGAAGCGACAGGTGAGCGCCGTCGAATTCGAACACGGCGAGCGCCACGGCAAGTCGCTGGCTTGGCACCCCGACGGCAAGAAATTCCGCGAAGTGGAATACCGCGCCGGCGAGCTCGACGGTTTTGCGATCGAGTACGACGTCGAGGAACGGGTCGTCAAACAAGAGAAGTTCGTCAACGGCTATCGGCACGGCACGAAGATCGAGCACTATCCGACGGGTGAAGTGAAATCGGAATGCGAGACGTTGTTCGCGAAGAAGGTCTTGCTCTCGGAAGACGATTGGTGGAACGGCACGACCAACGTGGAGATCGTCGGCTTGGTCGGCGAAGATCAACGCCACGGACGTTTTACCGCTTGGAACCAAGGCGGCTTGAAGGTGCTCGAAGGCAACTACGTCGACGATCGACCGGAAGGCCGCTTCACGTGGTGGCACGAAAACGGCACGAAAGCCATTGAAGGCCATTACGCCGAAGGAAAGCAACACGGCACGTGGACCTGGTGGTACTCCAACGGCATGAAGGAACTCACCGGCGACTACGTCGCCGGCGAAGAAGCGGGCAATTGGAAAGAGTGGCAAGAAACGGGGCTTGTCGTCACTAGTATGACCGTCTTCGAAACGCCGCTCTACGAACCCTTGGATGCCGTCGAATTGCAACCGGTGGAAATGCCGGAGGTGGAATCGAATCGGCAAGATTCGGAGGTCGTGCCGGCTTTCGAGTCGAAGAAGGAACCGACGGCCGCGGCTGTGGAACCGGCCGCGGCGACGATCGCTCAACATGCGACCGTGACGAAGCCGACGCCGGCCGGGCAGAAAATTCCGGCGGAGCTTGCCGTCGGCGAAACGTCGGCGATGCGAGCCTTGTTCAAGACGGAAGAACCGACGACGCAACTGGAAGCGACCCCGGCGACCGCCGACGCCGAACCGGCGGAAGTGCAAATCCACTCGCAAGACCTGCCGCGTCCGAAGACGCCGTCGATTCGGCCGGCTTCGTTCCGCCGCGTGCTGTAAGCGGCGCGAACGATCGTCGTATTCGCAGCCGACCGGCCGGCTCCGGCCGCCGGCTCTGCTCGGGCCCCGCAAGGGGCCCGCTTGCGTTGACGCGCGGCCGGCGGATTTTCACATCCGGCCCGATGGTCGCGGCGCGCCCGAAGCTGATATAGTGGGAGAAGTTGATTTCTCCGCTTGCCGCCGGGCCGTCGCATGGCGACGAGGATGCGCGTGACGCAAGATCCCACGATTTCGCAAAACGCCGACGATCTGCAACGGGCGCGCCGCCAAAGTTCCGAGCGGCTTCGGCCGCCGACCGAGGTGCCGGGGTACGAATTTGAGCGATTTCTCGGAGCCGGGGCCTACGGCGAGGTGTGGGTCGCCGTCGATCGCAATACCGGCCGCCGCACGGCCATCAAGTTTTACGCCCATCGCGGCGGCGTCGATTGGTCGCTCCTTTCGCGCGAAGTCGAGAAGTTGGCGTTTCTCTTCGCAGATCGCTACGTCGTGCAATTAATCGACGTCGGCTGGGACGCCAACCCGCCGTACTACGTGATGGAATTCCTGGAAAACGGCTCGCTGGCCGATCGAATTCAAATCGGCGCGATTCCGCCGCCGGAGGCGATCTCGCTGTTTCGCGACGTGACCGTCGGGCTGATTCACGCCCACGACAAGGGAGTGCTGCACTGCGATTTGAAACCGGCGAACGTCCTGCTCGACCAGGATCGCCGGCCGCGACTGGCCGACTTCGGACAATCGCGCCTGTCGCACGAGCAGACGCCGGCGTTGGGGACGCTCTTCTATATGGCGCCCGAGCAGGCCGATCTCGGGGCGGTACCCGACGCACGGTGGGACGTGTACGCGCTGGGCGCGCTGCTCTACTGCATGCTCTGCGGCGAGCCGCCGCACCGCTCGCCCGACACGCTGACGCTCTTCGAACGCGCGGCCGATCTGCCGGGCAAGCTGGCCGCTTATCGGAAGCATCTGCAAACCACCCCGATTCCGACGAAGCATCGCGAAGTACCGGGCGTGGATCGGGACTTGGCGGACATTATTACGAAGTGCCTGCAACCGACTCCGGCCCGCCGCTTTCCCAATCCGCAGGCCGTGCTCGACGCGCTCGACACGCGCACCTTACGCCGCGCCCGACGTCCGCTCTTAGTGCTGGGCGCGATCGGCCCGGCGGTGCTGCTGGCGGTGTTGAGCTGGTTTGCTTGGAGCGTTTATCGCACGTCGGTGAGCGAATCCGACGAGGCGCTCACGCAGCGTTCGGTGGAAACAAACTTGTTTGCGGCGCAGTTCGTGGCGGAAGCGGTCGCCGGCGAAATCGATCGACGTTGGCAAACCTTGGAACAAGAGGCCACGGATCGCGACCTGCGCGAAGAACTGGCGCGCGTAAGCGCGGCGAACGCCAAACTTTCCGACGCCGAGCAGCGACAATTACAGACTTGGATCGAACGGACCGCGGCGCGCAATCCCGACGTGCAGGCCGCGAGTTGGACGATGATGGACGCCCGCGGCAACCAGTTGGCGCGCGTGCCGTATGAGGCGAAGACGGTCGGCAAGAACTACGCCTTTCGCGACTACTTCAACGGCCGCGGCGGGCTGCCGGAAGGGACGCCCGACATTAAGCCGATCGAAGCTCCGCACCTGTCGAACGTCTTCGTGAGCCAATCGACGCAAGATCGCAAAGTCGCGTTTTCCGTCCCCGTATGGAGCGTGCCGGATAAGCTCGACGGACCGCGCAAGGTAGTCGGCGTCTTGAGCATCACCGTGGCGCTCGGGCAGTTCGCCGAGCTGCGCAGCGACAACGACGTCGGGCGCAGTCTGATCGCCGTGCTCGTCGACGCCAAGCCCGACTCAGACCGACGGAGCGGCGCCGTGCTCGAACATCCGCGGCTCGCCGCGCTCACGGCGGCGAAGAAGCCCGACGATCCGTTTCCGGCCTACTACTTCGACAAAGCCGGCGTTGATCGCTTGAAACAACTCACCGACTCTCGGGATGCGGCCGCGGCGAAATCCCGCAAGAGCGCCGCGGACGTCGATTATCGGGATCCGCTCGGCAACGATTACGCCGGGCGTTGGATCGCGGCGTTTCAGCCGGTCGTCGTCAACGGTCGCCCTGCGGAGTCGGGCACGACCGGCTGGGTGGTCATCGTGCAAGAGCGCTATGAAGCGGCGCTGAAGCCGGCGCAAGAACTCGGCGAAAAGCTGTGGCGCTACGGCGTCACGGCGCTCGGGGTCGTGCTGGCCGTCGTCACGGCGCTCTGGGGCTTCGTGATGATCGTGCTCAACGAGTCGCCGCGCTGGAAGGTCGCGGCGTTCTTGCGCCGCACCGCCGGGCTTGGCGGCGGCGGACTGAGCGGCACCGCCAACTCCGTAAACTCGGCTCGCGGCACGCCCGGCCCGCCGACGCCGACCGACCCCGTCGGCGGAGCGCTGCCGACCATCACCATGGGTAAAGCCGCCGACAAGTAAGTTGCCTTTTGTCCGCCGTTCCGTGTTCAACATCCACCATTCAGCATTGTTCGCCCCATGCCCGACCTGATCGCCCAAGGCGCCAAACCGCAAGAACGCTGGCGCCGTGCGCTTCGCTCGGGCGATACGGTCGTACTCGGCCGCGATAGCGGTTCGTGGTCGGTGCCGTGGGACGAACGCATTTCGCGCCGCCATTGTGAGCTCAAGCTCTCGGGCGAGCGACTCGAAGTGACGCAACTCCCGACGGCCCGCAACCCGATCTTCGTCGCCGGCCGTGAGCAGACGGAATTCGTCGTCAAGCCGGGCGATCATTTCGTGATCGGCGAAACCACGTTCACATTCGTGGTCGAGCGCGCCCGCGTCGGTCGTGAAGGGCCGGCGCCGTTGGAAGAGCAAACCTTCAGCGCGCAGTATCTACAACGCGTCCGCTATCGCAACGCCGACCAACGGCTCGAAGTCCTCAGCCGGATGCCGGAGATTATCTCCGGCGCTACGAACGACGCCGAACTGTTCGTGCGGCTCGTCAATCTCCTGTTGTCGGGCATCCCGCGCGCCAATGTCGTGGCGCTGACCGCCGTCGATCAAACCAAACCCGGCGACGAACACGTCAACGTGTTGCATTGGGATCGCCGACTGCACACCGGCGGCGATTTCCAACCGAGCCGACGTTTGATACTCGAAGCTTTGCGGCGCGGCCAAAGTGTTTTGCACGTCTGGAGCACCGGTACTCCCGGCGGCGCTTCGTTCACCATTTCCGAGGAGTCCGATTGGGCCTTCTGCACGCCGCTCACGGGCGAGGCTTGCCGCGGTTGGGCGTTGTACGTCGCCGGGCGCTATCACGGCCACGCCGGTCTCACGGCCACGCCTAGCGACCCTACCGATTTGCGCGAAGACGTCAAGTTCGCCGAGCTCGTGGCCGCCCTCGTCGCGGCCTTGCGGCAAACCGAGCAATTGCGCAAACGTCAAGCGGCCCTGAGCGGATTCTTCGCCCCGGCCGTGCTCGGCGTCATGCAGTCGGCCGATCCCGAAATGGTGCTCATGCCGCGCGAGGCCGACGTCTGCGTCATGTTCTGCGACTTGCGCGGCTTCACGCGCACCGCCCAGCGCAACGCCGACGACCTGCTCGGCCTCTTGGAGCGCGTCAGCCGGGCGCTCGGCGTGATGACGCATCAAATTCTCGAACAAGGGGGCGTGCTCGGCGACTTCCACGGCGACGCCGCGATGGGCTTCTGGGGCTGGCCGCTCGTGCAGGAAGACGCCGTCGATCGCGCCTGCCGCGCCGCGCTCGCCGTGCGTA
Source organism: uncultured Pirellula sp. (assembly GCA_964633125.1). Taxonomy (GTDB): domain Bacteria; phylum Planctomycetota; class Planctomycetia; order Pirellulales; family PNKZ01; genus PNKZ01. Next base: position 3,873 of record CAZWDN010000182.1, on the reverse strand, counting down.
AGGAATTCGAGATCGCTTCGCACACGCCCGGCCATCCGCTGGCCGACTTCCGCATGGGCATCGGGCTCGCCTCGGGCCGAGCCGTCGCCGGACGCATCGGCACCGTCGACCAAGTGAAAGTCACCGTCTTCGGGCCGGTCGTCAATCTCGCTTCGCGCTTGGAAGGCATGACGAAGCTCGTGCAGGCGCCGATCTTGATCGATCAGGCGACCGCCGCCGCCGTACGAAAACGCATTCCCGCCGCCACGGCCCGCGTGCGTACCGTCGCTCGAGTGCGGCCTTACGGAACCGAAGGGCACGTGGAAATCAGCGAGCTACTCCCGCCGGCCGACGAACCGGGCCAACTCTCCGACGAGCAGATCCGGCAATACGAGGAAGCCGTCGTTCAGTTTACGACCGGTCAATGGAGCGAGGCTTTGGAATCGCTGCACGCCGTGCCGGCCCGCGATCGCGTGAAAGACTTCCTCACGGTGTTCATCGCCCAACACGGCCGCACTCCGCCGGCCGGATGGGACGGAGTAATCCCGCTGAGCAGCAAGGGATGAGCCCCGTCTTAGCCCCGTAGGAAGTAAAACGCCGCCAGCGTGAAGCCCACGCAGATCACAAACCACCGCACCAGCGCGCGGGGAAGTTGTCGCGAATAGTGGGCCGCCAGAAAGCTGCCGACGCAGCCGCTCACGGCCATTGGCAGCGCGAGCTTCCATTCCACCTTGCCGGTCGCCACCCAAATGGCGACCGACGAGCCGTTGATGCAACTGCCGAGCAGGCTCTTGAGCCCGTTCATCGCGTGGATGTCGCTCATTCCCATCATCGCGAGCGCCGAAAGCATCAAGATGCCGATCCCCGCGCCGAAGTAGCCGCCGTAAATGCCCACGAGGAATTGAAAGACGATCACGCCGATTACCGTCGCTCCCTGCGGTTCTTCGTGCGGCCGCCCGATGCCGAGAAACTTGCCGATGATCGGCTGCAAGGCGAAGAGCGAAGCGGCGATGAGAATCAGCCAGGGGACGAGCGCGGCGAAGATATTCTCGTCGAACTGCGTTACGAGCAGCGTCCCGGCGATGCCGCCGACGATGCTCGGCCCCACCAAGCGCGACGCCCAATGCGAGTAGGTCCGAAACTCGCGCCGCAAGCCCCACAGCGCCGTCATCGAGGCGGGAAACAGCGCGACGGTGCTCGTGCCGTTCGCAAAGACCTTGGCGACGGCATCGTCCGGATAATGTTTCGTCAAAACGCCGATCAGCGCCGGAAACGTCAGCAGCGTGCCGCCCCCGGCGACGGCGTTGATGCCTCCGCCGAGCGCCGCGGTGAGACAGAGAATAATGAGTTCGGTCGTCGTCATTTCAGGCAAACTCTTGCGTTCGGCCGCGCCGCAACGGAAATTAGCGGGGTCATTGAATACTTACCATCCATCGGAATACTAGCCCCGACGCGCAAGCGAGGGGACTTTGCAAGAAGTTATGAATTCAAAGTTATGAATTTTGAACGACTTCCGCCGTTCAGCATTCAGCACTCTGCATTCAGCAGTTGCTCCCCGCCCCGTCCCCTCGCTTGCGCGTCAGGGCTAGTGTTGAAGATCATACCTGAGGACTTGCTCATGCGGCACCACCGCTTTTGGTCGGCAATGGTTTTGACGACGGCCTTGCTTCCGCCCTTTGCCCTCGCACAGCAAAAAGCCATCGTCGCCCCGCCCGAAGCCGCAAAGGCCGGCGCCGCCGCGCCGTTTTCCATCCCGCAGTTCGATCTGTCAGGCCGCAAAGACCTACAGGTCACGATCGATCGCGAGGCCGGCCAGTATCTCGGCCATCCGACGACGGTACTGCTGGAAGACGGCAAGACGATGATCATCGTCTACCCCAAAGGGCACGGCAAAGGGGGCATCGTCATGAAGCGCAGCCTCGACGGCGGGCTCACCTGGAGCGAGCGCTTGCCCACGCCGGCGAATTGGGCGACGAGCCAGGAAGTGCCGACGATCTACCGTACCGTGGACAAGGTCGGCAAGAAACGGCTCATCATGTTCTCAGGCCTCTACCCGATTCGCCAGGCCGTCAGTGAAGACGACGGCGCGACGTGGAGCGAACTCGCGCCGATCGGCGACTACGGCGGCATCGTGGCGTGCGCGAGTTGCACCCGACTCGCCGACGGCGACTATATGGCCCTCTTCCACGACGACGGCCGGTATCTCACGACCACGAAGCCTGCGAAAGGAACACCGCCGAAGTTCATCGTCTACAAGATTCTCTCCTCCGACGGCGGCCTCACTTGGAGCAAGCCGACGGCCATTGCGACGCACGACGTTGCGCACCTGTGCGAGCCGGGCATGGTCCGCTCTCCCGACGGCAAGCAACTCGCCGTGCTGCTCCGCGAGAATGCTCGCAAGTTCCGTTCGTTCATCATCTTCTCGAATGACGAAGGAGCCACGTGGACCGAGCCGCGCGAAGTGCCGGCCGCGCTCACCGGCGATCGCCATACCTGTGCGTATACGAAAGACGGCAAGCTCTTCATCACCTTCCGCGATCAACTCAAAGGAAGCCCGAGCCCCGGCGATTGGGTCGCCTGGGTCGGCACGTACGATGACTTAGTTTCCGGCGGCGAAGGCTTGTATCGCCTGAGGCTGATGGACAACACCAAGGGAGCCGACTGCGCCTACCCGCCGGTCGAAGTCCTGCCCGACGGCACGATCGTCACCACGACCTACGGCCACTGGACGGCGGGCGAAATGCCGTACATCGTCAGCGTGCGATTGTCGCCGGAGGAGCAAGTGAAGTTTGCAAACAAAGCAGAATCCGCCGACAAGTTGCGATCAGCCAAAGCGGGGTTCGTGCCGCAGGTTAACGAGCAGCAGATCCCAGTATTTCCTAAGGAATTGCTTGAGCAACGGAAAGAAGGAAAGGTATTACTGTCGGTGACCGTGCGGGACGATGGCAGCGTGACGAGCGCGGATGTGGAAGACACTTCGGGAGAGAAAGCATTTGATTCAGCAGCGGTCGATGCCGTGAAGCGTTGGAAGTTCGAACCTTTTAAGGCGAACAGTCGGCGCACCGAAGTGAAGTTCTTATTGCCGATCAATTTTCAAATCGCTAAACGCAACGAAACAGAACCCTCGATGAACAGCGCGTCTGGATTGAATTGGCAACGTCTCCCCGACCTCAGCGACGCGCGCGGGTTTGCCGGGCAGTTTGTCGGCACCATCAATAACAAGCTCGTGCTCGTCGGCGGCACGAACTTTCCCGACAAGCCGGTGTGGGACGGCGGCATCAAGGGTTGGTATCACGATGCCTTCGTGCTCGATGCGCCGGAAAGCGCGTGGCGCAAAATCGGCAAGTTGCCCGAGACGCGGGCCGTCGGGTACGGCGTATCCATATCGACCGACGCCGGGTTGCTCTGCATCGGCGGCGCGGATGCGACGAAGCATCTCACCGACGTCTTCCTGCTGACGCTCGACAGCGATGAGCTAAAGACGCGCGATCTGCCGCCGCTGCCGTCGCCGTGTGCGTATCTTTCCGGGGCGCAGATCGGCAGCAAGGTCTATGTCGCCGGCGGCATCGCCAAGCCCGATGCCGTGCGGACGATGCGCACATTCTGGTCGCTCGATCTCAAGAATCTCGACGCCGGATGGCAGGTCTTGGAGCCGTGGCCGGGCAACGGGCGGATGCTGGCCGTCACCGCCGCCGTTGACGGGAGCTTCTATCTTTCGGGCGGCTGCGATCTTCATCCCGGCCCCGACGGCAAACCGATGCGGGCCTATCAAAACGACTCGTTCCGCTACACGCCGGGGCGTGGGTGGACGAAGATCGCGACGGCTCCGACCGGCATCGTCGCCGCGCCGGTGCCGGCCGTCGTCGCAGGCAAGAGCATCATCGTCTTCGGCGG
>CAZWDN010000181.1:0-10522 GCA_964633125.1 uncultured Pirellula sp. | reverse complement strand
GTGGTGGGATTAATCGCTCCTCGACAAACCGCAAACCGACGATAGCCGCGGGCCCCCGGCGCGCGGCTGTTTTTTTTGCGCGAAGCCGGCCAAAAGTTGCCTGGATTTTGGGCCGGCGATTGCTCTATCTTGGAGTTCGGATCTTTGGCAATTGGATAAGCGGATTGAGTCGACGCTCCCTTCATCCGCCCCTGCGGACGCGACTTGACGCCGCTCGTCGCAGATTTTTTCCCGCGTGGGGCGACGGAAGCCGATTTGCCGGCGCGTTGACTTAAGTCACCGGATTAAAGTGTTCGCATTGGATCGACATACGGCGACGACGCTGCGGGGCCTGCGCAGATAACTCGGCTTATCTGCGCACAACCTCAAAACCCACAAGGGGTGCGCAGATAGCCGTGACAATCTGCGCAGCGTGTTTTCGGCCGTCGACGTAAGTCGAGGTTGCACGGAGTGCATGGAGCGCGACTTACGTCGATTCGATGCCGCGGCACGGTACTGCGGGTAAGCGCATATTGTCTCGGAAGTCAGCGTCCTTAGAATCGCCTTGAGGGCTTGGGCGACCAAAGGATCGTGTGATTGAGGTGTTTGTAACGTGACTAACGTATTACCTTGTGATCGTCATGCCGCCGCGACGGGCGTGGAATTAGTAAACGAAGGAGGCCCGGGCGCCTTGGAATTGCTTGCCCATTGTTTTTCGTTGTTCCGTTTGAGGATTGCTGCACTCGTTCAATCTGAGGCGGAGCGACTACGACGGCAAGATCTGACCTGTGCCGCCGTTCTGGCGACGACGGCCGAAAAGATTCAGCGCGGCGAAATTGACCACGATTGAATGCGATTGCTGACGTTGCGGCGTCGGTTTGTTTGACGCCGCAACGTCAGCAGCTTCCCGCTTCCAGCGTCCCGCCATCGGCCGTACGCCGTCGCCAGACATCGAGAAGCGCTTCGGTGACCGACATCGCGACCGGCCCGAGCACGACTCCGGCTGCTCCGAAGAGCGCAATGCCGCCGACGATCGAGATGAACACCGGCAGCGGATGAAGTCGCAAACGCGCCCCGACAAGAAACGGGTAGAGCAAGTTGTCGACGATGCCGATTGCCAGCGCGCCCCATACGACCAGCGCCGTGGCGCGTCCCCATTCCCCTTCCAGACCGAGGAATACGGCGGCGGGCATCCAGATGACGAACGTTCCCAACATGGGAATGGTCGCCAGGGCGGACATGACAAGTCCCCAGAACAGCGGAGTCGGCAAATCAAGAACCCAAAACATAATGCCTCCGAGCGTTCCTTGTACGATCGCCACCGTGAGGCTGCCGTAAATCGTGGCGAAGATCGTGTCTTTTGCGCGGCGCATCGTTTGATGAGCTTCGTTTCGCGTCAGGGGTAAAAGACCGGCGATCGCGCGCCCGATGGCGCGATGATCGCGAAGGAAATAAAACAGCATGAAGAACGTGATTAGTAATTGGGCGCCGATCCAAATGGAACCCGTGAGATAGCCCGGTACGTTACCGGCCAGGTCGTTCACCGTTTCGCGAGCTTCTTCGGGGACTCGGCCGTTGTTCACGGTTTCCCAATAGGGGGCGAGGCGAGGGTAGCGTTCGATAATCGTATCGGCGTGTGCTTGAAGTCCGGCTACGCCTTCGGTGACTTGGTTGACTAGCGACTTCAGGATCAAGAACAAAGGGCCGACGACCGCCGTCGCAACCAGCGCGACGGTGACGGCGGCGGCAAGGTTCGGGCGCTGCCAACTCTTTTCAAGCCGCGCATGAAGCGGATAGGCGACGAGCGCTAAAGCGCTCGCCCAGGCGATGGCCGAGAGAAACGGCAAGGCCATCAAGTAACAAATGTAGAGGCAGATGGCCAATAGTCCGACGAGAGCCAGCGCCAAAGAACGTTCGCGCGAGAACCAACCCTCCGCGTTCCCGTCGTCCGGAGTTTCTTGCTTAACAACTACGTAACGAACTTGTGGTGCGGCAGTGTTCATGGCGGCCTGAACCGGGGAACGAGTTCCGTTGCGCTCTTTCGAGGCCGCAGCGCGACGAGACGGCCGGCGCGAATGCGCCGAACGGCCGTCGCGGCGTTTGAAACGCAAATGTCGTTCCACGACCTGCAACTGAGGCGGACATCCCGGCGATTCGGACTGAATTTTCTGCTTCCGACTTGTCACTATCAAACGGACGACGGCATGGATTTCCCAGAGGAGACGGCGATTGGGCGACAATCGCTCTTTGCGGCAAAAGATCGCTCCCGGCGACTTGCCCATGAAGGAGCGGAACGAGTGCGAACTCGCGCTGTCGTTCCGCGGCGATATCGGCCCGTCGATCCGCGAATATCGGCCGTCGCAAAAGGGCATGGAAAATCTTATAAAACGCCGCTCTTTCGCCGACGCCGGCACGGTTTGCGCCCGAAGCGATCTCGACTAGAATGCGATGGTTGTTTTTCGGGACGACCTGTCCCGGGCGAAATGCGAGAGTGGCGGAATTGGCAGACGCGCTGGACTTAGGATCCAGTACCGTAAGGTGTAAGGGTTCAACTCCCTTCTCTCGCACTTTTATTTCCTGGCTTGCCCACATCCGTGCCAAGCGATACCGGCTACCGTGCCCACCGAGCAAGCTGTGCCTACTGCCGCGACTGCCGGGACGACGGAGTCGGGTTCCCGCGTCGCGGGATCTGCCGCTGCCGACGGAACTGTTAGGGAGTGGGGGTGGGCGAAGCGCATCGGATTCGCCCTGGCATCGCCTGTCGTCGCGACGTTGATTCGTTGCTACCTGATGGCCTGGATGGGCACTTCGGCGCCATTGGCGCTCTATCCCGTCGCTATCTTGTTGTCCGCGTTGTTCGGCGGAATTCTGTGCGGCGCCATTGCAACCGTTCTTAGCGGTGCGATTGCTTGGTTTGTGTTCTTCTCCGCAACGTCCCCTGACACGGCAATGCTTCGCATCTTTGCCTTGGCGCTCAATGGGGCCGTAATCAGCGTGATTGGAGAGAGGATTCACGTGGAGCGGCGACGACGCAATTTCAGTGATCGAGCGTTGCGACGCGCATTAGATGAAAGCGGTAATGCTCGACAGGCGCTCGCGATGCAAGCCCGCGTTCTCGAGTCGATGGCTGAAGGGGTTTGCGTGTTTCGCGAAAATGGTTCGATACTTTTCACGAATCCGGCATTCGATCAGATGTTCGGAGCGGAGCGAAGCCAATTGCAGGGGACAAACATTGCGAACTTGAAGGACGCGCCCCCCGATGAAGCGCGACGCCGCTACGCTTCGGCGGTTGCCGAGGCGCGTCGTTCGAATTGCTGGGAAGGGGACCAACGGCATCGGAACTGCCGCGGCGAAGTGTTTCATACGCATACGCGCATTACTCCGATTCAGCTGGATCAGGAATGGTGCTATGTTTCGGTGCATGAGGATGTCTCTGAGAAACACCGAGCCGATGAGGCGCTGCATGCGCTGAATCAGGACCTGCGCGATCGCGTGCAGGAAATGACGACGTTGCTGGACGTGCTGCCGGTCGGCATTGGAATTGCAACGGACGGGACGGCCGACAACATTCGTACAAATATCGCCTTGGCCCGAATGTTGCGTCTCGATGTGGCGGCAAATGCATCGTTAACCGCGCCCGCAAACGAGCGCCCGCACGGGTTTCGTATTTTTCTCGATGGACGGGAGGTTCCCGCCGACGAATTGCCGTTGCAGCGGGCCGCGCGCGAGGGAATCGAAATTCGTGATCTGGAACTCGACGTCGTATTTGACGACGGGGACGCGTGTCGCCTCTTGGAGTTTGCCGTCCCGCTTTTGGATGAACAAGGGCGGCCGCGGGGAAGCATCGGCGCGTTTCTTGATATTTCGGAACGACGCGCCGCCGAACGCGAACGTGAGCAACTTGTCGCCGCGCTTACGAAACACGGGCGCGAATTGTCGGTGCTCTCCAATGCGGCGCAAGATGTGAACAAGGTTCTCGACGCCGCGGCCATTCTGCGAACCTTGGTTCACGCGGCCCTGCAGATCACGGAGGCGTCCGCCGGAGCGGCATTGTTGCTTTACGCGGGGGCTCCCCGGCGACCTTATTATTACCACAGCGACGAACGCGCGGCGGCGAACGAACCTCACGGCTCCGATGATCTTGGGGCGGCGAATTGGGTGCTGCGACATCGTGCTCCCTATCTGGCAAACGATGCTGCGACGGACGAAGTCGTTGATCAGAAGGCGCGCGAGCTGTTGGGTTTAGGCAACTTGGTTTGTCTCCCGATCATCGGGCGCGACGAGACGCTGCTGGGGTGCCTTGAGCTGCAAAACAAGCCGAGCGGCTTTTCGACCGGCGACGTCGTAAAGCTTCAAGCGTTGGCGGCAGGCGCTTCGATCGCGCTGGAGAATGCGAGGCTGTTGTCGCAGATACGCGAAGCCGATCGCCGCAAGGATGATTTTCTCGCGATGCTCGCTCATGAACTGCGCAATCCGCTGGCTCCGCTGCGCAGTTCCGTCGACGTGTTGCTCATGCTCGACGACGGCGACGAGACGATGCGACAATTGCGCGACGTTATGGACCGTCAGGTTTCCCATATGGGAAAAATCATCGACGATTTGCTGGATGTTTCGCGCATCACGCGCGGCCGCATCGAACTTCGTAAAGAGCCGTTGAATTTAACGAAGTTGATCATCGACGGAGCGGCGGCGCAGCGCGGCGTGTTCGACGCCGGCGGTCATACGCTGAAGACGGATCTTCCCGATGCGCCGATTTGGATGGAAGGCGACGCCACGCGTCTGGCGCAGGTGCTCGATAATTTGCTGTCGAACGCGCGTAAGTTCACGGATCCCGGCGGCGAAATCACGGTCCGCTTGGCGACGCTCGACGACGGGAAGTTTGCGGTACTCGAGGTTTCCGATACCGGGATCGGCGTTTCTCCCGAGGATCTGGGGCGCATCTTCGACATCTTCACGCAAGCGGATCGCTCGCTTGATCGACGTCGCGGCGGACTCGGTCTCGGGCTGGCGCTGGTTAAAGGACTCGTCGATTTGCATGGAGGTCGCGTAGAAGCGCTCAGTCCGGGAATCGGAGGCGGCTGCACCATACGCATCGAACTAGCCGCGATTGCCGAGCCGCAGGCCGTGATAAATGCTCAAGAGTCGCCTATGATCGAGAGGCCTTCGCTGAACGTATTGATCGTGGAAGATAACCGTGACGCCGCGGATACTTTGCGCATGCTCCTTGAGACGCTCGGGCATCGGGCCGCGATTGCTTATGACGGCCGCGAGGGAATTGAATTGGCGCAAAGCTTCGGCGCGGACGCGATCATATGTGACATCGGACTCCCGGAGATGGACGGATTTCACGTCGCTCGCGTCGTGCGGGAAACTCCTGAACTTGCCGGCGCACGATTGATTGCGTTGACCGGATACGGACGTGATGTCGATGTTCGCAGGGCGCTTGAGTCGGGCTTTGACGAACATCTCACGAAGCCCGCGGACGTAAGGAAGTTGCAGCGAGTTCTGGCCGAAGTTCAACCCGTCGGCGCACTACCATCGAAACGGAAGGTCGTCGCCGAGTCATGAAAACGGTGTGCCTACGCATCCATGATGAGGCGTCTTTCGCCGAGGCCGTTGATCGCGCCGCAATAGTGCTGCGCGAGGGGGGCGTCGTCGCGTTTCCCACCGAGACGGTCTACGGCCTCGGCGCCAACGCGCTCGATGCGAAGGCCGTGGCCCGGATATTCACGGCCAAGGGACGGCCGAGCAACAATCCGCTCATCGTGCATACGACTTCGATCGACGACGCTCGCACGCTCTGCGCGACTTGGCCGGATTCGGCGGCGCGACTCGCTGCGGCGTTTTGGCCGGGGCCGTTGACCCTCGTGTTACCCAAGGCCGATTGCATTCCATCGATCGTCACCGCCGGCGGATCGACCGTGGCGCTGCGCATTCCGCGGCATCCCGTGGCCCGAGCGCTGATCGAGGCGTCACGCCTTCCGTTAGCCGCTCCCAGCGCGAATCTGTCGACCCGTATCTCCGCCGTCCGTGCGGAGCATGTCTTACGAATGCTCGACGGGCGCATCGAAATGGTGCTCGACGGCGGCCAAACGCCCGGCGGCTTGGAATCGACGGTCGTCGACCTCTCGCGCGACGTGCCGCGGCTATTGCGACCGGGACTATTGGATGCGGCGGCGATCGAAACCGTGTTGGGGCAAAAGCTCGCCGAAGTCTCAGGCGAACCGAGCCGACATGACGCGGCCTTTCCGTCTCCGGGAATGTTGAAAAAACATTACGCGCCTCTCGTGCCGGTCTATCTCACGAATGACGACGGAATGGAAACAGTCGAACGAATTCTGGCCCAAGGCTCTCGGGTCGGCTGGATGCCGCTGGAGTCGTCGCCATCCTCGGCGGCGACGTCACAGGGAGTGGAACGCATAGTCATGCCAAGTGAACCAAGCGGGTATGCGGCGCGTCTCTACGAAGCGCTGCACTCGTTGGAAGCTCGAGGAGTCGGTCAGATTGTGATTCAACGCCCGCCGGCGACCGGCGACTGGCAGGCGATTCATGATCGCTTGCGACGCGCCGCGGCGACGGATGAAGAGTGAACGCAAGACGGCCCGTTGAAGTGGCGAGGGAAACCGCACGCGTTGCTCAGCGCGGACGAAGCCGTTATAAACCAAGTCGACTCTCATCCTAGCGTTGTACGGTCGTCGATGTTCGGGATGCCTTTCCGATTGGACGGCGATTTACGCCCCCGTAGCTCAACTGGATAGAGCAGCCGCCTTCTAAGCGGCAGGTTACAGGTTCGATTCCTGTCGGGGGTACTCTCCGCTTTGCACGTTGTCGCACAAGTGCGCGAACACTCGCGATTCCCGAGGTTCCTTCGATTCGTGCGAAGTCGTGCTGGCTTCCGCCGTGGGCTGCTGCGCCTGTTTGCGCGCCGGATTGCGCGCCGCTTTATCGAAGTCCTCGTCCGTCACTTGCCAGTAGTGCTTGGCCGCGATGACGGTCGAGTGCCCCAGCCACGCCGCCGCGACGTGCGCCGGATGCTCGGCCGCGAGTTCCGTAGCACGCGAGGCGCGAAGATTCTGCCAGAGCTTCGGCCATGGAGTCAGGCCCGCAGCACGGATGGTCCGTGCTAATTGCGTTCGTAGGTTCTGCTTGGCGTCCCGGTATCGGCCAATGACGTAGACGCTACCCTCGGGCGCGGCGTCGTAGACGGCGCTTAGGAGCGGCCGTAGTTCGTCGAACAACGGGATGATTCGCTCGCCGTGCCCTTCGTGGTGTTCCGTCTTGGCGCTCGGTACGCGAATCCTGCCGCGTTCCCAATCAATATTGCCCCAAGTGATTGCCAGCGATTCGCTAGGCGTCCGCAGGCCGCCGAAACGTGCCAGGGCGAACAAGAGCTTCCATTCGTCGTCGATGCAGGTTTCCAGCACCTTTGCTGCGTCGTCGCGGGAAACGAAGTATTCGCGTGTCTTATTGGCTTGCACGCTCAGGCCCTTCATGTCGGCCAAGGGGTTCTCGGCAATCAACCGCTTCCGCAGGGCCACGCGAAAGAATTGCTTCGCTCGGCCAAGGTGTCGTCGTGCCGATTGCTCGCCTACCTTGCCGCGAATCCAGCGGCCGTAGTCGTCGCCGTCGCCGGCGGAGATTTCGCGGAGCAGCTTGTCCGTGCCGAAGCATTCCACCAAATACCGTTCGGCTTGGCGCAGATTGGCGAGCGTGTTCGGCTTCGCGTCCGCTTCCCGGCCCTTGATGTAGTCCTTCAAGAAGTCGCCGAGGAATAGACCGGCTCGGCCGTGCTTCGTGGCGGTACGCTTGGGAATCAGCCCGACGGCCGCGAGCTTGTCGGCCAACACGGTATCGAGTTCCGACACCCAAAGTGCCGTCTCGGCATTCCAAGCGCAGCGGGAAGTCTTGGCCCCGACGAGGTGTTCCACCTTTGTCTTAATCTGCCGGGCCGCTTCCATCGGCATCTTGCCCAGCCGAATCGGCTTGCGCTTGCCGTCGGTGTCCACGAAGATGATTCGCTTGTTGCCATTGGCGTCTTTGCAGAGGCTTGCCATATCGTTCTATGCCTTCCGTTTGCGTGATTTGGGACGAATGATGATTTCCAGGCCCAGCACTTCGGCCAAGCGTTCCACGCTTGCGATGCTTAGTCCGGTTTCGCCGTTCATAGCCCGTTGCAGATGAGAGAGGTTGACGCCACTTTCTTTGGCGATTTGGTAGCGAGATTTTTCGCTCGATTCGATTGCTGTTCTTAGGGCTCGCATGAGTTCCATGCCCGTACCTTATCAAGTAGTGGACTGTGAGTCTAGTTTTTGGCTTTTGGCGAATTGGAATCGGGACGATGCGTTGTTCTGGAATTCTCTACCGTGACTTGTGACAGAATTGCACTATTGCTCGCAAGCTAGAGGAATTGTGTCGCAACATTATTACGAAGAACGTATTCCGTGCCGGGCCGACCGGGCCCGGGGTGCCGCGTCGTTTCTATTGTGAGCAGACCTTCGCCGGCCAAGTCGGCCAAGGCTTTCTCGGCTTGCTCGGCGTCATCGAACAAGTGGCCGCGGACCATGTCACGGAGCGTTCCCCGCCCCTCTCGGGCTTCCAACCAATCGACTGCGCGTTGGGCGTCGGTGAGTTCGTCCCCTCGTGCCCAGCGCCCGTAGATGCGTGCGGTTTCGTAGATGAACCACTCCACTGTCGCCACGGCCTGCTGCATCGCCTCAACGCTTACCGGAGCCGTATCGTCCCCTAGTACGTCGTCCGCTTGCTCCATGAGGTGATAGATCAGTGCCAACCTAAGCGTATAGCCCTCGAGCTTGCTAAGTGCCGCCGCATACGCACCCGTTGCTTCAAACTGACGACTCTGATGATCGGCGTAGAACGCCTGCCAGATCGCCGACGCTTCGGGCGTCAACGGCAGGACGACCGGCACCGTGCCGCCGCATCCGTCGGGCTGCAACTCCGCCTTGAGAAGTCGTCGAATACAGACTGCCCATCGGGATTGAGTTCGCTCATCGACGCCTCTGGGGAAATCCTGTCGGAGTATCCTCGGCGGCCACGCCAGCAAGAATCGTCCCGCTAGCCCATTCTCCGTGTTGCCGTTCGCAAGGCAGCGTTGCAGCACCTCCGGCTGTACGCTTCCGCAGACCGAGACGTTACCGCCGCGAACGCTTACGTAGCGAGGCGTTCCCGTCTTGCGATGTACGCGGAATCGACCGTCGTTGAAAAGTTCCAACCATTGCGCGGCATCACTCCCTTCCCGGCGATACTTCGTGAGGGATTGAAACCAACTTGATAGCTCGTCGCGGAGCATGCCGACCCCGCGAGGGTTTTCCTGCAATACTCCGGCAAGTCGCTCGATCGTAATATCTGTGACGTAACAGATCGCACGCGGCGCATTCTCGTCTTTGGAAAAGTGAGCCGCATCTAACTCGTCTTGATGAGCTTCAAGCGGACGCATAACGAGCTTGAACGCAGGAGTCTTACGTGAGCCGGGCACGCCGATCACGGCTGCCCACATCGTTACAGGAGATTCCCAAGATTGATTACTCGCAATGCGCCGGGAGTTACCAATCGCCGTCGCTGCCACGGCCAACGCTGGGAGCAGGATGAATGTCGGGTCAACGCCGGTTGCCTCGGCACCACTCACAACGATTTCACGCAGACGTTTGGGTAAGATTGCAACGGGAAACGGACGCCAAGGCGTTACATCGAGTCGGAAGGGCTCAGCCACGGCGCACCCCCTGCCGGCTTTCGGCGGCGCGAAGTCGATCCGCTTCGTCGCAGGCGATACGGGCAAGCCGCACCAATGGTGTGCGATACTTCCGCCAAGCGAACACGGAGATTGCCGCCCTTTCCTCGAATCCCAATCTTGTCGCTAGTACGACGGCCGGATTGAGGAATTGATCGCGGCCCCATTCCGCAGCATGGAGTTTGCCTTCCCATACTTGTCGTCGCTGTTCCCGAATTATCGATTCTAAGTCGCCGACTCCTCCACCGGCCAGCGTGTCGAGATCATCGGCAATCTGCAGTAGCAATTCCACATCCGCAAATTTCCAAGCGATGGACCGTGTTACGTTGTCGGGGCCCCGTCTCATGCGCCACCCCCTTGGCGACGCGATTCCGCCCAGCGGCTGAGATCCGCAACCGAATACCGTACGAGGCGGCCAGCCCGGACATAAGGCACTCCAGGCGATTCCTCGAAGGTCATTGCCCAAAGTTTTCGTGGGCTCACGGATAACATCCGAGCCGCTTCACGCGGGTCGACCAATACAGCCTGTTGTTGGATTCGTTCGGACATTGCGACTTACCTCGTTCGGGTCGCTGGCCGCAAAATGCGACCTGCATGCGAACGACAATAAGTGCCATTCCGAGAAATCAATTATTCGGAACAATTATTCGGAATGACTTGCAGGAATTCGCTGCGATCTGCCGCAGAAGGCGGCAATAAGTTTTTCGTTCCGAATAATTCGAGAACTTTCGGAATCAATTATTCGGAATCGGCTTTCCGTTGATATACGCGGTCCAGCAACCTATCAAGTTGAACTAC
>CAZWDN010000180.1:0-10619 GCA_964633125.1 uncultured Pirellula sp. | reverse complement strand
CGGCGACCGATCCGTTTGCCGGCCGCACGCCGACGACGTTGGCCGCCGCCACGGCGCCGGCCGCCGGCTCCGTGACGCAGAATGCGAACCCGACCGCGGCCGCTCCCGCGAACGGTGCCCCGAATTTCAACGCGTTTCCGCCCGCGGCCGCGATGCCGACGATCATTCCGTTGCCGTCCACGGCCCAATCGGACGTGCGCCTCGTCGGCAGCGAACCTGCCGCCTTGCCGGCCGGTCCCGCCGTGGCCAATAACGACCCCGCTCGTAAGCAACAAACGCTCGACCTCGTTCGACAGGCTCGCGCCGCGCTCACGGCGGGCGACTTTGCTCGCGCCGATGCGCTGGCTCGCCAGGCCGACGCGATGGGCGTGCCCGACAAGGAATTCGGCCCGCAAGACGACCGTGCCTGGCTGGTGCTGATGGAGATTGAAAAATCGCAGCGTCGCGGCGGCGTGGTTCCGGCCGCGGCCCAAGCGCCCCTCGCAGGCTCACAATTCCCGGCTGCGCAAGCCGTGTACGATCCGGCGACGGACGCCACGCGCAACATGACGGTCGCCGCGCAGAACGCACCGACCTTGGCCCCGACCGCCGGCGCTCCGGCGGCCTTGCCGATCGTCGCGCCGGAAGGCGAGGCCCTCAAGGCGCTCGATGCGGGCGAAGCGGCCTTGCGTCGTCGCGACATGAATGCGGCCCAAAACTTCTTCCGCCAAGCTCAGGCGCGCATCGGCGAGCTCGACCCGGTCAGCCAACAACGATTGCAAGACCGCCTGTCGCTCGTCGGCACCGGCGAACCGATCGCTCCCGGCCGCGCCGACGGCGGACTGCTTGACGAAGCGGCCCAAGCTCAGGCGCTGCAAGCCCGTCAAGTCTCGTCGGAAGTCGCGCGGCTCGAACAGCAATCGCGGCAAATCCAAGAAGCGGACCCGGCGCAAGCCCAGGCCGTGCTGCAGCAGGCGCGCGTCGTCGTCGAAAAGTCGTCGCTCGACGCGGGTACGAAAGAACTCATGCTTCGTCGGCTCGATCGCGACCTCGGCGAACTGCAACGGTTCGTCGACGTGAACCGCCCGAAAATCGAACTCGGCCAGCGCAATAAGGAAGTACAAGCCACGCTCGACCGCGAGCAGGCGGCCAAGCTCGAAGGGCAAGACAAACTCGCTCAGTTGGTCGAAGAGTATAATACGCTGATTGATCAACAACGCTTCGCGGAAGCGGAAGTGTTGGCCAAGCGCGCCCAAGACATCGCACCGAACGAACCGATTACGGCGCAACTTGCCGTGCAGAGCAAGGCCCTCCGTCGGATGTACAACGCCGCGGATATCGCCGGACAGAAGGAAGGGGCTTTCGTCGACGCCATGCAAGGCATCGATCGTTCGGGGATCACGACGGAAAATTCGATGACTTTCCCGAACAACTGGGCCGATCTTCGCGGTCGCCGCGGTCCGGTCAACGGCGATTCCCGTCGCCGATCGCCGAAGGAACTCGAAATCGAACAGAAGTTGAAGACGCCCGTCTCGTTGAAGTTCGCCAACGCCCCGATCTCGCAAGTGTTTGAGAAGCTCTCCGCCATGACCGGCGTGCCGATCTACGTCGACAACCGCGGCCTCGCGGCCGAAGGAATCGACAGCAGCACGCCCGTCTCGATCGACGTCTCCACGGAGATCTCGCTCCGCAGCGCGCTCAACCTGATTTTGGCCGAACACCACCTGACCTACGTCATCAAGAACGAAGTGCTCAAGATCACCAGCGACCGGATGCGGTCGGAAGAGGTGTATCCGGTGACGTATCAGGTCGGCGATTTGATCATCCCGATCCCGAACTTCGTGCCGACCGGTCGCATGGGCTTGGCCGGTGCGCTGGCCGACGCTCAAGCGAGCCTCTCGTATGGCGGCGCCACGCTGGCCTCGCACTCGCCGATCTCGGTGATCGCTCAGAACACCAACGCCGGCACCGACCCCTCGGTCCTCGGCCAAATGGTGCCGTTCGCCTCCGGCGGCGGCGGCCCTCCGTCGAGCGGCCAACAGCAAAACATTCCGTTCGGCCCCGGCGGCGGCATGGGTGGCGGCGTCCAGCCCGATTTCGACAGCCTCATCGAACTCATGACCAGCACGATCGAACCGGAAACCTGGCGCGAAGCCGGCGGTACGCAGGGTGAAGTCAAGCAACACACCTCGACGCTCTCGCTCGTCATCACGCAGACGCAAGCCGTACACGAACAGATCGAAGACTTGCTCAATCAACTGCGCCAACTGCAAGACTTGCAAGTGACGATCGAAGTGCGCTTCATTCGCTTGAGCGACAACTTCTACGAACGAATCGGCGTCGACTTCGACATGGACGTCAACAGCAACGTCGACAAGCCGTTC
The DNA here is from genome assembly GCA_964633125.1 of uncultured Pirellula sp. Classification (GTDB taxonomy): domain Bacteria; phylum Planctomycetota; class Planctomycetia; order Pirellulales; family PNKZ01; genus PNKZ01. The sequence continues at coordinate 8,256 of CAZWDN010000180.1, read as the reverse complement.
CAAATCTTCGGCCAAAAGAACCCCGCGTTCACGCCGACCTTCTCGCAAACCGGTACGCAAGTGAACCCGGGCCGCGATTATCAGGACCGAAACCTGAACTCGGGCGATTCGGTCACGGTCGGCCTCAGTGCGCCGGGCGTCTTCAGTTCCGACCTCGACATCCCCTTCACGCAAGATTCCTACGCCGTGGCCGCGGGTGCGTTGTCGGCAATTCCCTCGTTCTCCGCCACCTCCCCCGGCGGTGCGAACGTCGGCTTCGCCATCTTGAGCGATCTGGAAGCGTACTTCTTCATCACGGCCGTACAAGACGACAACCGCAGCAACGTGTTGCAGGCTCCTAAGGTCACGATGTTCAACGGCCAACAGGCGTTCGTCTCGGATACGGAACAACGTCCGTTCGTCATCAGCGTTATCCCGGTGGTCGGCGACTTCGCCGCGGCCCAACAACCGGTGATCGTGGTGCTCAACGAAGGCACTTCGCTCAGCGTGCAAGCGGTCGTATCGAACGATCGCCGCTTCGTCCGCCTCACCCTGGTGCCGTTCTTCAGCCAAATCGGCGACGTGAACACCTTCACGTTCGAAGGTTCGGAAAGCACGACGAACAACACCAGCAGTACGGTCACCGGTCCCGGACAAACCTCCGACGACACGGAACAGCAAGTCACGCGTTCCGGCACCACGGTGCAGTTGCCGACCTTCGCCTTCCAAACCGTTACGACGACCGTCAGCGTTCCGGACGGCGGCACGGTGCTCCTCGGCGGTATCAAGCGCATGACGGAAGTTCGCCGCGAAAACGGCGTGCCGCTGCTCAGCAAGCTGCCGTACGTCAACCGTCTGTTCGAAAACGTGGCGATCGGCAAGTCTTCGGAAAGCCTCATGATGATGGTGACGCCGCGCATCATCATCCAGTCGGAAGAAGAAGAAGCCATCGGCATCTCGCCGTCGCCGTAAGTAAGCTCGAAAACCTCGTCGCCGCGACCACCACAACGGTCGCGACGGCCTGTCTGAAGTCCCTCCCCTGGGCCGTCGCGGTTGCTCTTGAAGCCGCGGCGGCCTTTTTGTTTTTTACGGTCTCACGAGCTACAATGCCGCATCGCAATTTCGACTTTTCGCGGCATTCTTTCGGACGACTCTCGTGAAGCCTCACCTTTGGTTCGTGTTGGGCGCCTGGCTGGCCGCGTTGGGCGTGGTCAACGGCGCCTTCGCCGCGCACGGGCTGCGCAATCAGCTCCCGGCCCGCTACGAGAACCTGCCGTTCGACGACGTTCCCGACGGCGACCTGGAAGCTTTGTTGCAAAAGCGTTACGGCGACTACGACACCGGCGTCCGTTATCACATGTACCACGCCCTCGGCTTGATGCTGCTCGGCCTCGTCGCGACGCGCAAACCGTCGCGTTGGTGGAACGTCGCCGGCTTCGGAATGTTCCTCGGCATCATCCTGTTCTCGGCGATGCTCTACGCTCTCGTGTTGACGAATCGCACGATGCTCGGCGCGATCGTGCCGATCGGCGGCGTGGCGTCGATCATCGGTTGGATCGCCCTGGGCTGCGGCTGTCTCGGCGGCTTCGATCGGTCGGCCGCCCCGGCCTCCGCGGAAACTCCGGCCGCATAACGCCGACTGCAATAAACGAGCATGGGAGGCGAAACCAAGAGCATCCGCTCCCGGCCCCGCCTCCCACGTCTGCCCGCTCGCGGATTTACTCGGTTCGCGTCACCCGGCCGACTTCGCTTGTCGAATGCCGCACGGCCTATGCCGGCGCCAATTCTTCCAGTTCCTCGGCGAGCCGCTTGCGCGCGGTGTGCAACCGACGCTTAATCGTGCCGATGGGCGACGCGAATCGTTCGCTCATTTCAGCCAACGACTGCCCGTCGACGTAGAACGCCGTGAGAGTCGTCCGATCCAGCGTCTTCAACCGCTTCAAACCGGCGCGCACTCGCTTGGCCCGTTCGTTCGCCAAGGCGACGGCGGTCGGGGTCAATTGCTCGACGAAGTTGGCTTCCAATGCCTCGTTCTCGAGCGATTGCTCCTTCGGCCGGCGCACCGCCCGATTGATCGCCAACCGGTGCAAGATCGACCGCAGCCAGCCGCCGAAGCATTCCGGCGTCCGGAGCTGGTGGATCTTCCGCAACGCTTGCACGAAGACTTCTTGCACCAGTTCTTGGGCTTCCGAGTGTTCGCGCACCCGCTTCAAGGCGTTGTGGTACACCGCCTGTTGGTAGCGTTCGACGAGCGTTCCGAAAGCTTCCCGGTCGCCGTCTTGTGCCGCCAGCACGAGTTCGGCGACCGTCAACTCCTCGCCGGTAGTGAATTCCGTTTCGTTTTCAAAGATGCAAGTAGCCATAATCGTGGTATCTCTCAAAAAAGCTCGGCGTGAAAAAAAACGCCGAACGCAGGGTGCCGACAGGTAGACGCAAAACGACATGCCGCCGTGACACCGACGTTTGCGGGATCGCTCTCGTGACGAAGCACGCTATTACGTGCGCTCGTCGAGCGGCCCCGGCCGTCGGCCGGCGTCCTTCAGGAGATTCGGGAGCGATCGCTGGGACGATGCTTAGCCGATTCTGAAGGACGGGTACGAGTTCGAGCGTACTACTCGAACGTCGCACCGTACCGAGCCTGCCGTAGCTCGCAGGCTCGGGCCTGCATAGGCTAGGGCGAGGGCCGGTTGCAGTTTGGGTTTCTTAAACCCGTAACTGCCGGCAAGCGCACCTGGTGCGCGGCGCAATGCAAGATGCAGATGACGCATGGAGTCCTGCCACATTCCGACGTTGCGCGTAACGACGGCGACGATGTCACGGCAAATGCCGCAGACGGTGTCGATCGTGTTGCTAACGTTGGTAATGTTCCGCATGGGAAGCTCCAATGCGCCGAAGCGCCGATTGAGAGAGACCAAAAACAATTCGCGCGGCCTAACTTGGCCGCAGTATTTCAACTCTGACATCCCTTCCGGCCGAGGTCAACGGCTGCGAACCGCGAACCTGGGCCCGTCGCCCGTTATTGACGCCCCATCGGGCAAATGGTTCGCGAAAAACGAGAAAAAACTTTTCGGGGCGGCCGGGACCACCCCCCGTCGAAGTCGGCGACGATCGACGCCGGCGTGGTTAAGTGCCTGCATTTTATAGACTTGCGCAACGCCGCGCCCGGCCGCTGGTTGCTTGACTCCACCGCCGGTGTCCGTCAGACTGCGACCTTTTCGCAGCCAAATCTCGGCCCAACCACCACACACTAGCCCCGACGCGCATGCGAGGGGACCTGACTTCTTCCCCGGAGCCCCCACCGATGGTCCGCCGCTTCAAAGAAATCCTCGCCAAGAACGAACTCTGCCGCGTTTTCCAGTGCGGCCGGCTCGGCACGCCGCCGGTGATCGATCTCTACGCCCTGGCCGGCGGCTTCGACGGCTTCTGGTTCGACCAAGAACATTGCGGCCTCACCTACAAGGAAGTGGAAGTTGCCGCGCTGGCGGCCCGCGCCACCGGCCTCGATTGCATCGTCCGCATGCCGCCGACCGGCTACGCCTTGGCGACGCAGAACCTGGAAGCAGGCTTCGGCGGCTTGATGGCCGCGCGCATCGAGAGCGCCGCACACGCCGAGGAGTTCGTGCAATGGGTCAAGTTCGCTCCGCGCGGCAGCCGCGGTATGAACACCTCCGGCTGGGACGCCAACTTCACGCACCTCGCACAGTTGGAGTTTGCCGAGAAGGCCAACCGCGAGCACTTCGTCGCTATCCAGATCGAAACCCTCGGCGCGCTCAACGACATCGACGCCATCACGGCCAACGACGCGGTGGACTTAGTGTTCGTCGGCCCTGCCGATCTCTCGCAATCGCTCGGCATCCAAGGCCAGCGCAACCACCAAAAAATCTGGGACGCGCTCGACGCCGTCGCCAAGGCCTGTAAGAAGCACGGCAAACATTGGGGGATCGTCCCGGTCGATCCGGCCTTCGCCCAGCGCTGCTACGACCTCGGCTGCCGCATGATCACCTTCGGCAACGACATCGTCGCGTTGAAGACCGGCATCGCCGCGATCAAACAAGCCTACAGCGGCCTGTTCGCATAGGCGAATTGGTTGAATCGTGCTGTAGGGAACGCCCTCTGTGGCGTTCCCTACAGGCATCGAAAAAGAGCCTTACAGCTTCGGCGGCGCCGGCTTCACCGGCTCCGCCCAACTCGGCGCGCCGCGCACTTTTACCTTGCGATTAAACACCTTGTCGCCGCACGTGGCATAGATCACGTTGAACTCCGGGCCGCCGAACGTCAGGTTCGAAAGTTTCCGATTCGGCGTCGGCACGATGCATAACACGCGACCGGCCTGATCGCAGATTTGCAGGCCCATGTTCGTCGCGACGTACAGCCTGCCGTCGCGGTCGACCTCCACGCCGTCGGCTGCCGAATCTTCCGCGGTGTCGGGCACGTGCAGATGGTAATACTTTTGCTTGTTCGCCAAGCCGCCGTCGGCCTTGATCTGGTAACTGTAAACCCAATGCGTTCGGCTATCGGCGACGTAGAGCAGTGATTGATCGGTCGAAAGCGTGAGGCCATTGGAGAATTTCAAGCCGGTATCGACCACGCGTTTCTTGCCGTCCGTCGCGATATACCACACTTTGCTCGGCGACTTGCCGTCCCAGCCCGGCTCGGTGACGTAGATGCCGCCGTCGTGACGCACGACGAGATCATTGCCGCGAAATCCGTCGGCGATCGTAGTCGGCGTACCCCCGCCGACGTCGTAGGCTACGATCTGCTCGGATCCGCCGGCTACGCTATAAAGCCGGCCATCCGGTCCAAACGCTTGCCCGTCCCCCTTATTCGAATTGCCGTCGAGGAACTTCGTGACCTTGCCGTCGAGGCCGATCTTGTAGGTCGTGCTGCTCGGCACTTCATTGAAGAACACTTCCCCCTTGGCGTTCACGGCCGGGCCTTCGGTGAACTTAAAGCCCTCGGCGACGAGTTGCCACTCTTCGCCCGGCAGCAAAATGTCCTGCATCTGCGGAGAGCCCTTCCCGGCCGCAACGCGCGCCGGCCAATCTTTCCACAAATACAGCATGCCCTCGCGAAACACTTCCGTCGCATGCTTACTGTTGTGAGGCCCGTCGCCCCAAACGTGTTGATGTTCGTAACCGGCGAAAGCCAGTGAACGCTGCATCGCCTGATTTGCAATCCACCAATCGCCGCCGTAGATGTTGTTGTCGGCGCTGCCGTCTTGCAGGAATACGCGGATCGGCTTCGGTTCGACCTTGCGAATGAGCGTCGGGTATTCGTGCCCGCCGCGCAGCCCGACATACGTGCCGATGGCGCTGAACACGCGAGAAAAGGCATCGGGCCTTTCCCAAGCGGCGGTAAACGCACAGATGGCCCCGCTGGAGCTCCCGGCGATGCAGCGATCGTTGCCGTCGTGCGAAAGCCGAATGGCCCGACCGTCGGTTGTCCGCTTCTTTTCCACCTCCGGCAGCAATTCCTCTAAGAGGAATCGGGCATAGTTGTCGCCGAGACCGTCGTATTCAAAGCTTCGATTGAAGCGATCGAGGGCCGCATCACTCGCAGCCTTCAGAATACCCGGTCGCACAAACACGCCGATCGTCACCGGCATTTCGCCTGCGGCGATCATCCGGTCGAACACTTCCGGCGCCTTGTATTGAATGCCGTCTTGGCAGACGTACACGCAGGCCGGCATGGCCGGATCGTATTGCCGCGGCACGTAAATCCAATAGTCGCGCACGGTACCGGGGAAAATCTTGCTTGCCGCGAATTCGTACTTAGCGACTTCCCCTTGAGGGACCGCCGCGTCCTTGTCGCCTGCAATTTCGCCGGCGGCGGCACAACTTCCAACCAGCAGGACCGTGAGCACGAAGAACGTTCGAATCATGACGTAGCCTCGGATGAGGGGCGGGCGATTATTAAAGGGAGCGCGTCAAGCGACTTGGATCGCGTTGATCATGGGCCGGCGCGGGAGCATAATGCAAGCCGCCCGCCGCGACTTTTCTCGACGCCGCACAAACGAAAGCTCGACCATGTCACGTCGCATCGCCGCTGCAACTCTCCTGTGGATATCCATATTGGGCGTCAACGTTGCACCGGTGCTGTCCGCCGCTCCGGACGCGCAGCCGAACGCGGCCGGCGCCGACGATCCGGTCGCTCCGTGGCGCAAGGGCGTTTCGATTCGACCGGTTTCCACAACGCCGGACCGGCATACGATCCACAGCTACTATGTCTGCAACCCGGAAAGCCCCGACGGCAAGTACGTGCTGTTTTTTGCTTCGTCGGCCGCGAACGGGCATACGGGCGACGTTTGCATTATCGAACGAGCAACAGGTGTTGAAACCGTCTTGGCTTCGGGGGTGCATACGGAAGATGCGCATCGCGCGGCGTGCCAACAATGGCTCTCCGGCGGAAAGCGAGTCGCTTTTCACGACGTCGTCGACGGGCGTTGGCGCGTCGTGGTGGTCGATGTGGCAACCGGCGCGAGAACGATCGTCGCCCAAAATCGGCAACTCGCCTTCGGCAATCCGCTTGGCGATGAACTGCCGCTCTACGGCTGCCACTGGAACCCCGACGACATGCGCGATCTCGAACTCCTCAACGTCGCCACAGGGAAGTCGCGGATCACGGCGACCGCCGCCGAAGTCACCGCCCGATACGGCGATTGGGTAAAGAAGGAATTCTCCGACAAGCCGATCTCCATTTTCTTTCCGGTCATCAGCCCCGATTCAAAGAAGGTGTTTCTCAAGATCGCGGCCGGCAACGGCGGCGATAACTTCATGGCGAAAAACGCCAGTCATCGCCAAGGCCTACTCGTCTATGATTTCGAACGGGCCCGGTTCACCTACATGCGCACGAAGTGGGGACATCCCGCTTGGCTCGCCGATTCGGAGCGCATCGTCGAAATGGGCAACCTCGTGATCGACGCCCGCGACGGCAAAACGGCGCGCATGCCGAACGTGCCCGTGCTCGACGGCATGCATCCCTCGACCAACCCGGCCATGACGCTCATGGTCACCGACGGCCTCATCACGAAGCTCGACGGCGCGGCAGGCGAATGGGGCGTGATGGTCGCCGACCTGCGCGGTGAGAAATACGCGCTGCTCGATCGCTTCCAAAACGGCCGGGGCGCGAACAGTTGGCGCCGCAACCACCCGCATCCGGCCTTCAGCGCCGACGGCAAACGAATCTATTACAACGTTTCCGCGGGCGAGTTCACGCAATTGATGGTCGCCGAAACGGCCCCTTAGCGCGGCAGGCCTACTTCGGGGCGGTGAGTTTCAGCGTGACGGCGCCCGCGTTGTCGCCGACGCTTGCCCAATCGCTCTTGCAGCGTACGAAAAGCTGTCCGTCGGTCGGCATCTTCAACGTGCCCGACGCACCGATGTCGAATTCATCGGAGAGTACGTAGTCTTGAAAGACTACGCCGACAAGCTTCCCTTCTCCGGCATCGTCGCCGGCAGCCGTCAGCGGCTTGGTCGAGGTCTTGTCGAGTTTCCAAGTTCCGGTGCAGGCGATCTCGTATTCCTGGCCGGCTTTCACCAAAAGCCCTGTCGGTTGATATCCGCGAGCCGCCTGCACCTGCATCGTGCGGCTGCTGCCGGGCCCCATCGCCGTGAACTTTCGTTTCCAGTCCCACGCACAGAGATCGGTTCGATAACCGTTGCACAGGCGCGTGAGGAAGAAGAGATACTCAAATGAAATCTGATCGGCCATCGCGCCATAGGCTTGCTCGAAGCTCACCGGCTGCTTGTTCAAAATGCCGAGCCCCAGCGGGCGGAAGTTCGGCGCGTAGTTGGGATTCGTCGCGAGCAAGTGACACAACGCCCAGCGCCAGGCATAGTTCTCCCATGAGTCGCCGGTCGACTCCTGCGCGTTGACGATGGCATTCAGCGACTTCGGTTCGCTGGAGCGAATGTGCTTCACGACATATTCGTGAACCTGCACCGCCGACTCGCCTTTCTTCCAATACTGGCCCATCTCGGCCATCCCTTCGCTGTACCATGTCGGACCGGTAGTGCCGAAGTTCTGCGCACAATAGGCGTGCACGGCTTCATGCTGCGCCACGCCCCCTTCGGCCGACGCGTAAACCGTCGACTTCCCTTCGCTGCCGAGCACCAACGACGTCGTCACCCCTTCACCGCGGGCGATCTTCTGCCGCCCGTAGTCGTCGGGAATCGCGCCGGTCGGCCAGTTTTTCAGATCCTTGGCGACATAACACTCAATGATTCCCTTCGGCGGCTTCTGCCAATACGTGGAAATAATGCCGAGCATGTACTCGAG